>JAIPEP010000038.1 GCA_021737085.1 Desulfohalobiaceae bacterium | reverse complement strand
TGTTTGATCCTTTGCTTCAAGGGCGCTGCTCCTGGCGGCGCCCTTGTTCTGTTTCAGGCCGGGAAGCAGGTATTTTTTATGCAGTGCCTGAATCTAGTCCTGGACCTGTAGAGGGTGTCTGGTATATTATCTTTCGCGATTTGTCCGGATTGGGCCTCCGGGATCAGCAGCAGAGTTCATGAGCAATCCGGCTTTCCCCGGGCAGCAAGTACAAGGAGAGATGGATGAGAATCTGCATAGTGGGAACAGGCTATGTGGGTCTGGTGACCGCCGCCTGCTTCGCGGAGATGGGCAGCCAGGTCTTTTGCGTGGATATCGACGAGGAGGTGGTCCGGGAGCTCAATCAGGGCGGGGTCCATATCTACGAGCCCGGCCTGGAGGATCTGGTGCGCAAGAATCTGGAGGCGGGGCGGCTGGGGTTCACCACCGATCTGCAGGCGGGACAGGAGGGCGCCCTGTTTATCTTCATCTGCGTGGGGACACCCTCCTCGGAGAACGGGGAGTGCGACATGAGCTCCGTGTATCAGGTGGCCGGGGAAATCGGACGCTCTATCTGCGAGGAGAAGATAGTGGTCAACAAGTCCACTGTTCCGGTGGGGACCGTGGATAAGGTGCGCTCCATAATCCGCCAGGAGCTCGGCCAGCGCGATCTGGATCTGGATTTCGACGTGGTCTCCAACCCGGAGTTCTTGAAGGAGGGAGACGCGGTGAACGACTTCCTCAAGCCGGATCGGGTGATCGTGGGAACGGACAGCCAGCATTCCGCAGAGCTGCTGGAGTCCCTCTATGCCCCCTTCGCCCGCAGCAGGGACAAGCTGCTGGTCATGAGCCCGCGCAGCGCGGAGATAAGCAAGTATTCCGCCAATTGCATGCTGGCCACCAAGATCTCCTTCATCAACGAGATCGCCAACATCTGCGAGAAGGTGGAGGCGGATGTGGAGGACGTCCGGCGCGGCATCGGCTCGGATCCCAGGATTGGGTACAGGTTCATCTATCCCGGGGCTGGATACGGCGGCTCCTGTTTTCCCAAGGACGTGCGCGCCCTGATCAGAACCTCCGAGGACAGCGGCTATAGCCCGGGGCTTTTAACCAGCGTGGATTCGGTCAACGAACATCAGAAGCGCCTGCTCGCGGAGAAGATCGAGGCCTATTTCCTGGACAAGGGGGGTGTGAAGGACAAGTTGCTCGCGGTCTGGGGCCTGGCCTTCAAGGCGAACACGGACGATATAAGGGAGGCCTCCGCGCTGGTCATTATGGACTACTTGACCCGGAGGGGCATGAGAATACGGGCCTACGATCCCCGTGCCGGGGAACGTGTGAGACAGATCTTCGCGGATAACGATCTGGTGAGCGTCGTGGACAGTGAATACGACGCCCTGGACGGGGCGGACGCGCTGGCCGTGGTCACGGAATGGCACCAGTTCCGCAATCCAGACTTTCCCCTAATCAAGGAAAAAATGCGGAATCCGGCGGTCTTCGACGGCCGCAACCTCTATTCCCCCACCTATGTGCGCAAGATGGGCTTCATCTATTCCGGTATCGGCAGATAGGGATAAGGCAGTAGGCGGCTTCCTCTTCTCTCGCTTTTTTTCCGCAGCGCGGTGAGGGGAGCGGACAGCGCAGGCGGGCAAAAGCTGGTAAGTGCCTTGACGCCAATAAGAAAGACCCCGCCAGGCGGGGTCTTTCTTATTGGCTCTCCGAAATGGGGGCAGGAAGGCTCAGCGGTTCAGCTTGTCCATACAGCTTCTGATTTGCAGCTCCTGCAGGACGGCCCGCTCATACTCCACGTTGTACGCGGGCATCCTGTCCGGCTCGGCAGTCAGCTTTTCTTCCATATACTGTGTTTCTTCCCAGAAATCGAGCAGGTCCTTGGTGGAGAGGGACCTTACCTGGTCGGCCACATTGACGTCGACGAAATAGGGAAAAAATTGGGCCATTAGCCAATTTCCTCCTTGCTGTTAGAGAGTTTCTTCTTTTGTGTCCGTAGACCCTCTTACTAAAGATCAGTCCGGGCAAAAAGCCGATCTTCGCTGTGCCGGAACAAAGAGACCACTTACTGATCATGGGGGATTTCCGCTCCGGCCTTAACCTTTATTATGGACTATATGTCCCGTTTTGGCAATTATAATTTTTATTCCCGTCAGCCGGGAGGTTTCGTATTCCTCCAGACCTTGTTCTCCGGCTTGTGGTCTGGGATATTCCGGATAGTACATAGCAAAGGTCAGTGTAGGCGGCTTGGCCGCTCTTTTATGGGTGGCGCAAGCGACTTGACTCCTGAGGCCTGCCCTTGCGAGGAATCGGTTTTCAAGCTTTCGGGGCGAAAGAGCCCCCGCCTGGTTCATACACGTTTACCTACAACCCTCATTCCCGGGGTGAGCCGGGCATAACCAAACATGCAATGCCCGGGGCCTATCCGATTTTATTAATTAGTTCAGTAGCTTCGAAACATTTCCATACAAAATAAGGTGATACAGAGTGAATCTGCCCAGCGAGATACGGCGATTATTCAGGGGCGAGTCCCGGGAGTCGCTGTCCATATATAAGAGCGGGACGGGCACGCAATGCATTCTAGCCAAAACTGCCCTGGACTACGAGCGCGATGTGGTGGTGGTGCTTCCGGACGCCCGTTATCTGAAGGAGTTCGCCTCCCTGGCCTCCTTTACTGCGGGCGATGATTCCCGGGGATCTTCCTTCTGGGACCGGCAATGGATCGTCTTTCCACCCTTCGATCCGCGCCGGGAGGAGGGTTCCGTCGAGGACTGGGCAGCAAGATGGTCCTGCCTGTTCCAGCTCAAGGAGGGGCGGCAGCCCAAGGGGATCGTGCTCACTCTGGACAGTTTCCTGCCCTACTGGCCTCCCTGGCGGATACTGGACGAGGAGTTCTTTTTTCTGATGCAGGGGGAGGAGTGCCCTCCGGAACGGCTCATGGAGAAGTGCGTCTGCTGGGGGTACGAGAGGGTCTCCCAGACAAGCAGGGTGGGGCAGTTCTCCGCTCGAGGGGATATTCTGGACATCTTCCCCCCGGGATACGACCTTCCCCTCCGCCTGGAATATTTCGGGGACAGCCTGGAGAGCATCCGTCTTTTCCAACCCGTGAGCCAGCGCTCCAGCAGCGAGCTGAACGAGGCGGTAATCCTTCCGGTGGCCCCGGCGATGCTGCAGTCCGGGTACATCCAAAGCGCGGAGCAGGTGTGGGATCATCTGTGGACCACGGGGCGCTTGAGCAAGCAGGCAGTGTCCGGCCTGAAGGAGAAGGCCCTGAACGGTGAGGGCGACATCCCTCCGGGGCTCTTTTACCCCGACCCAGCCACCATAGCGGACTGGCTGCCCAGTGGGGCGCTCACTTTCCTGGTGAACCCCGGGAGGGTGCGCTCCGGGCTGGAGGAGATGGAATCCGCCTGGAAGGAGCGCCTGGAGGAGGAATCCGCGTCTCTGGGCCGAAACCTGCCCGCAGACTGCGTCCTTCAGTCCCAGACCAGGGCGCGGCAGGATCTCTTGAGCGGAGGCCCCCAGCTCCTGTTCGAGGAGCTGCCCCTGGGAGACAGGGAGCAGGGGCTGGAGCTGCAGGAAAAGCGCTACCACTCCTTCACCGACATCTTCTGGCGGCCCCAGGAGCGGAAAAGGCCCCTTTCCGCCCTTTCCTCCGCCCTGGAACAGTGGCGCGAAACCAGGCACCAGGTGGTGCTCCTCTTCCACAGCGAGCATTCCCGGCACCGGTTTTTCCGGTTTATGGAGGGGTCGGAGCTGACGTTCAAGACCAGGTACAAGCCGGAGCAATCCGGTATCTATGCCCTCATCTCCGACTTCGGCGCGGGCCTGGACCTTGCCTGGAAGCAGTCGCTCATACTTTCCGAGGACGTGCTGCAGCCCTCGGGCCAGAGGGAAGGGGCGACAAGGAAGAAGGATACGGATTTCCAGGGCCTGGAGCGGCTAGATGAGATCGAGCCGGAGGATCTCCTGGTGCACCGGGACTACGGAGTGGGGCAGTTCGCCGGGCTGACCCGGCTGCAGGTGGAGGACACGGGAAACGACTACCTGGTGCTCGTCTACGCCGGCGGGGACAAGCTCTACGTCCCAGTGGACCGCCTGAATCTGGTGCAGAAATACAAAGGCCCCGAAGGGGTTACTCCCTCCCTGGACAAGCTCGGCAGCAACAGGTGGGCCAAGACCAAGGAGCGGGTGAGGAAGGCCCTGGAGACAGTGGCCCACGATCTGGTGCAGGTCTACGCCTACCGCACCGTGGCCAAGGGATTCGACTATCCCGCGGAGGACGAGCTCTATAGGGAGTTCGAGGCCACCTTCCCCTTCGAGGAGACCCTGGATCAGGAAAAGGCCATCACCGAGGTGGAAGGGGACATGGAGCGTCCCGAGCCCATGGATCGCCTTGTGTGCGGGGATTCCGGATTCGGCAAGACCGAGGTGGCCATGCGGGCCGCGTTCAAGGCCATATCCGCAGGCAAGCAGGTGGCCATGCTGTGTCCCACAACTGTGCTTGCGGAACAACACTATAGGAATTTTAAGGGCCGTATGGAGGATTTCTCCGTCAGCGTGGCCCTGATGAGCCGTTTCATCCCCGCCAAAAAGCAGAAGGAGATCCTGCGCGCCGCGGAGCGGGGGGAGATCGACATGCTGATAGGCACGCACAGGCTCTTGTCCGACGACGTGCGCCTGCCCCGCCTCAGCCTGTTCATCCTCGACGAGGAGCAGCGTTTCGGGGTGCGGCACAAGGAAAAGCTGAAGAAGCTGCGCCAGAACCTGGACGTCCTCACCCTCACCGCCACGCCCATACCCAGAACGCTGCAGCTTTCCGTGTCCGGGATAAGGGATCTAAGCGTCATCGAGACCCCTCCCCGGGACCGGAAGCCGGTGCACACCTCCCTGATCGAGAGGGATCCGGAGGAGATGCGCTCCATTCTCCGCACGGAGCTGGACAGGGGTGGACAGATTTTTTGGGTCTATAATAGAATAAACAATTTACTTCGGGTTCAGGAGTTCGTACAGTCCCTGGTCCCGGAGGCCCGGGTGGCAGTGGCCCACGGGAAGATGCGGGAGCGGAGGCTGGAAGAGGTCATGTACGGGTTCTGGCAGGGGGATTACGATATCCTGGTCAGTACCGCCATCGTGGAATCCGGCCTCGACTTCCCCCGGGCCAATACCCTGGTGGTGGATCAGGCCCAGATGTTCGGCCTGGGCCAGCTGTATCAGCTGCGCGGCAGGGTGGGCAGGTCCATGGAGCAGGCCTACGCCTATTTCGTGGTGCCCTCCGTGGACAAGCTCCCCGTGTCCGCCAGAAAGCGCCTGCAGACCGTGCTGGATCTGGACTATCTGGGGGCCGGCTTTCAGGTGGCCCTGGAGGATATGCGGCTGCGGGGCGCGGGAAACATCCTGGGCGAGGCCCAGTCCGGGAACATCAGCCGGGTGGGGCTGGAGCTCTTTCTGGAGATGCTGGAGCAGGAAGTGAAGCGGGTCAAGGGCGACACCACGGTCCGGGAGACCGAGCCGGAGCTGAACATCACCTTCGAGGCCAACATCCCCGCATCTTATATCCAGGAAGACAAGGAGAGGCTTAACTACTACAAGGCGATCTCCTCCTCCGGAAGCAGGGAAGAGCTCGAGCAGCGGCGGGAGGAGCTCCAGGACCGCTTCGGCTCCCTGCCCAAGCAGACGCGGAACCTTTTCGCAGTTTTGGGCCTGAAGATGGTGCTGGCCCGTCTTCAGGTGGAAAAGGCGGATCTGTTGCCCAACAGGGTGGTCCTCTACTGGTCCAGCAATGCCCAGCCGGTTTCCTCGCAGGATATGGTGCAATGGGTGCAGAGGCACCAGGACAGGGCGCGCTTCGAGCCCCCGGCCAAGCTGGAGTTGCGTTTTGCGGGCAACTCGAGTACTGCTGAAGAGATACGGGAAATAGAGGAACTGCTCAGCGGATTGATCAGCAGTGCCAACGCCCCCAAGGAGCAAAGCGATGCGCCGAATTGAAGCGTGGGGGGTCTTTCTCCTGTTCCTGCTCTTGTTGCCCGTCTTCGCCTGGGGCGAGGTCAATACGGTGAACGAGATAGTGGCCGTGGTGAACGGCGAGCCGATCACCCGCTTTGAGCTGCAGAACCAGGTGCAGAGCTCCCTTACCTCCTCTGCCGGGATGCCGGAGCGGCAGCAGGAGGCAAGCGACTCGGAGCGGACAAGAGAGGTCCTTCGCTCCATGATCACCGAGGTGCTCTTACGCCAGAAGGCCGAGAGCTTGGGGATCACGGTTTCCGAAGATGACGTAAAGTCCCGGGTGAAGAGGATTCGCCAGCAGAACGACCTGAGCCGCCAGGAGCTAAAGGAGCAGCTGCGGAAGCGGGGCACGAGCCTGGAGGAGTTCCGGCAGAAAATCCGGGAAAAGATCAAGGTGAACCGTCTGATCAGCATTAGGGTCCGGAAAAAGGTGGTGGTTACCGAAAAGGAGCTCCGCCGCTACTACCGGGAGCACAAGGAGGAGTACCTCCAGCCCCGGGAAGTACATCTCTCCCTTATCCTGATCCGGGACAGGGAGCGGCTTAAGGAGCTGCGCGGCAGGATCAGCTCCGGCGAGACGAGCTTTTCCCGGGCGGCCAGGGAATACTCTCTCGGCCCTAGGGCTGAGAGCGGTGGGGATCTGGGTTTTGTCCAGTGGAAGGACCTGAGCCAGACCATGCGGGATGTGCTCCAAGATCTGGATCCCGGGCAGATAAGCCCGGTTTTTCCCCTGAAGGGGGGTTATGCCCTAGTGCGTCTGGAGGAGATGAAATCCGGCGGAGGGGAGTTCTCCAGCGTCAAGGACCAGGTGCGGGAGAAGGTCTATACCCGGAAGGTGCGGCAGCGCTACAGGGAATACATGGAAAAGCTGCGCTCCGAGGCGGTGATCGAGGTCCGGCTCTAGCCGGGTCTTACTGTAGCAGGGAATTGCCTGTGGGGTATTTCTCCTATAAAGAGCAAAGCCTCCCTTGTTGGGAAGACGGGAATAAACAGAGAGATCGTGCGGCAGGGGCTGATCGATCCGGCATGGAGGGCCTATGACCCTTGACGAAATAGGGCGGACACTCAAAGAGGAGCGCAAGCGGCAGGGACTCTCCCTGGAGGATGTCTACGCCACGACCAAAATCGGGGTGGACATCCTGCGGGCCATCGAGGAGGGCGATCCGGACGATTTGCCGCCTTTTGTATACGCCCGCGGTTTTGTCCGGAATTATGCCGGGTTTCTGGGGCTCTCCGCGGAAGAGTTGGTCCGGGACTTCGACAGTGCAGTGCAGGAGGATGCAGGTCCCGGTACAGGCACCCCCAGGGCGCATGCAGGCGGGGAGCAGCAGGAGGGCTCTCGCCGGGACCGTTTCCGGACCAGGATGAGCGTGGTTTTTATCGTATTGCTGCTTATCCTGCTTGTCTGGCTGGTGTACTATTTCTTCTTCAGTCCTCCTCCCGCGGATCGAACCGTACCCGGTCAGGGCCCGGAGGTCACGGAAAACGCCACCCAGGGGGAAGAGGTTTCCGGGCCGGGCCGGGCATCGGGGGAAAACCGGACCCGGAAGGAAACTGACGGGCGCTCCGCAGACAGGGAACAAGGAGCTCCGTCCTTTGATGCCGCGGAGAATGGGACTCCCCGGAATCAGAGCGCAGCCGAAGGGACAAGGGTGTCGGCCAACAGGACGACAGAGGAAGCATCGGAGAACCGGACGACAGAAGAGACATCGGAGAACCGGACGGCAGAGGAGGGCGTGTCCCAAGAGCCCGCCGGCCACGTGCTCCGTGTTGCCGCATACGAGGCCTGCTGGCTCAGGGTGGAGTTGAACGGGCAGAGCAGGGACCTCTATCTCGATCCCGGAGAGGAGCGGCGCTTCCGTTTCCGCGAAACAGGCTATTTCCTTTTGGGCAATGCCGGCGGGGTCGCCCTTTTCCTGGACGGGGACAAGCTCTCCCTTCAAGCCGAGTCCGGCGAGGTCAAGGAGATCACCCTTCCATGACCCGGGGATGGGCGTCTGGTCATGCTCCCGGAGGAATTTAGCCAGGAGGTTCTCATCCTCAGGACAGGGAGGCTCAAGGAGGCTGACCTGTGGCTGCGCTTCCTTACGCCGGAGAAAGGGGTTATATCCGCCTTCGCCTTTGGCGGTTTGAGGAGCCGCAGGCGGTTTCCGGGCTGCCTGGAGCCGTTGAGCCGCGTCTTTTTCAAGATCGTAAGGCAGGGTAGGGCCAAGTACTATTTCCTGCGCGAGGGATCCCTGATCGACCGCTTTGCCCATCTGCACCAAAGGCCCTCCAGGCTGGGCATGGCAGTAAATTGCGTCAAGTTCGTGGAAGCGGCTCATATAGGCGAGGATGGCTCTAGAGCCGTCTTCAGCCTGTTGCTGCGCACACTCTCCGTGCTGAATACAGCGGAGTGGACTCCGGAGAGCCTTCCCCTCTATTTCCGGGCCAGACTGGCCAGCGAATACGGCTATCGCCCGGAATTCGGGGGATGCGCCTCCTGCGGCGCTCCGGCGGAAAGGCTGCAGCGGGCCTCCTTTTCCCTGTCCCGCGGGGCAGTCCAATGCGCTGAGTGCGGCTTCTTCCCGGACGGGGATGTCCTTTCCGGGGAGGCGCTCCTCCATTTGTTCCGCGTCATCGACGGCAACCCGGAAGATTGGGCTGGCTTGCAGTACCGCGACTCCGCGTCCCTTCGCCAGGCCTGTCTGGTTTTGGAGCGGTTCGTGGAGTACCACCTCGCCCTGATCTGGGATTCGGGCGGATTCAGAAAAGATTGATCTTATCTTGCCCTGTGGGCGATTCCTGCGAACAGGGCAGCAAATAACGGGAGAGGGAGCATGCATTTCCAGGACGTGATCATGGCCCTGAACCGCTATTGGGCGGACTATGGCTGTGTATTGCACCAGCCCTATGACGTGGAGGTGGGCGCCGGGACCTTCCACCCTGCGACCACTCTGCGCGTGCTGGGTCCCGAACCCTGGAAGACGGGTTATGTCCAACCCTCCAGGAGACCCACTGACGGCCGCTACGGGGAAAACCCCAATCGGCTCCGGCAGCACTATCAGTACCAGGTCATCTTAAAGCCTGTTCCGGACGATGCCCAGGAGGTATATCTCCGGAGCCTGTACGCCATGGGAATCGATCCCTCCATGCACGACATCCGTTTTGTGGAGGACGACTGGGAATCCCCCACTCTCGGGGCCTGGGGCCTGGGCTGGGAAGTATGGATCGATGGCATGGAGATCACTCAGTTCACCTATTTCCAGCAGGTGGGCGGCATCGATCTGGAGCCGGTCAGCCTGGAGCTGACCTACGGGTTGGAGCGGATCTGCATGTATCTGCAAAACCGCGAGTCCGTCTTCGACATCTCCTGGAACGACTTCTGCACCTACGGGGAAATCCATCATGAGACCGAGTACGAGTATTCCAAGTACAATTTCGAATACAGCTCCACCCGGATGCTCTTTCAGTTCTTCGATGAGTGCGAGAGGGAAAGCACCATGCTCTGCGACAACGGTCTGCTCTGGCCGGCGTACGACTATTGCCTGAAGTGCTCCCACCTGTTCAACCTTCTCGAGGCCCGGGGAGCCATATCCATTACCGAGCGCACCAGCTACATCGCCAGAGTGCGGCATCTGGCCTCCAATGTGGCCGGCCTCTTTGTGAGGCAACGCGAGGAGAAAGGGCATCCCCTGCTCCACACAGGGTGAGGAGGGGCTACTATTTTTGGGGAACATCATCTGCCGGGGAAGATAAGCAATGGCACAGTTTGTGTGGGAGATAGGGATCGAGGAGATGCCGGCCAGGTTTCTGCCGGACCTGATGGGGCAGTTGGCAGACCTGTTTTCCCGGTCTCTGCGGGAACGGGGAGTCGGATGCGGCGATCTGAGCACTTATGCCACCCCCAGGCGTCTGGTGGTCTGGATAGGGGAGCTCGACTCCCGGCAGCAGGAGCGGGAGGAGTTTATCACCGGCCCCCCGGTGCGGATCGCCTATGAGGAGACGGGCGAACTGAACCGCGCGGGACAGGGATTCGTCGCTTCCCAGGGAGTGAGTCCGGAGGACCTTTTTGTGACCCGCACGGACAAGGGCGAGTATCTGGCTGTTCAGGTGCGCCGGGGAGGGGAGCGGACGATCGATCTTTTGCCCGGCCTTGGCTCCGAGATACTGAGCGGGCTCTCCTTCCCCAAGAAGATGCGCTGGGAGTCCACTGGATTCCTCTTCGGCCGCCCCATTCGCTGGATGGCCGCCCTGCTGGACGGCGAGGTGGTTCCGGTGCAGGAGGCCTCCCTGACCGCGGACCGCTATACCTGGGGCCACAGGGTCTTGGGCCCCGGCCCTTTCCGGATCCCCGAGGCGAAGGACTACTTCCGCATCATCCGGGAGCAGGGAGCGGTAGTCCTGGACCGCGGGGAGCGCACGGAACTGGTGAAGGGCCAGGGCGAGGCACTGGCCCGGGACAAGGGTGGTGCCGTGGTCTGGGAGGAGGAGCTTCTGCAGGAGGTGGTGGATGTGGTGGAGTATCCCAAGCCGGTACTGGGCGGATTCGACCGCAAATACCTGGACCTGCCCCGGCAGGTCCTTTTGACCAGCATGGAGAGCCACCAGAAGAGCTTCGGAATCGAGGACGGAGAGGGGAATCTGCTGCCCTATTTCCTGTGTACCCTGAACCTGGAGCCCAAGGATCTGGATCTGGTCCGCAACGGATGGGAAAGGGTGCTTAAGGCCCGCCTGGAGGACGCCAATTTCTTCTGGAGCGCGGATTCCCAGGCCAGCCTGGAGCAGTGGCGCGAGGAGCTGAGAAAGGTGGTCTTCATGGGCCCCCTGGGAAGCATGTGGGACAAGAGCGAAAGGCTCCAGGAGATGGGGCGTTATCTGGACCTTTTCCTGGATACCGGAATTTCCCGGGAGCTGGAGCGCGCCGCCGCCATTTGCAAGACGGATCTCGTCTCCGAAGTGGTGGGCGAGTTCGACAACCTGCAGGGAGTAATGGGCGGGATCTATGCCCGGCGGAAGGGCGAGACCGAGACAGCGGCCCGGGCAGTGGAGGAGCACTACCAGCCCTCCGGTCCGGAAACCCCCATCCCGGAGAGCACTGCCGGGGCATTGCTCTCCGTGGCGGACAAGATGGACAATCTGGTGGGCTGCTTCTCCCTGAACATGGTCCCCACCGGGGCCCAGGACCCTTACGCCTTGCGAAGACAGGCCCTGGGGATCGTGCGGATCGTCCTGGAGAAGGGGCTGCGGCTCTCGCTCCCGAATATGATAGACAAGGCCCGCGAGAGCTACGGGGAGATCGAGGCCAAGCTCTCCCCGGAGGACTGCCGCGCCGCTCTCCTGGATTTCTTCCAGCAGCGTGTGCGGGCCCACTATCTAGGCCTGGGCTTTTCCACGCGCATTGTGGAGGCCTCGATTCAGGCCGGGGCAGAAGATCTGGTTCTCCTGGACAAGCGCCTCCGGGCCCTGGATCGCTTCAGCAGGGAGACGGACTTCGAGCCCGCAGTGCTCACCTTTAAGCGGGTGGACAATATTATTCGCAAACAGGGCGGACAGGATGGTCCTTTGGACGGGGAATACGATGCGCAAAATCTGCCGGAGCCCCAGGAGAAGGAGCTGGCCCGCAGCATTGAGGAGCTGATCCCCAGGTGGCGCGACCTCTGGAAGGAGGAGGACTTCGACAGCCTTCTAGCTCAGCTGCGAGAGCTGCGGCCGGTGGTGGATTCCTTTTTCGACCACGTCATGGTCATGACCCAGGACAGCGGTTTGCGCCGCAACCGCCTCAATCTCCTCTGGTCCCTGTTGTCCATGCTTTCCGGTTTGGCTGCCTTCAGCGAGCTGCAGATCTAGCTAGTGCTTGGACGAAAACTTACCCATCTACTTCGTCGCTGCAAAATTTTGCAATCCTCATGTATTAATATACACTGCGGTTTCAAAATTTCTTGCTCCTTGTATCTGGGCAAGTTTACGTCCAATCACGGTTTTCGGTCAGGCACTAGCTAGTGCTTGGACGAAAACTTACCCATCTACTTCGTCGCTGCAAAATTTTGCCATCCTCATGTATTAATATACACTGCGGTTTATTCTTAGGAGAACAAATTCAGCCCGGCTTGACAGGGCCCGGTTTTCCTCGTACAAAGTGACGCGCGGAACGGACAAGGTAAGCAGAAGAAAATTCAGTCCCCTCGGCTCTGTGCATGACTACGGAGCGGGAGATTTTTCCCGGAACTCGGGCAAAGGGTTTCGGGAGCGAAACAAGACAAATCCTAGCAGGAGGTTAGCTTGGCAAACATCAAGCAGTCCTTGAAGCGTCACAGACAGAGCGAGAAGGCGAGAGAGCGCAACAAGGCGGTCCGGACCCGGGTCAAGAACTCGGTAAAGCAGGTCCGATCTGCCATTCAGGCAAGGGACAAAGAGCAGGCTCGGGAAGCGTTGCAAAAGGCGAACTCCGTCCTGGACCGGGCCGCATCCAAGGGCGTGATCCATCGCCGGAAAGCAGCAAGGAGAATGTCCCGGCTCTCCCGGCAAGTGGACACCCTGGAGTAGCCGGCCCCTACTTTCCAGGGGCATCCAGTTGGCGTCCGGCGCCCGGCTCCAGGACGCCGCCTGCACGCCCGCACCCAGCTTCCCGCCACACCTATGCCCGCCTGTATCCGTTCCTTCCCCAATGGGGTGGTCATAGTTTGTCCGCCTCCGATCAAAGCAGGCGCTGGCCTGTCCACTAAACAGCGTGTACATCCCTATGCATCTGGAGCAGTTAACCAAACGCTACCTCCCCCTTCTGGGAAAGCTGATCCTGGTGGCCGCCTGTATCGTCTATCTGGTTCACGGGGTGGATCTGGAAAGGCTCCTGACTGCCCTGGGGAGATACGACAATGTCAAGGTCTTCCTGGTCCTGGTGAGCATGGCCTCCGGGTTCGTTCTCATGGGCGTGCGCCTCTGGGACCTGGCCCGGGGGACCTGCAGCTTGGGCAAGGGCGTCTTTGCCGAATTCTACGGCTTCTTCGTCAATAATGTCCTGCCCGCCAGACTTGGGGAGCTGGCCAAGATTATCTATCTCCGCAAGGAGGCCGGGATCGAGGCCTCGCAGGGCACTGAGCTCGTCTTCTGGGAGAGGTTCGCGGATCTCAACATCTTCTTGCTGCTCGCAGTCTGCAGCGCGGCTTTACTCGGGACCCTGGTGATCGTTCTGCCCTTCGGCGCCCTGACCCTGCTTATCTGGGGACTTCTGGCCTATTTCCTGTTCCGGCCGGATAGGGTCTACCGTTTCATCCGGATCATTCCCGGCCACAAGGTGGAGGGCTTCCTTCGCTCCTTTCTGGAGTACGTTCAGGCGAGAAGGGGAAAGCTGGGGTACGGGAAGCTGGTGTTCTTTTCCCTTTTGATCTGGCTGGAGCACATGCTGGAGATCTTTCTGATCATATATTGGGTGGCGGGCTTCCAACTTACCTGGAGCCAGGGCCTTGTGGTCTTCGCCCTGACCATAACCGGGCTTTCCCTCCCTCTTGCCCCTGCCGGGCTCGGGGTGGTGGACTCGGCCATCGTCTTTTCCCTGGGCCTGTATGGAGTGGGGCATAATGAGGCCCTGGCCGCGAGTCTGGTCTGGCGTTTCCTGCAGTTCGCCATCACTCTGGGCACTGCTTTTATAGTTTTCTCCAAGCAGGGGATGGGCCTGAAGCATCTGTTGCAGCGCAGGAAGGAGCAGACAGGCGCGCCCTAGGCCCGCTCGCCCAAAGGGAGGCTACATGAACCGCGGGGAGGGGTATGGATACACAGCCTCTCATTCCGGGGAACGACTGGACCGCTTCCTTGCGGCTCGGCTCTCCGGATCCGGCTTTTCCCGGAACAGGATCCAGAAGTGGATCGAGGCCGGCCGGGTCCGGGTCAACGGGGAGGTCTGTCTCCATCCCGGGCACAGGGTCAGGGAAGGAGACGATCTCTTTCTGGAGGCGGATGAGCCAAGGCAGGGCCTGGTCCCGGACGCGGGGGACCTGGATATCCGGTGGCGCGACAGCGATCTCGCAGTGGTGAACAAGCCCCCGGGTCTTAGTGTGCACCCCGCAGGCGGCGAGCAGGGGCCCACCCTGGCCCATCGCCTGCTGCACCACTTCCCCGGGCTGCAAGTCGAGGAGAACGCCCGGCCCGGGATCGTGCACCGTCTGGACAAGGACACTTCCGGGCTCATGGTGGTCGCCCTCAGCTCCGCGGGACGGGAGGCCATGACCCGCCAGCTTGCCGAGCGCACGGTGCACAAGGAATACCTGGCCCTGGTCCACGGACGTCCGGATCCGGAGGAAGGCGAGATTAACGTAGCCATGGACAGGGATCCCAGAAGACGTCACAAGATGCGGGCCGTGCGAGGGGAGGGCAAACAGGCCCGGAGCAGCTACGGGGTCCTTTGCTTCTTTCCGGGCAAGGAGGCCAGTCTGGTCCGGATCCGGATAGCCACGGGCCGCACGCATCAGATCCGGGTGCACATGGCCCATATGGGGCATCCTTTGCTTGGGGACCGAATCTATGGGCCCCAGGCCCATGCCGCGTTCAAGCGCCGCGCCTCCCGGTCGACATTGAAGCTGGTCCCCCGGCAAATGCTCCACTCTTGGCGAATAGGGTTCCGCCCTGCGGATGGCTCCGGGCCGGTGACCCTCACCCAGCCCCTGCCCGGGGACTTCCTGCGTCTGCTCTTGCACCTGCAGAAAAGGACCCAGCGGGTGGGTATTACCGGGGTGGTGGGAAGCGGCAAATCCGCCTTGACCGGTCTGCTTTCCGGGGATAAGCTACCACGATGGGATGCAGATGAGAGCGTGGCCCGGCTCTACGCCCCGGGGGAGCCGGGCTGGGAGATGTTGCGCCGGAGCTTCGGGAGCCGTTTCGTCCCGGATGAGCAGAGCCCCGTGGACAAAAAGCGTCTCTTTCGGGAGATGAGTCAGTCCGAGGCCTTGCGGCGGGAGGTAGAGACCCTCATTCATCCCTTGGTGTTGAGGGATCTGGAGGACTTTTTCCGCCGTAGCGAAGGCTGGAGAATGGCCCTGGCCGAGGTCCCTCTGCTCGTGGAATCCGGCTGGCAGCGGGGCGGTCCCTTTGATGTGGTCGTCGGGGTCCATTGCCCGGATGCGCTGCGCCGGAGCAGGCTTCAGGAGAAGCGGGGGCTGGACCGGGAAATGATCCGGAGCATGGAGTCCTGGCAGTCCTCCCAAGGGGCTAAGCTGCGGGGGGCGGATCTGGTCCTGACCAACCCCGGGGACTGGGCTGGACTGAAGAGTGCGGCTGCGCGACTGGAATCGGTTCTGGCCGGCCTGCGGCGAAGACGCCTGCGCTGCTTTCTGGACCGGCTCAGACAGGAAGGGATCCTCTAAAGGCCCCCGATTTTTCAATCCGGCCCTTGCGCCGCAGGGCTGACTCCCGAATGCCGAGCGCTCATGTTCCCTATCAAGGACTACATCCCCCGCAGGCACACTCCCATAGCCCTCTGGCTGATCCTCGGCCTGAACGCAGTGGTTTTCATATTTGAGCTGAGCCTGACCCAGGCCCAGCTGGAGCAGCTCTTTCACATCCTGGGCGTTGTGCCGGCCCGCTATTTTCGTCCCGAGTGGGCGGAATTGGTGGGCTATCCTAGCGCCGGATTCCTCCCTTTTGTCTCGCACATGTTCCTGCACAGCGGGGTGTTCCATTTTGCCGTCAACATGTGGATCCTCGTGGTGTTCGCAGACAATATCGAGGACGTGATGGGCCCGCTGCGTTTCGTGATCTTCTATCTCTGCTGCGGTCTGTTGGCCCTGGCCGGGCACATGTTCTTTTTCTCCCAGTCCACCGTCCCGGTTGTCGGTGCCTCCGGAGCCATAGCCGGAATGATGGGTTCCTACATGCGTCTCTATCCCCAGGCCCAGGTCTTGACCCTGATTCCCGTGTTCATCTTCCCCCTCTTCCTGAATCTCCCTGCAGTGCTCTTTCTGGGTCTGTGGTTCCTGCTGCAGTTCTCCTCCGGCGTGGCGGCGACTGTGGGAGCGCAGGGCGCCGGCGGGGTGGCCTGGTGGGCCCACGCCTTCGGTTTTGTGGCCGGATTGCTCCTAATCCCCTTGTTCAAGGTTGATGCAAGGTGTTACTATTGTCATCCCAGAAAGGGGAAGGACGATTTCCGCTTTATGTGACTTGTGTGTTCCCCGTTGAGCGTTCTGGGTTCCCCGTTCTTCGGAATACCGAACCCAGAACGCTGAACACCGAACGGGGAACGGGGAACGGGGAACGAGAACTCAGGAAAAAGGATAAACTATGTTACAAATCAACGATCTGCACGTCGAGGTCGGGGGAAGCCACGTTCTGAAGGGGGTGAATCTGCAGATCCCGGAGAACGAGACCTTTATTCTCTTCGGCCCCAACGGCTCGGGGAAAACGACCCTGCTCATGACCATCATGGGGTTCAGCGGGTACGAGGTGACGCAGGGGTCCATCCATTTCCGGGGACAGGACATCACCCATCTCAAGACGAACCGTCGGGCCGAGTTGGGGATCGGGCTCTCCTTTCAGCGGCCGCCCACAATCAACGGCCTCAAGACCAGGGACATGGTCCGGCTCTGTTCCGAGGATCAGGATGTGGATGTGGAGGGTCTGGCCCGGGAGGTCAAGATGGAGGGCTTTTTGGACCGGGACATCAACTCCGGATTTTCCGGGGGCGAGCTCAAGCGCTCCGAGCTCCTGCAGCTCATGGCCCAGAAGCCGCGGCTGGTTCTCTTCGACGAGCCGGAGTCAGGGGTGGATCTGGAGAACATGGCCCTGATCGGGAAAATGGTCCGCAGGCTCCTGGAGCAGGATCTCGCCCCACGCAGCGACATGAGCATGAAGGAGCAAAAGGAGCACAGCTATTCCTCCGGCCTGATCATCACCCATACCGGCTATATCCTGGACTATATCAACGCGGACCGCGGGATGGTCATGTACGACGGGATACTTTGCTGCGAGGCGAGGCCCAGGGATATTTTGGATCACGTAAGCGTTTACGGATACGAGGAGTGTGTGCGATGCATGGAGTAAAGGATAGCCAGAAGGGCCCGGCTCAGGAAAAGAACAGAGAGGATGTGGATATCTCCCGCTTCGATCTGCAGGGCGGATCGACCCCTTCCCTGAGCGATCTGCGGGACCTGAGCGAGGAGGACAGGCAAAATCTGCTCATGGCGGGTGTGGACGTTTCGGAGAAGGACCGCAGCGGGACCTACCTGCATATGGATTACTCCAATGTGCAGTGTTCCACTTGCAGGGAGGGAGTAGAGGTCCTGGATATCAAGCAGGCCCTGGAGCAGTACGATGGCCTGCCGGAGTACTACTGGCAGCTGGTGAATCCGGACAAGGACAAGTACACCCGGGAGGTGGCGGACAACCTCCATGGAGGGTATTTCATCCGCACGGAAAAGGGGGCCAAGGTCACCGATCCCGTTCAGTCCTGCCTCTTCATAAAAGGGCAGAATGTGGGCCAGAACGTGCACAACATCATTGTTGTGGAGGAGGACTCGGAGCTGCACATCATCACCGGCTGCGCGGTGTCCCAGGAGGTAAACACCGCGCTGCACCTGGGCATTTCCGAGTTTTACGTGAAGAAAGGGGGCAAGCTCTCCTTCACCATGATCCACAACTGGGGCGAGGGGGTCCACGTGCGGCCCCGCTCCGTGGGAACAGTGGAAGAGGGCGGTGTGTTTTTGAACAACTACATCCTGCTCAAGCGGGTGGAATCAGCCCAGCTCTACCCTTCGGTCTATCTCAACGGACGGGGCGCTATCGCTCGCTTCAATTCCATTCTGGCCACACCTCCGGGGTCCTATGTGAACAGCGGTAGCAGGGTGGTGCTCAACGCGGAGGAAACCCGGGCGGAGATCATCGCTCGCACCATCACCACCGGGGGGACCATCATCAATCCGGGACATATCCAGAGCAACGCCGCGGAAACCAAGGGCCACCTGGAGTGCAAGGGGCTCATTCTCCAGGACGGGATCATCCACGCCATTCCGGAGCTGGAGGGCAGAGTCTCCGGTGCGGACCTTTCCCACGAGGCCGCGGTGGGCAAAGTGGCCCAGGAGGAGATCGAATACCTTATGGCCCGGGGGATGGACGAGGATGAGGCCACTTCAACCATTGTCCGGGGGTTCCTGAGTGTGGACATCCCCGGTCTGCCTCCGGACCTGAAGGAGACCATCGACCAGACCATCCAGGAGTCCGGGGAATCCATGTTCTAGTTGGG
>JAIPEP010000037.1 GCA_021737085.1 Desulfohalobiaceae bacterium | reverse complement strand
CCCGCGAATCTCAGAGTGATCAACCGTCGCTTTCATGGTCCCGCTCCTGACAGAGAGCTGGCAGAAGTGCAGTCACAGCTAATCCGCTAAAGCGGCAAGAGGGAAACTGTTGCCTATTGACAAAGTTCAACCATATCAGTGTTCCCCGTTCCCGGGTTTCCGGTTCAGGGTTTTCGGTCCCGATTGCAGGTACTTCGTTCACTGTTTACGGGTCACGATTCACAGAAAATCCTACCCCGAAAGCGCGGCCCGTGCAATCCATGGGCGCGGGACGCGTTGATGGTCCCTGCAACGTATCTAGCCCGACTGCTGCAGCATCCGCTTGGAGCAGGTGCCCTTGATCAGACATCTCTCGCAGTCGCCGCGATAGGGCAGCTCGGTCACCACCCCGAAGGAGACGTCCAGGCTGCCGTTGTTGTGGAAGGTAAGCCCCAGATCAGACAGGGAATTCTTGAGGACCTTGTTCGGCTCCGGGACCGGGGCGCAGCCCTGCGCCGCGCTCTCCGGAAGGACCTCGCTTAGGGCGGCCATGATCATGGACTGGGCCAGAAGCTCCAGGCGCTCCGCGCGTTCACGCTCCTGCTGGCGGGCCTGATCCAGCTCCGCGTCGAAATTGCGGTCCAGGTAGATCAGAATGTACCCTTTTTTTTCTCCTAGGCGATAGGCCCGCAAATGGGCATGAAGGCGCTGCCAGTCCTGTTCCAGGGCCTTTGCCTTATCCCCGTCCAGCCTCTGCTGTCCGGAGAGGAGCATGAAGGTCTCCATGTCGAAGTGCGGAGTTATGCTTAGGGGGTAGGAGGGGAGTCGTTTCACTTGGCATCTCCTTGGGGTTGCCCTGTGGGTTCTTCGCCCCGGAGGTAAGGGCGCTCATCCGGGCTATCCCCGTAGGTTCCCCGGGAGGTCGGGTCCTAGCAGAAGAGGTCCCGGAACCACTGCGGGAATCTCAGCATCCGTCCCTCCCGGTCCACACAGGCGTGTTTGGTCCAGCCCCGGGTGATGAGGCGTTCACCGCGGCTCCGATTGATGATCCGGTAGACAAAGCAGATCGAGGCACGCTTCAACTCTTCGATGGTGCTGTGGACGGCGATGACTTGATCGAAACGGGCGGGCTCGAGGTAGGAGCAGTGGGCTTCGCTTACCGGCAGAAACAGGCCTTCCTCCTCCATCTGGCCGTAGCTGGAGCCGCAATCCAGAAGGAGCTGATTGCGGGCCTGCTCGAACCAGTGCAGGTAGTTGGCGTAGTAGACAACGCCCATGGCGTCGGTTTCCCCGTAATAGACCCGGTGGCTCCAGATGCTCTCCGTTTGGGGCAGGGGATTTTCCGGGCTCATAAGCTGTGGTCCATTTGTTTCAGTATCCAGGGCAGAAGCTGGGTTCCCTGTTCCAGAAAGATCCCGGAACTCTCGGCCTCGGCTTCGCTGAAGCATTTGGGGCCGCTGACCGGGGCACGGGGATCGTGGAACAGAAAGGGCACGGGGTCCTTGGCGTGGGTTCTCATCTGTATAGGAGTCAAGTGGTCGCAGGCGATCATGCAGCAGATGCCTTTGTCCTGCATCCATTGCAGCAATTGGCCCACGATTAGCTCGTCGCAGAGCTCGATGCAGCGCACCTTGTCCTTTGCCGAACCGGCATGGCTGCACTCGTCCGGACCCTCCAGATGGAGATAGGCGAAGTCCTTGCTCTGAAGGAAATTCCTGGCCGCCTCCGCCTTGCCCAGATAATCGGTGTCCAGGCCCCCGGTGGCCCCGGGCACAGCGATGAGCTCCAGGCCCGCGGAGCGTCCCAGGCCCTTGATCAGGTCCACTGCGGATATCACTGCTCCGGAGAGCCCAAAGGTTTCCCGGAAGGAGGGCAGCTTCAGCGGCGGCCCCTGGCCCCAGGGCCAGACCGCGTTCGCCTCCATCCCGTCCTCCTCTTGCAGCATTTGCGCCGCGCGGTGGACGAGGCGGCTCAGAACCGGGCTCTTGCCGTACTCCTCCAGATCCGGGCCTAGCTCCCTGCCCAGGATGTCGTGGGGGGGACGCACGGATAGATCGGCTTCCGGCTTGGCCCTCCCTCCTCGCTGCAGGAGCAGATGTCTGTATTGGAATCCGGGGAAAAGTAGGAGGCTCTCCTCGGCGAGATCCCTGCCCAGGCGGTCCAGGAAGTCCCTGGCCCGTTCCGTGTCCACGTGACCGCCGCTATGGTCCTGCATGACCCCTTCTGGGGTAAAGCTGCTCACGCTACAGAGATTGAGACGGTAGATCAGATCCTCTTCAGCCGGATCCAGGCCCTGTGCAGCGGCTTCGATGGGTCCGCGCCCGGTGTGATGGATCTTCGGCTCGAAGCCGAGCAGGGACATGTTGGCGATGTCCGAGCCCGGAGGCTGTCCCTGAGGGATGGTCTGGCATCGCCCCACTCTGGACTTTGCGGCCAAGTGGTCCATGTTGGGCGTGCGAGCGGCCTGGAGCGGAGTGCGGCCATTCAGCTCCGCGAGGGGGTGGTCGCCCATGCCGTCGGCGATGAGGAACAGGAGCTTGCCTCTCATCCTACAGGATCCGGTGGTGCCTTGTCCGTGCCTTGATGAAACTCAGCTTGTCGATCTCCGCTAAGGCGTTGTGCACGTCCTTTAGCTGGGCGGCGTGCGTCAGAAAGACCACGGGAACGGCCTCCCCGTTCTGTTCCTGCTTCTGTACTACCTGGGCAATGCTTATGTTGTGCTCGCCCATTATCCCGGATAGAACGGACAGGACACCGGGCCGGTCCTGGACCGTAAAGCGAAAATAGTGCCGGCATACGGTCAGCTCCGCGGGAAGGATATCCGCCCGCTCCATGGCGCTGTTCACAAACCCCGAATTGCTGGCACCGGAGCAGCTTCCGGCCAGGTCCATAATGTCGGACAGTACAGCGCTTCCCGTGGGCAGATCCCCGGCGCCCTGGCCGTAGAGCATAATGGGCCCCACGGCATCGCCCTCCAGCAGTACGGCGTTGAAGGGACCGTCCACCTTGGCCAGCATGTCCTCCTCAGGGATGAGGGCGGGGAAGACTCCAGCCTGTAGTGACCCGGAGCGATCCTTAACCTGGGCGATCAGCTTGATCTGGTAGCCGAAGGCCTTGGCCCAATCGATGTCGTAGGCCTCTATCCCGCGGATGCCGTGCACTGGCAGCTCCGCGTAGGGGTAGTCCTTGCCCGAGGCCAGACGGATGAGAACGGTGAGCTTGTGGGCGGCGTCGTACCCGTCCACGTCAAGGCTGGGATCCGCCTCGGCATAGCCGAGCTCCTGGGCCTTTTCCAGCGCTTCCTGGAAGGAGATCCCCCGGCTGGTCATTTCGGAAAGGATGTAATTGTCAGTTCCGTTCAATATCCCGGTCAGGGACTTTATGCGGTTGCCGGCCAGGCTATCCTTCAGGGTCTTTACAATGGGGACGCCTCCGGCCACGCTGGCCTCGAAAGCGAGTCCTGCGCCCCTTTCCGCTGCCAGCTGGAATAGCTCCGGGCCGTGCTCCGCCAGGAGGGCCTTGTTCGCGGTGACCACGGACTTGCCTTCCTCAAGGGCCATGCTTATAAGCCGGTAAGCCGCTTCTTCCCCGCCGATGAGCTCAACCACGATGTCCAGATCCGGATCCCGGACCAGACCCTCAATGGAGTTCGTCAGCTCGGCTTCCGGCGGTGGGGGCACATCACGATCCTTGTCCAGATCCCTGACTAGGACCTTGGCGATCTGGATGCGCTTGCCAATGCGCTTTTGGATCCATTCAGCATTGTTACGCAGGATTTCCGCGAGCCCCCCGCCGACAGTACCCAGACCGGCCAGGCCGATTCGGACTATTTGCTCCTGCATTTACGCCTCGTATGACTCGTTCATCGTTCCATGTTCCCCGTTCCGGGTTCGGCGTTTGGGGTTGATCGGGCGGGTGAGGTCTTAATGGGCCGGTGAAGCAAGCTCAAGCCACCGTGGATGCGTCCACTGATCTCCGACCTCCGATCTCTGATCTCTGATCTCTGATCTCCGATCTCCGATCTCTGGTACGCGGCGCGGCCGATGTACACGAATTCACCGTGTTATGCAACGTAAAGCGGATCAGGAGAGCATCTGCTTAATGCCCCGGACGGCCTGGTTAATACGTTGTCGGTTCTCCACAAGGGAGAAGCGGACGTGGTCGTCTCCGAAGTTTCCGAATCCGATGCCGGGAGAAACCGCCACCTTGGCCTCGCGGAGCATTTTCTTGGAGAATTCCAAGGAGCCCATGGAGCGGAATTGTTCCGGAATTTTGGCCCAGACGAACATGGTGGCTTTGGGGGGATCCACTGGCCAGCCTACGTCGTTCAAGCGCCCTATCAATGCGTCCCTGCGGTCCTTGTACTCGCTGACGATCTGTCTTACGCAGTCCTGATCCCCGTTTAGGGCGATGATGGAGGCAATCTGGATCGGCTGGAAGATCCCGTAATCCAGATAACTCTTGATCCGGCCCAGGGCGTGGATCATATCCTGATTTCCGCAGCAGAATCCCACGCGCCACCCCGCCATGGAGTAGCTCTTGGACAAGGAGAAGAACTCTACACCTACGTCCTTGGCCCCCTCCACCTCTAGGAAGCTGGGCGGTTGGTATCCGTCGAAGGCCAGATCTGCGTAAGCCAGGTCGTGAATGACATAGATCCCGTGCTCCTTGGCGAAGTCGACCACCTTGCGGAAGAAATCCCGGTCCACGATAGTTGTGGTGGGATTGTGGGGAAAGGAAAGGATCAGTAGCTTGGGCTGGGGCCAGGTCTGTTTGGTGGCCTCCAATAGATCCTGGAAGAAATCCCGATCCTTGTGGATGGGTACGCTGCGCACGTCCGCACCGGCAATTATAGCGGAGTAGGAGTGGATGGGGTAGGTTGGGTCCGGAACAAAGACCACATCCCCAGGGCTGAGCATGACCAGGGTCAAGTGGGACAAGCCCTCCTTTGCCCCGATAGTAACTATGGCCTCATTCTCCGGGTCCAGATCGACGTCGTAACGTCGCTTGTACCAATTGCAGATGGCCCTTCGCAGATTGGGAATGCCCTTGGAGGCAGAGTAGCGATGGTTGACCGGTTTCTGGGCCGCCTCCGTCAGTTTGTCCACGATGTGTTGGGGTGTGGGCAGGTCCGGATTGCCCATGCCCAAGTCCACAATGTCTTCGTTTTCTCGGCGCATCTGGAATTTGAGGTCATTGACAACGGAGAAGACATAAGGGGGCAGCCGTTGCATCCGGGGAAACTGTTGCATGAACTCCCTCCTGCTGTTGCCGGGTTTCTGCGGCCCTGATCCGATGGGAAAGACCCCTTCTGGATTATGTTCTTGCTAGGGTCTCCGGGGAATGCTTTCGGGGAAGCGGGACAGATTAGCATTCCAGTGGTGGCAAAACTAAGCTTTATTTGTATATCCCATGCCTTCTCTCTGTCAAAGGGCGGATTGTAGGAAAAAAGGCCACGGACCCGAAGGATCGCAAATATGTTGACAATCCAGCGGAATTGGTTATTCACTTAAGGAGATTATGTAGTTGGTAAGAGCGGGACAAGAGGGAGCATAGGGAGACAGGCGTATGGCCCGATCAAGGGACTGGGACTGGAGGAATGTGCAGGATACGAAACAACGCCTTGGCCAACTACTGGACGAGGCGTGGGAGAAATTCGATCTGTATCAGAGGCTCCGCGAGGGCGGCTGTTGGCAGCCTGTTACTGACGCATACGAGACCCCTGAGGCCTACATCATACAGATGGAGCTGGCTGGGCTGACCAAGGAGGAGGTCGGCGTCGAGGTGCGACAGTTCGAGCTTACCATTTACGGGCAGAGGCAGCCGGAGAGGAACGGAGCATGTTGCTCCCATCAGGTGCTAGAGCGGTTTCGCGGGCCTTTTGCCCGGAGGTTTCAGCTGCCGCAGGAGACTGATCCGCAAGCAATCTCCGCCCGCATGGAGAATGGTCTTCTGATAGTGACCGTGCCCAAGTCAGGGAGCCGACAGCAGAAGCGGCGAATCGAGGTGATTGAGGAATAGGTCGTGCTACAATGTAAAGGATTACACGACAAGGGCTGACATTCCGCATCCGAAAAGACACGATGCAATAAAACTTTCCTCGCAAGGGAGCAGGATAGAGAAGGAGATACCTTATGAGCAATCAGTTGAAAACAGGGCTCCTGTTGGGGCTTTTAACCGCACTCATCTTGATTTTCGGCCAGGTGCTGGGTGGCAATGGTGGTCTGGTCATTGCCTTCTTGCTCGCTATCGGAATGAACGTGGGAAGCTACTGGTTCTCAGACCGGCTAGTGCTGCGCATGTACAAGGCCAGCGAGGTGAGCCCCTCGGAGGCTCCCAAGCTGCACGAGATAGTGGACGAGTTGAGCCAGCAGGCGGGGATCCCCAAGCCCAGGGTCTTCATCATTCCGGAAAAATCGCCTAACGCATTCGCCACGGGCCGCAATCCCCATCATGGGGTGGTGGCCGTCACCCAGGGAATCTTGGATATTTTGTCCAAGGAGGAGCTAAAAGGGGTGCTGGGCCATGAGTTGGGCCACATCCGCAACCGGGATATCCTTATCCAGACTGTTGCCGCTACCCTGGCCGGAGTGATCATGTTCATTTCCACCATGGTCCGCTGGGCTGCCATTTTTGGCATGGGCGGGGGAGATGATGAAGGGGGCAACCCCATAGTGGCCATTGTCCTGTCTATTATTGCCCCGCTTGCAGCCCTGTTCATCCAGATGGCGATTTCCCGTTCCAGAGAGTACCTGGCGGACCAGGCCGGAGCGAAATTCGCCGGCAATCCTGACTATCTGGCTGGGGCTCTGGAGAAGATGGACGCCTACAGCAGGAAAATTCCCATGCGCAAGGGGGACCAATCCACTGCCCATATGTTCATAGTCAACCCCTTCCGCGGCAAGAACTTGGCCAACCTCTTTAGCACTCATCCCCCCATCCAGGAGCGCATCAGTAGGCTGCGGGCCATGTAGGAAATGGCCCGGCCAAACCGGTGGATTCTGGCAAAAACAAAAGGCGGGACACATGTCCCGCCTTTTGTTTGTAGGGTTTCCAGAAATCCTCCTTGCTTCGTTCAGGCTCAGTTCCCGAGGTTCAGGGGTTTTTTTGTATGAAAATGACTCGAACCAATTGAATTGCTTGATAAAATTGAAAAGGAGCCGATCTGGGGAGAGCGCTGTAAGCGCGGGTTTCATCCCATCCTACAAATGTAGAGTATAGCAACATCCAAGCGGCTCCACTCCCGGCCCACTATGAAACGGGCACAATATTCCATTAGGCTAACCCTGGAAAAAGGGGCACGAGCTCGGGACTCATGCACTCTACTTCAAAGCCCCGCTCTATATGGAACCCGAGATGCGCTCTCCCCGGATCGGCTCCGGCCATTGTATGTTTGGTTGTGCCTGCGTCTGCGCAGCCATGAGGGTTATATGTAAGATATTGTTCGCAGAAGGGATCGGCAATTTAGATATCCTCACTTGACACATCGTCTCGGTAAAGGATAAGTAACTTTGCAAGTAATGAGGCCTTAAAATTATGTGGCTGCAAGTGGACGTCTTGCTTGCCTAAGCAGCTTTTTCTTGTCCAGCCTCCTAAGTGAGCCACATTCCGGACAAAGGAGTTCCATGTGAACACCAGCCAAGGTCAGCTGCGGGAATACATGCTCCAGCACAGGGACAAGATCGTGAATGAATGGCTGGATGCGGCCCTTCAGACTTATCCGGAGGATGGAGCCAAGTTCTTTAAGGAGCAAAAGGACCAGTTTGCAAACCCGGTTGGTGCTACATTTTCTCGTGAGCTGAACAATATTTTCGGGGAGTTGCTCCGAGAAACCAGCTCTCAGCAACTGCCGGACTCAGTGGACGCAATCGTCCGGATTCGTGCTGTTCAGGAGTTTTCCCCCTCTCAAGCCCTGCAGGTATTTACCGTTCTCAAAGATGTGTTGCGGGCTCAATTGGACAAACCGGTCCAGGAGCATGGGTGGCAGGCCGAGTATCGCGCTTTGGAGGATAAGGTGGATCAGCTCTCTATGCTTGCTGTAGACATCTACGTCAAATGTAAGGAGAAGATGTGGGAACTAAGGGTCAGACAGGCGCAGGAGCGGGTCAGCTATCTGCTGCGGAAGTACGCCGGTGTGGATGTCAGAGACTCAGGGAGGGGAGATCCTTTTAGTGAAGACACCGCACAAGATTGACCTGTTCCGGGAAAGGGACCTAGTGGAGAAATAGAATTTGCTGGAAACAGGAAGTGAGGTGAGCAGCTATGAACGCTCTGTATGCCTTGATTATGGTGTTAGCCCTGGTGATCATCCCGCTTCTGGGGGCTGGGGCTGCGGGATGGCATGTTCTGTTCGGAGTGATTGTACCCTACTTGGCTTTCATTGCCTTTGTGCTCGGCTTTATTTATAGGGTCGTTTTGTGGGGTCGTTCGGCTGTACCCTTCAAAATTCCCACTACGGCAGGACAACAACAGAGCTTTCCCTGGATTCGGCGGAGCCGGATCGACAATCCCTCCACTAGAGCGGGAGTGGTGGTTCGGATGATACTGGAGGTCCTGCTCTTCAGGTCCCTTTTCCGTAACGCGCGAGTTCGGCTCTTCCGCGAGGGACCACAGCTGAGTTACGGGTCCTCTAAGTTTCTTTGGCTTGGGGCTTTGGCCTTCCACGTGAGTTTTTTCGTCATCCTCGCCCGCCATATGCGATTTTTCACCGAGCCGGTTCCCGTTCTTTTCAACTGGATGGAGACCCTGGACGGGATCATGCAAGTCGGGGTCCCCACTTTGTTCGCCACGGAGATTGTTATTCTGCTGGCTCTGGCCTATCTTTTGCTGCGCCGACTCATAGATTCCAAGTTGCGCTATATTTCCCTGCCTACGGACTATTTTGCCCTGTTCCTGCTCTTCGCTATCGTCATTTCCGGAGTCCTAATGCGTTATTTTCTCCGGGTGGACATAGTGGACATCAAGACCCTGAGCATGGGACTGATTCAACTCCAACCTGAGGTCCCGGATTCTGTCGGTGTCATGTTTTACACTCACCTCTTTCTCGTCTGTTCTCTTTTGGTGTATTTCCCCTGGAGTAAGTTGATGCACCTAGCCGGTGTTTTTTTCAGCCCTACACGGAATTTGCCTAACGACAATCGAATGCGACGTCACGTCAATCCATGGAATTATCCGGTCAAGGTACATACCTACGAGGAATGGGAGAACGAATATAGGGATAAATTGAAAGAAGCAGGCATCCCAGTGGAAAAGGAGTAAGTTATGGCAAATCCCCCCTCTACTGACACCGTAGTTAAAAGTATTGACTATACAATGCCTCGGACGGATTGGATGGAAGATATTCCTCCTCAGTTTATTCCGAACAATTATAGCAATCCGGCCAAGCCAGACCAGCTGGAGTATTTTTTCGGCTATAAGGGAGCCAAGGAGTGGTTACCCACGCATGAGGATTGGCAGCTTCCCGAGAACTGGCAGGAGATAATCTACGAGGGATTCCGGGAGAGGCTGGAGAAGTACCGTTCTCTCAAGGTCTTTATGGACATATGCGTTCGCTGTGGGGCCTGCGCGGACAAGTGCCACTACTTCATCGGATCCGGGGATCCCAAAAACATGCCCGTGCTCCGGGCGGAGCTTTTGCGCTCCATATATCGCAAGGACTTTACTACTGTGGGGCGTATCCTGGGTAAGCTCAGCGGCGGCCGCAAGCTGACCAAGGAAGTGATCAAAGAATGGTACATGTATTTTTATCAATGCACTGAATGCCGACGTTGTTCCCTATTTTGCCCCTACGGGATCGATACAGCAGAAATTACTATGTTGGCTCGAGAGTTGCTCAATCTTGTGGGTATTCAGACCGACTGGATCATGGCTCCGGTAATTAATTCTTTCAATGTGGGCAATCATATTGGCATCCCGCCGCATACGTTCAAAGATATCGTGGACTTTATGGTGGATGATATTGAGGAGCTCACAGGCAAGCGGATCGATCCGCCAATAAACAAAAAAGGCGCGGAGATTCTCTTCATCCCGCCCTCCGGGGATTATTTCGCCGACCCGGGAACTTATACCTTCATGGGCTATCTCATGCTCTTCCACGAGCTCGGCCTGGACTATACCCTGAGCACCTACGCTGCAGAAGGGGGCAATTTCGGCTTGTTCACTTCTCATGAGGCCATGAAGCGCTTGAATGCCAAGATGTATGCCGAAGCACAGCGATTGGGCGTTAAGTGGATTTTGGGTGGAGAATGCGGCCACATGTGGCGGGTGGTCAATCAGTACATGGATACCCTGAACGGACCCGCCGATTTCCTCGAGGTGCCCCGCAGCCCGATAACGGGAACGGTCTTTCAAAACGCCAGCAGCACCAAGATGGTTCACATCACGGAGTTCACTGCGGACCTGATCAGGAACAACGTCCTTAACCTCGATCCCAGCCGCAACGACAACAAGCGGGTAACGTACCACGATTCCTGCAATCCTGCTCGCGCGATGGGCCTTTTCGAGGAACCCCGCTATGTTATCAATAATGTCTGCAACCATTTCTACGAGATGCCGGAGCAGACGATCCGGGAGCGTACCTTCTGCTGTGGAAGTGGTGCCGGGCTGAACAACGATGAATTTATGGAAATGCGCATGCGCGGGGGTATGCCTCGGGCCAATGCTGTCAAGCAAGTTCATGATCAGTACGACGTGAATATGTTGGCCTGCATCTGCGCTATTGACCGTGTAGTTTTTCCGCCGTTAATGGATTACTGGGTACCTGGAGTGGACGTAACTGGTGTACATGAACTTGTGGCCAATGCCTTGGTCATGCGCGGTGAGAAGGAACGTGAAACCGACCTGCGCGGAGAACCCTTGCCAGGGAAGGAGGGCTAGGATATGTACGATGCCGGGAAGATCCTGATTGGCTTGGTCATATTCCTCCTGCTGTTGACCTTTCCCTTCTGGTTCAGTCTGGGGCAGGCGTCATATGAATCACCGGATCTGCAGTTGCCCGAGGACAAGGAGGAATGTATCGAGGATACGGAGTGGATGCGGAAGAACCATATGCAGCTCTTGGACGACTGGCGTGACACCGTGGTTCGTGAGGGCAAATCCATCTATATAGGCAAGGGGGGGAAGAAGTACGATATGAGCCTGCAGAAGACCTGCATGGATTGCCATACTAGCAAGGAAGAATTTTGTGACAAATGCCACAATACGGCCTCGGTGGACCCGTATTGCTGGGATTGTCATGTCGCTCCAGAGGAGGTCGCAAATGGGCAGCAATAGAAGGCAATTTCTCAGGATCGCCGGTATCACTACGCTGCTGGGGCTCGGGGGTGGCATCACTCTGAGCGCGAGTTCCTATAAACCGCAGTCGGATCCCGCACAGGAAAATGAGAAGCGCCTGCGAGCCGGACGCTGGGGCATGGTCATCGACATGCGAAAGTTCCCCAAGGACCCGGAAGAGCGTCAGCGGGTGTTCGATCGGATAATCGAGGCCTGCCACAGCACCAACAACGTCCCTGAGGGCGAGGCCAAGCCCATACAGGAGGTCAAGTGGATCTGGAAGGACCACTTTGAGCACGTCTTCCCCGGCAAGGAGAATCCCTTCCTGGCCGAGCGAGTGGAGCAGAGCGAGTTTTTGCTTCTGTGCAACCACTGCAAGAATCCGCCCTGTGTTCGGGTTTGTCCCACGCAAGCCACGTACAAGCGAGAGGACGGGATCGTGCAGATGGACTTCCATCGCTGCATCGGGTGCCGCTACTGCATGGCCGGTTGCCCCTATGGGTCCCGGAGCTTCAACTTTTGCGATCCCGGTCCCTATGTAAAGGACAAGAATCCCGATTTTCCCGTCCGGATGCGCGGAGTGGTGGAAAAATGCCTTTTTTGTTACCAGCGTCTGGAGGAAGGCAAGCAACCCGCGTGCGTCGAGGCCTCCAACGGAGCACTGATATTCGGCGATCTGGACGATCCGGATTCGCATATCCGGCAGGTGCTGCGGGAGAACTATACCGTTCGGCGCAAGGTGGATCTGGGAACTGAACCGAGTGTTTTCTACATTGTTTAGGGGGACGCCATGCTAGAAAAAGCCTTGAAAGGGAGCAAAACATATTGGGTCTGGATCATTTTCCTGCTCGCAGTAATGGGGGCAGGAAGCATCTTCTACATCATCCAGCTCCAGAAGGGCCTTACGGTCACCGGTATGGGCCGGGACGTCTCCTGGGGGTTCTATATTGCCCAATTCACCTATTTTGTCGGAGTGGCCGCCTCCGCGGTCATGCTCGTGCTGCCCCTGTATCTGCACAACCAGAAGAAGTTCGAAAAGATGGTGACTCTGGGCGAGTTCATGGCCGTGGCCGCGGTGGTCATTTGCATGGGATTCGTGGTGGTCGACCTTGGTCAACCGCAGCGGATGCTCAACATGATCTTCCATCCCACCCTCAACTCCATGCTCTTTTACGACATGATCGTGCTCTCGGGTTATCTGCTGCTTAATATAATCATTGCCTGGAACAATCTGCATGCGGAATATCAGCGCAGGCCACACCCGCATTGGCTCAAGCCGCTCATCTATCTCTCCATCGTATGGGCGGTGAGTATTCATACGGTGACGGCGTACCTCATTCAAGGACTCCCCGCCCGCCATCTCTGGTTGACCGCGATCATGGCTCCCCGTTTTCTGGCCTCCGCCTTCTGCTCTGGACCGGCCATCCTAATCATCCTGGCCCTGATCGCCAAGAAGTTCACCCGATACGATCCCGGGAAGGAGGCGATCCGGATCCTCGCACAGATCGTCACCTATGCCATGGTCACCAACGTCTTTCTTTTCTTATGTGAGCTCTTTACCGCCTACTATAGCAACATCCCTGGACACGAGCACATTCTGACCTACTTCTTTACCGGTCTGCACGGGGCCAACGCCCTTGTGGGCTGGGCGTGGGTCATGGCCGCCGCCGCGATCCTTAGCTTGGTCATCCTGGTCCCCTCGCGGTTCCGCAACCACCCGGACATGCTGCTTGTTGGGCTTGTGCTGCTCATCCTGGCCACTTGGATTGACAAAGGTCTGTTACTTATTGTAGGCGGATTTATCCCCAATCCCATGGGAACTATTACCGAGTACGCACCCACTGGCTACGAGCTCATGATTTCGGCCATGGTCTACGCGACCGGCCTGCTCATATTGACCATCCTCTGGAAGGTGGCTATTGGTGTGAAGAAAGAGATCGGTGAAGCCTGAAACTACTTAATCTAAAATGAGACAGGAGGTAGAGGGAATGCCCAATATCATCATCGATTACGAGAAGTGCGAGGGCTGCGGAGACTGCGTGGAAACCTGCCCGGCCGAGGTCCTGGAGATGCAGGACGGTAAGCCGGTAGTGGTCAACATCGACGAGTGTCTAGAGTGCGAGTCATGCGTGGAAGTCTGTGAGCAAGATGCTATTACATTGGAAGAAGATTAGCATTGGCAGATGTAAGACTAACGAGTCCATTATAAATGTTTATGGACAAGCCCCTAGTAGTGACTATTAGGGGCTTGTTTTATACTGGAGAAATCAAAAACGAGCCAAAGGCTCGAGGCGATTATGCAATACGATTTCAGCGGATTCTTTGCCGAATACGAGAAATTGCGCCAACAAGCGGATTCACTTTTTCAGAAGGTATGGCAGCAGTGCCCAGAAGAGGTCGCCTGCGACAACGGCTGTACAGACTGTTGTTATGCCCTGTTCGATTTGAGCCTCGTGGAGGCCATGTACATTAATTTTGCCTTCCAAAAGAAGCTCGAGGAGCCTCAGCGCCAGAAGATTCTGGAAAGAGCAGATCAGGCTGATCGTCAGACGCACAAGATAAAGTACTATATGGCCAAGGAGCAGAAGAAGGGCAAGGAGACTGCCGAAATTTTGCAGCAAGCCGGGAGCTACCGTGTACGCTGTCCTCTGCTAAATGATGAGGGTCGCTGTGATCTTTATGAGGACCGGCCCATCACCTGCCGTATCTATGGGGTGCCCATGGCCATTGGGAATGAGGTGCACACTTGTTTCCGTTCCGGTTTTAAGCAGGGCGGGCAGTACCCCACGGTGTACATGGACAGGATTCAGGACCGCCTGATGGATATCAGCCAGCGTTTGGTGCAGAGCATACCTACCAAACACGTCAAGCTTGAGGAGGTCATGGTCCCGCTCTCCATGGCCCTGATGAATGAATACAATGAGGATTACTTGGGTATCGTGCAGTCCTCCGCGGATAGCGCAAACAAACCCAACGAGTGGGTCCTGGGCGGGGAGGACTAGTTAGTGCTTGGACGAAAACTCACCCATCTACTTCGTCGCTGCAAGATTTTGAAATCCTCATGTATTAATATACACTGCGGTTTCAAAATTTTTTGCTCCTTGTATCTGGGCAAGTTTACGTCCAATCACGGTTTTCGGTGAGGACTAGTTATGGATCAAGAAGAACGGAAAAGGGCGATTTACGAGAGTCTTTCTCCAAGGCGGAGGAAGTTCATCGATCGCATCGGGTTCGAGGAATGGGATCCCTTCCAAGAGCCCAAACACCCCTTTGATATTCGCAAGGATCGCACCAGCCGTACAGCCAGTCAGATTGTGGAAGCCTTCTATCGCGAAATGGACTGCGAGGCCGCATCAATGGCCTACCGCAACGGCGTGCAGGAAATGTGTATGGGGATCTTTAACTGGGATGAGCGCTATCGGGGAATGTACGAATTCTGTCGCTGGTACATGGAGGAGTTGCGCCGGATGGGACACGATCCCCTGAGTGTTTGGAAGCGGTAGGTTGGTCAGTCCATCCCTGATCTTGATTTTCGTTTTTCAGGGTGATTCGGCCTTATAAAAGGGCTTGGAAATATACAAACGAAGAAACGGCTCGATTGAGGGAGAATTCATGGCAGAACAGGACAAAAACGCTCAGGAAAAGAGCGAGGAAGAAAAACTCAAGGAATACATCCAGAGCATGCAGCAGGCGATCGAACAGAATCCGGAAAACGGGGTCGCTCATTACAATCTGGGCTGCGTGTATATCGGCAAGGGCATGTACGAGGAGGCAGAGAAGGAGCTCAAGCTGGCTATTCAATATACACCGGATCTGGCCGAGGCCTACGTGCAGCTGGGGGGCTTGGCCATGCGCGAGGGAGACTATACGACGTGCCTGAGCTACAACAAGCAGGCCACCCAGTTTCGCCCCCGTTTCGCCGTCCCCCACGGCAACGTGGGCTTCGCCTATCTGCAGCTGGGCCAGGTGCAGGAGGCAATCAAGTGGCTTCGTCGTGCCCTTTCCTTTGATCCCTATTTCGTTCAGGCCCGCTCCACTTTGGCCAGCGCCTACCTCATGGAGGGTGACACCGAGGAGTGCATTAAGGAGTGTCAAAAGGTTATCGAGGAACAGCCCACCTTCGGCCCGGCGTATAACAATCTCGCTCTGGCCTACATGGATAAGGGCGATTATGGGACGGCTTTGCAGCATTGTGACAACGCCCGCGAGAACGGATACGAGGTGCCGCAGGATATGCTGGAACAATTGGAGCCCTATCGCGGGTAACAGTTTGTCGCTTGACAAATCGAGGCTCTTGTTCGTAAATTAACAATCGCCTTGTGCGAGACTATGTTTTTTTACAAATTCGGGCTCTAAATGGACAGAGGGAAATAACAGGCTCATTTACCGTGCGATGGAAGGGCTGTGCTAGCCCCCGCCTGCTTGTATTCCTGCGGGCGAAAGGCCTAGCGCGGCTTTAATCACCGTGTAACACACTCTAGTAAGGAGGCGTAGTGATGGCAAAACGTGAGACCCCAATGGTGGACGAGCTCGAGTCAGGGCCGTGGCCGAGTTTTGTCGAGGACTTGAAGCGCCAGTCGGAACACAGGCATCAAAATCCGGACAATATCAACTATCAGATCCCCGAGGACGTGGTTGACGACCTGCTCGGCGTTCTCGAACTGTCTTACAATGAAAAGGAAGTACATTGGAAGCACGGCGGCATTGTGGGTGTCTTCGGCTACGGCGGCGGCGTGATCGGCCGATACTGCGACCAGCCGGAGATGTTTCCTGGTGTGGCTCATTTCCACACCATGCGAGTGAACCAACCCAACGGGAAGTACTACACCACGGATTACCTGCGCAAGATCTGTGATCTCTGGGATTTCCGCGGCAGCGGCATTCTGAATGTCCACGGCTCCACAGGGGACATCATTTTTCTGGGCACCCGGACGGAACAGCTGGAAGAAATCTTTTACACCATGACGCATGAACTAGGTCAGGATCTGGGTGGCTCCGGCTCCAACCTGCGCACCCCCTCCTGCTGCCTGGGCGAGTCCCGCTGTGAGTGGGCCTGCTATAACACCCAGGAAGCCTGCTATCAGCTGACTCATGAGTACCAGGACGAGCTGCATCGTCCGGCCTTTCCCTACAAGTTCAAGTTCAAGTTCGACGGCTGCCCCAACGGCTGCGTGGCCGCCATCGCCCGGGCGGACCTGTCCGTGGTGGGCACCTGGAGGGACGAGATCCAGATCGACCAGGAAGCGGTCCAGGCCTACATCGGCGGCGAGATTCCTCCCAACGGCGGGGCCCACGCCGGTCGCGACTGGGGGCCTTTCGACATCCAGAAGGAAGTCCTCGATCTGTGCCCCACCAATTGCATGTGGATGGAGGACGGCAAGCTCAAGATCGACAACAAGGAATGCACCCGCTGCATGCACTGCATCAACGTGATGCCCAGGGCGCTGTGGCCGGGCAAGGACAAGGGTGCCACCATTCTCTGTGGGGCCAAGGCCCCCATTCTGGACGGAGCTCAGATGTCCTCCCTGCTCGTGCCCTTCATGAAGATCGAGGAGCCATACGATGATCTCAAGGAGGTCATCGAGAACATTTGGGACTGGTGGATGGAAGAGGCCAAGAACCGGGAGCGCCTGGGCGAGCTCATGAAGCGGCAGGGTTTCCAGAAGCTGCTTGAGGTGACCGGTCTCAGGGCCCTGGCCCAGCAGGTGGAAGAGCCCAGGCACAACCCCTACATCTTCTGGTACCAGGATGAGGTTCCCGGTGGCTGGCCGGTGAACAAGGGCGATCTGCAGGACTTCAGGAAACGCCATCAACGCTAAGCGCGGCAAGAAGGAGGAAGGAATATGACATTCGTTTCATCAGGATACGATCCCGAAAATCCGTTGCAGGACCGGATTACGGATATCGGGAATCACTACTATGGCGAGTTCCTGCCGCCAGTGATCAAGAATAACTTCGGGCAGTGGCTGTGGCATGAGATTTTGGAGCCAGGCATACTTATGCACAAGGCCCAGAGCGGGGATGAGGTTTACACCCTTCGCTGCGGCACGCCCCGCCTGGGGAGCGTGGAGCATGTCCGCGAGATCTGCGATATTGCAGACAAGCACTGCGACGGCTATGTCCGCTGGACTACGCGGAATAACGTGGAATTCATGGTGGACAGTAAGGACAAGGTGGAGCCTCTGAAGCAGGATCTCCTGAGTCGGAAGCACCCTAAAGGTTCCTTTAAGTTCCCTCTCGGCGGCACCGGGGCCGGGCTGACCAACATTATCCATACCCAGGGCTGGATCCACTGCCACACCCCGGCCACGGACGCTTCCGGCACGGTCAAGGTGGTTCTGGACGAGCTCTTCGAGGAGTTCCGGAACATGCGCCTTCCCGCCCAGCTGCGTATCTCCATGGCCTGCTGCCTGAACATGTGCGGCGCGGTGCACTGCTCGGACATCGCTCTGCTCGGCTATCACCGCAAGCCACCGCTTATCGATGACGAGTGGATCGACAGCCTCTGCGAGCTGCCCCTGGCGGTGGCTGCCTGCCCCACCGGCGCAATCAAGCCCAAGAAGAAGACGATCGTCTCCGAGCGTACCGGGGAGGAGAAAGAGGTCAAGAGCGTGGAGATCAACTGGGAGAAGTGCATGTTCTGCGGCAACTGCTACACCATGTGCCCCTCCCTGCCCTTGGCGGACGCCGAGGGAGACGGCCTGGTCATCATGGCCGGAGGCAAGGTCTCCAACCGGATCACCAAGCCCGAGTTCTCCAAGGTGGTAGTCGCCTACGTGCCCAATGAGCCGCCGCGTTGGCCCACCCTGGCCAAGACGGTGCGCCAGATCGTGGACGCCTACTCCCAGAACGCGAACAAGTATGAGCGCCTGGGAGACTGGGCCACCCGGATCGGCTGGGAAAAATTCTTCGAGAAGTGCGGCCTGGAATTCACCCACCACCTCATCGACGACTTCCGCGATCCGGCCTACTACACTTGGCGGCAAACCTCGAACTTTAAGTTTACTGAAGAGGCCACACTGGACTATCATAAGCAAAAGATCGCCTAATTAAGCCTTGTCCGCTCCGCGTCGAATCAAAAGGGACAAGGGAAGGGGGAGGACGAGGACACAGACAGTGTTCTCCTCCTTCCCCCTCCTTAAAGTTAAGGGAGGAAATTAGAATGGCCAATGAGGAGCTCAAGCAAAAGCTCGAGGAAGAGCTCAAGAAGAAATCCAAGACCAAGTCCAAGTTCTACTTCAACGATTTGTCCAAAATATTGGACATGAAGCCCCGCGAGGCCAAGAAGATCATTACCGAGATGGTCAACGAGGAAAGGCTCCGCCTTTGGTCCAGCGGGAGCACCTCCATGTACTATCTGCCCGGATACGGAAAGTCCGACGAGGAAGAACAGTCCTAGTAAAGCCAGGGACGGCGAGGCCGTTCCCGGATTCGATGTTTCGTGTCACACGTGCCGCGCCTGATCGTCTCCGCATTGAGCGGAGGGGCGGGAAAAACTATCCTTTCTCTGGGCCTGGCCAGACATTGGCTGCGAAACGGTCTTTGGGTCAAGCCCTTTAAGAAGGGTCCGGATTATATCGACGCTGTCTGGCTGGGACGAGCC
>JAIPEP010000036.1 GCA_021737085.1 Desulfohalobiaceae bacterium | reverse complement strand
ATATCTGACAGGGATTTTGCTCAGGGGGCATCTGGTGGAGAGCCCTCTTTTTTTGTGCAAAATGCTTATTGATTTCCTTTTTTTGCCTAGTAACACGACAACGCAGTTCGACCTTAGCAGGTGGTTTCTTGTCCGATTCCGGCTCGTACGTAGCGCTTTTTTTCAGCTGTCCATCTTTAACTTCATAAAGGGGAGGTTCCTTCATGTCTAGAAAAGCGCTTTTTTTCGCCTTTGTTTTCCTGCTTATTTTTACAATAGGGCATGCCCAGCAGGAAAGTAATTCCACTGAGGCATCACAAAATAAGGATGTATTGCAACTGCAGAACACTATAATCATGGAACCTCCTGAGGACGGAATGGAGGCCAATAGAAAATCGGTGCAGTTTCCCCATTTGCAGCACGCCCTGGATCACGGATGTAGCAATTGTCATCATACATGGGAACTTGAAGAATTAGAATCTCCTTATCAGTGTGTTGAGTGTCACGATAATTTTGAGACAACACATGGAGACGACAGCTATTTTGGGGCCTTCCACAGCCGGGGCTCAGAGTACAGTTGTGTGGGGTGCCATTACAAAGAGGGCGGTGATGCTGGGCCATTGAAGTGCCCTGTATGTCATTAGGGCAGGATCTGAAGATACTTTTGCGGCACTTCATCAGTCAGATTAAGGCCGCGGCGATGGTGAGCAGGCCGAAGGCCAGAGCGAACCAGCTGAAGTCGAGTTTGCTCGCTATCTTTAGCAGCAGGCGGATGGTAAGCAGCCCGAAGAGGAAGGAGAAGGCCAGGCCGACAAAGTTCTCCAGGGACAGGGCGAAGCGCTCCAGGTTGAGCAAAATGTTCGCTCCCAGGACTGCGGGCAGGCTCATGAGGAAGCTCAGCACCAGGGCGTGAGTTTCCTTAATTCCCCTCAGGAGCAGACTGGAGATGGTGAAGCCGGACCTGGAGATCCCGGGCAGGATGGCCAGCCCTTGCGCCGCCCCCAGAATCAGGCCGTCCGAGAGGTTTAGCTGCGAGGCGGTCCTCTGTTCACTGGCAGAGCTCTTGCCGAACTGGATCAGGGCGGTCAGAAGTAGCAACAGGCCGATGAGGAGGGTGGCCCCCTTGCCGGCAAGGGATATCTGCTGTTCTATCCCTTCCAGGGCCCACAGGAGGAGGAAGCCGAAAACGCCGCTCACCGCCGAGGAGAGGATCAAAAAGCGGAGAATGCTCCTGTCTTCTTGCCCAGCGCTCTTATACCGGAAAAGGGCCCTCAGGAGCTCAAGGACCCTGCGTCGGAAGTGGATGAGCGCCGCGAGGAAGGTCCCCATATGCAGGAACAGGGCATAGCCCACCAAATCGGTGACGGAAAGCGAGCTCTGGAACAGGTGAACCCGGGCCAGAGCCACAAAGCCCTCCGAGCTAACGGGCAGCCATTCGATAATGCCTTGCAGGATACCTAGTAGGGCTGACTCGAACATCTAGAATGTCTTGACCTCCTATAGAGTCGGTGGCAGAAGATACTTTTTCAACTTTAAATTTGCAAGGCCGCTGCACTGGCTGGGACATGGACATACTCACTGCAGAATAGATCCTGGGCAGCGAGGATGCCGGATACATTGACTCGCATCTTTATCTTTTTACTTTATCCTGCAACAAATAGGTTGTATTGCGGAGAATAGCTATGCAAGGCCCTGTTATCGTTTTCGGAGGCGACGGATTCTGCGGCTGGCCCACCAGCCTGTATCTCTCCAGGTGCGGCTATGATGTAATCGTCGTGGACAACCTCTCCCGTCGCAAGATCGATGTGGAGCTGGAGTGCTCCTCCCTCACTCCCATCCAGCCCATTTCCAAGCGTCTCGACACCTGGGAGGAGCTTACCGGCAAGAGGATCGGATTCGAGTACATGGATCTCTCCGAGCACTACCACCGTATCCTCACCCTGCTGCAGGAGGCGAAACCCACGGCGGTGGTCCATTTCGCGGAGCAGCGCGCCGCGCCCTACTCCATGAAGACCCCCTTCCACAAGCGCTACACTGTGAACAACAACACCAACGCCACCCACAACATCCTTTGCGCCATCGCCGAGTCCGGCCTGGACATCCACCTGGTGCATCTGGGCAGCACCGGGGTATACGGCTACAGCTCCGCGGGCATGACCATTCCCGAGGGATACATGCGGGTCAGGGTCAATGTGGACGGAGAGGACAGGGAGATGGAGATTCCCTATCCTCCCCAGGCGGGGAGCATCTATCACATGACCAAGACCATGGATTCCATGATGTTCCACTACTACAACAAGAACGACGAGCTGCGCATAACCGATTTACACCAGGGCATCGTCTGGGGCACGCAGACCGAGGAGACCAAGCTGGACGAGAACCTGATAAACCGCTTCGACTACGACGGGGACTACGGGACGGTGCTGAACCGCTTCGTCATGCAGGCCGCGGTGGGGCATCCCCTGACCGTACACGGGACCGGGGGACAGACCAGGGCCTTCATCCACATCAGGGACACGGTGCAGTGCATCAAGATGGCCATCGAGAACCCGCCAGCCAGGGAGGAGCGGGTCAAGATATTCAACCAGACCACGGAGCAGCACAATGTCCACCAACTGGCGGAGAAGATCGCCGGCATGAGCGGGGCAAGGATCCGCTACTTCGTTAATCCGCGCAAGGAGGACAGGGAGAACGACCTTCGCATGTCCTGCCAAAACTTCCTGGAGCTGGGGCTCAACCCCACCACCCTGGATGAGGGGCTCATGAGCGAGATCTACGACATCGCCTCCGCATACAGCCACAGGTGCGACATGGAAAAGATCGTTTGCACCTCGGTGTGGAAGAAGGATATGTACGTGGACCGCGAGGGTTCCGAGAGGCCGGTGGAGTCCAATTACAAGCTCGTCGGTTAGCGTGCTCTCGGCTCTCGGCCCTTGGCACTCGGGGCTCGGTACTCGGCTCCGGGTAGCCAGGGTCCAGTACCTAGAACGCGGCACCCAGTAGCCAGCCCCCGGCAACCGGCTCCGAGACCCCAACAAAATGGCCCCTCCAGATAAGCACATCACCAAAACCTACCAGTGTGGTCTCTCGCCTTGCTCCCCGGGCTGCTTCGCTTTTGATTCTGCACTAATTGCTTGGAATGGGCGCAGAACTGAGTTGACCCCCACTATCCCGGATGAGCTGATGCTCATTTTCGGCCCCAGAACAAGGGGCGCTCAGAGGAAATCCCCTTACAACATATCAGAGAAGCTTCGGAGAGTGGGCTCTCCCTCTCCGGCTGAGGGCGTAAATGGCATTCTTGTTGCTTGAAGGCAGCGCCTTCTTCAGGGGAAAACTTCCCGGACGCAATCGTGAATATGGAGCAGGAAAATGAGGTGCTATGACCGCCAGTGAAAACAATACCAGTCGCCTTGTGTATTCCACGGAAAAGGGCCAGAACTGTGAAACGTGCGGCAAGTCCCTGGCCAAATGCAAATGCGGGCAAAGGGCGGCGGCATCCGGCGGGGACGGCGTTGTTCGCGTGCAGCGGGAAACCAAGGGCCGCAAGGGGAAGGGGGTTACCCTGGTTCGAGGCCTACCCCTCGAGGAAGAGGCCCTGAAGAAACTGGCCCAAAAGCTCAAGAGCAAGTGTGGCAGCGGGGGAACGGTCAAGGACGGGGTTATCGAAATCCAGGGGAATCACCGGGATCAGCTCGTGGAAGTGCTCCAAAAGGAGGGATACACTGTCAAGCGTGCCGGGGGATGAATCAAGAGCTGCCACTCGAACGGGGATGAAGGGATCAGGAAATGCGCCGTAGAATGTGCCGGTTTCAGGACGGCGTCTTTCAGTACTCCATCTTCTCCACTGTCGCCGTCTGGGCGTCGAAAATGAGCATCCGGTTTCTTAGCAGCTCGCCCAGCCCGGTGAGATACTTGATCATTTCCTGGGCCTGCCAGGAAGCGATCATGGCCGGCGTGGGGGCGGGGTTGCCGAGTAAGGTCTCGGCGCGGCTGTCCCCGGAGGACTCGCCTTCCGGATAAAAGGCATAGAGCCCCTTGTCTCCGGGAAAAACTGTGGTCACCTGGCCCAGGAATCCGCCGATTGCTCCGTGCACCATGGGGATACCCAGGCTATGGGCAGTCTTTTGCAGGATGAACCGGCTGGGGACATTGTCCAGGGCATCCGCAACAACATGGCAAGGGCTAAGAAGCTCTTTACTGGTTTCGGAATCCAGCCTCTGCGCATACAGGGACAGCGTAGTCCCGGAGTTGATTTCTCCGATCCGCTGCCCGGCGCAATGGACCTTGTTGCGGCCCAGATTGTTCTGTGTGGAAATCAGCTGCCGATTGAGGTTGTTGTCCTCGAACCTGTCCGCATCGACCAGAACGAGGCTGCCCACCCCCATCCTGGCCAAAAGCTCGGCAATCAGCCCTCCCAAGCCGCCCACCCCGACGACTCCGGCTGTTGCCCGCAAAAGCCTCAGTTGGCCCTCGAGGCCGATAGTCCCGAAGTTCCGTAGATAGCGCAGAGGCAATATCCATTCCCGGAGAGCCCTTTCCTGGACATCCCTGCATGGCACACCGTAATGCCGCGACACAAAGAGCTCGTCCGAGACGGACAACACATCGATGTCCCTATTGCTGACCCGCTCTGCAGTCTTTCTTTTGTGTAATTCCGCAGCTATTTCCGACATGGAGCAGCCCGTTTATTCCAGCAGGATTTGTTCTTTCCGGATTGTTCCCTCCCGGATCCTGAATCCCCTGATATCGGGATTTTCCGGATCGGCCAGGGAAATGATCACATAGCAGGCATCCGGATAATAGGCCCGTTCCACGTCCAGAGGGGAGGGATAGGCCGGGCCGCAGACGTGGGAGTGATAGATCCCCACAATATCCAGATCCTCGTGGTACAGGTCTTGAATCGCGGCCGCCAGCTCTCCGATATCCATGAAATAACGGTCGGAGCTATCCTCGATGTTGCTCATGCGGTAGACCCTGAGCACCCGACAGTCCCTGCCGCCCAGAATGCCGCACCCCTCATGGGACACCTCGGATCTGACGTGCTGCAGCACATCCTCGAGGTCCTGTTTCCGGATGGCGAGCATTTCAGTTGTGCTGATCCCGCTCCTGGGGCGTATCCGAATGGAAAAGGGCCAGCGAATCCAGGCCAGCCCTGGCCATTTGGCGGCAGAAACCGCATTCCCCTGTGGTGGTGAGCTGTCCGCACCGCGTGCACGCTTGCAGGTCGGGCCCGTCGTCGGGGTCTTGCGGGAAAAGCTGGGGGGCTGTGCGCAGAAAGCCCAGCAGAAAGTGGTCCTTGCTCCCGGGGCTTTCCGACTCCAGCCGATTCAGGACCTCCTTGTAGGTGAAGGAGGTGGCGTCCTCGGACATGGGGCACTCGTGCATGATGTAATCGATGCCGCGCAATACGCAGTAGGCGGCTGTCTCGCGCTCCGCCAGCCTGAACAGGGGCTTCACCTTGCGCGCCATCCCGGGCTTGGCCTCCAAAAGCGGGGACTGCCGCTGTAGGTATTCCGTCTGCCAGTTGAGCACGTTGCCCATCAACACCGCAGCCTCGTCATCCAGATTGTGGCCTGTGGCAACGGCGAAATAACCGTGCCTTTCGGCGACCGTGTTCATGACGTATCGCTTGAGCACCCCGCACACGGAACAGGGGGGCTTCTTGTTCTTGCGGGCGATGTGCCCGATGTCCACACCGTAGGCCCTGCTCAGGGAAACCTCGTGCAGAACCAGGCCTCTGGCTTCGGCGAAATTTCGTGTCTTTTGCCCCGACACATCCGAATAATCAGGGATGCCCAGATCTATGTACAAGCCGTCCACACTATAGCCAATATCCACTAGCATGTCCCACAGGGCCAGGCTGTCCTTGCCGCCGGAGACGGCAAGCAGGATTTTCTCGCTCCTGGGGAACATCTTGAATTTCTTGATGGCGCGGACAACCTGATTCTGGAGATGCTCCACAAAGTGCTCCTCGCAGAAAGCCGCATTGTGGCGACGAATCTGGAAGCACGCCGTTTGCTTGCACTTCTTACATCGCATCCCTGAAACGCTCCCTCCCGCCGGATATCACCGGCCAGATTTCTATTTCCTCGTCATCGTTCACTTTTTGATCCGGAGTGAGCAAGGCGCCGCTTCTCAGCACCAGAACCGTTTCCGGATTCATCCGTAGCTCGCTAAGGATCCTGTCCACTCGCATGGGGCCGGATAATTCTTTCTCAGTGCGGTCTGGCAGGACAATAACTCGCATTTTCAGCTCTTCTCCCGGTTTGAACGGATTCCTCCGACAGCATGGCAAGCGGGGGCACGATGCAGATGCTCCCAGTGTGCCGATCGGATCAGTGGCGCATCACTTCCTCCTGAATATCAGAGGGCTTCTCGGGCCGGCAAGGCCAGCATCCTCTCTAGGGCCGAGCCGGCCTGTTCCTTGGGAGGCTAATGCTCCGCTCCCGGTTTATGGGCGCTTATGGTCTTTACGATGTCCAGGTAGATGTTTTGTATCTCGTCCACCCTGAAACCTGCTTTTTGCGCATTGGATACCGTGTCTCGGGTCAGGGAAGGACCGACCCTTGCCGCAACAGGATTCATGATCCGTAACATTTCCCGGAATGGGAAATGTCTGCTTCGCGTATGCTCGAACATATGGAGCTCTCCTTCGGGCTTGAGCACCCGGTAGAGTTCTTGGAATCCCTGGATCGGATCCGGGACCGAGCAGAAAGTGCAGGAGGTGAAAACTTGAGCAAAGGTTTCCGAGTGAAAGACAAGATTCCCTGCGTCCATTTGCTTCAAGGAAATGTTGCCAATGTATTCGAGTGCCCTGTCTTGGGCTTTTTCCAACATCCTGGGGCTGATATCTATTGCGGTGATCCGCCGTTTTTCGGGGAAAAGGGGGATTTCTTCGCCGGTTCCCACGGCAAGGAACAGGATGTCTCCTGAATCCATTCTGGAAAACAGGGCCCTTTTCCACGGCTCCCACCGCTGTTCCGCGGCACGGGTGCTCCATCTGTAAAAACGCGCCAGTCGGTCCCATTTTTTTCGCGTCACGGATGTATTCATAGGGCTCTCCCCTGCAATGCCTTGTTCCTCCACTGCACAAACCAGAACACCATGACTCCGACAATCAAGCCGGCGCCGATAACCCCGGCGCTTCCGGCCACCCCCGAGGCCGCTAGCATTCCGGTCAGGATCCCGGCGGCCATTCCGGACAGCATTGCCGGAACCATGACTTCGAAGGCGCCGAAGAGCGGCATGAGCAGCAGAGAAAGGACAACCAGGGCTGCCATACCCAGCAGCATACCCAGGAGCATGGCAAGGAGAACGGAACTGTCCGAGGAGACCGTGGCCGTAACAGCTGCTGCGGTAATTCCGCCTGTCAGCACAGGTGAAAGGAAATCTCCGAATTGAAAAAACATGCGCCTGCCTTCCTTATTTCATAATGGAAACGATAATCCGGCTTGTATTTTTTATCAATCCATAGGCGCCCTCCATGGAGTGGCTGAAAACATCCCTCAGGGCCTAGGGCGGGTATTCCCCATTGAGGTTAGCCAAGCAGGAAACCGGATCCAGGGAAGTCTTCGATTTGTCGGGGAGAGCTCGAATGCGGGGTTTTCAATGGTTAGCCTGTTCTCCTCACTCCATGCTCTCTCTGTGGTAAAAAAAGAGGAAGCCCCGATTGCGGGGCTTCCGTATATGGAGAAGGGCGTGCTGGACACAGGCTAGGGAAACTGACTGGGGGGAGAGGGTTGTCTATCTGTAGCCGTGGCCTCCCATCATGTGTCCGCCGCCCATGTGGCCTCCGCGGCTTCTGCCGCGTTGCATGCCCCAGTCGCCGCGCTGTTGCTGCCGCTGCTGCATCATACTGCGAAGTTTCTGCTGGTCCCTGGCCAGCTTTTGATTGAGATCGCGAATCTTGTCCACATTCGGGTCATTCCGGTTCAGCTCCCGGTTCAGCTCAGCCCTGGTCGAGGCGATTTCCGAGCGGAGCTGGTCAGGGTTTTGTGCCTGGTCGTAGAACTGCTGCACGGATGTTACCGTGCCGCTTTCCATGTTCCCGCCCTGCCAGGCAGGGGCCTGGGAGGCCAGGAGCAGGGCCGCTAGCATTCCCGCCAAGAGTATCATCGTGGTTCGCATTTTCTTCTCTCCTTTATTGAATGCCTGTCCATACATCTATTACTTAGCAATTTATGTGCCAAGAAGAGGGCGGGGGCGACAAAAGCGTGTAGCGGATTGCGAAGTGGGCTAGCAGAAAGGAGCTCAGGAAAAGAGTGTACAATAGAGATACACTTTTAGGGGAAGGATGTATTGTGTGGATACAACTTCCGCAGTGAGATCATTGGCCAGGCAAAGGAAAGATGTATATGCGCCTGCCATCATTTCCACTCCCTTATGCCCAAATGAAAAGGCCTATGCCAAGGCGACAAAGGATTATCTCTGTCCCTGCGGCTCTTGTGCCGAGGCGCTCGCAGATTGCGTGTGCCAGACAGCAGGCGAGGTCAAGCTGGACACCCGAAAGCGGCTGGCCCAGGAGGATCAGGTTGAATTTTCGGATGTTACCTGGATACTGGAGAGCATCCACAAGGCCCAGCCTATCCGCTGACAGGCCGGATTCGAGGTTTTAGGGAAGCAAAAGGACAGCCCCGAAAGCCCGAGAAAGCCCCTTGTTCCTGCTGGCTCGGCTGGAATAGGGGGGCTTTTTGAGGCGGGAGGACAGTGCGCGTCCCTCCTATGGCGGTTCGGGTTATGTATGACGTACTATGGCGTACGGATTCCATACGTAAAAATACTCTCCAAGTGCATGGAACGTTCTGCTCAGCCGGAAAGGGATTATCCGGCCTACTTCCCTCAAGCTCGTTGTCTGTTGACGATCTGCACTTCGCCGGTCTGTTTATTGATGAGCAATTGATAGAGCTCGGACCCGTCCTTGCTGGCGGCATTGGCCACGTAGTAGTGGCCCCGATTTTCCACGGAGCGGATGTCGTGCTCTCTGACAAGCTTCTTTTTCAGGTGCTTATCGATCGCGAGACGGGCGGTTCCCTCGCTCATTCCTTCCGTCGAGGGCTCGAAGGAATCCCCGTCCTTCGCGTTCGGATCGCCCTGCGGTGGCTTTCCATCCTCTTGTGTCATGATCCTTTCTCCTTATGGTATGTATACGATTATCGCACAATAGGGGTTTCATTGTCAGGGGGGATCAGAAGTGCGCCAGAAGTCTCGGCAGGGCTACGATGCCTCCAGATCAGGCAGGCGTGGATGATGGCCATAAGGACCGCGAAAGGGAAGTGCTTATATCTGAAGGAATTTCTTCAGCCGGTTTTTGGCTCGCCTGAGTCTGGTTTTGAGTGTCTGGTTGGAGACCTGGAAGGTCTCCTCGAGCTCGACGAGGGTATAGCCCTCTACCAAGTGCATCAGAACGAGGGACCTGCTTTCCGTATCCAGAGTCTGCAGGGCCGCTCGCAGGCGCTGCCTATCCCCGGACCTCTGGGCCATGAGCTCGGGGTCGGGATTCTCAGCTTGTAGGTCGTCCATTTGGAAGTCCGAGGTATCCAGGAAATTTTCCGGCCGTCTCGTCTTTTTCCTTTCCAGGTCTATAAACTGCCTGTATAGGGCCTTTTTGAGCCAGGCCCCCAACAGCTCCACCTGCTGCATTTGCTGTGTTTTGGGGTAGAGTCGGACCAAAAGCTCCTGAACCAGATCTTCCGCCTCATCCGCCCTCCCTGTCAGTCTCCAGGCGGCTCGAAAAAGGGCATCCATGTGCGGAGCAAGCAGGCTTTGAAAGATATCCCTTTGTTTACGCGATTCAGGCATAGTGTGTCACCGCTGATTTGGTTCCCCTGCCGGGCATCCGAGCACGGATTCGACGCTGATGCTGTTCACAGCGTGCCCGTACTTTCGGGAAGCAGCCTTTCCCGGCGCATACTGCTCGCTTGTGGGAAGCATCAAGCCGGCCACAGGATGGTAAAAGAGGCCGCGCTGGCCTTGCAGAGCGGCCTCTTGTATCCGTCAGCCTCGCTACCGGGAGTCGCCTTTGCAATCGGATGGTTAAGAGCATCCGTTTCCGCCGCCCCGAGCGCACGCGGCTCGAGCCAAGGATCAGATAGTCCACCGCATACCCACCAGAAACCGATTGCTCTCATAGCTGTTTCTGGAAAAATTCGAATCGTTGTCCGTGCGGGTGTATTCCGCAAATCCGATCACGCTCCGGGATACGTCATATTCGCCCCGGACCGAGACCAGGATTCGGTCATCCTCGCGTTCGTCCTCGGTTATCGACCCGTCTATTTCCATGCGGTTTTCATCCGGATACAGGCTCTTTCGGTATTGGCCGGATAGGGCCAGGGTCCATCGCTGTGTCAAAGCATAGTCCAACCCCGCATGGATATCGCCGCGTAGCGGGGAATGGCTGAAAAACTCGCCCTGATCGCTCAAGTCCTTCCGGTCGTTGTATTCCGCTCCGATGCCGGCGTATGTCTCCCCGCCGGGAATATCCCGCTCCAGTCGAACAGTGAGTTGATTCTGGACCCCGGTTAAATGGTCGTAGTCGCCGCTGCCCTCGATCCAGTTAAGAGTGTTGGAAAGCTCAAGGGTATAGGCACCGAAGCTCCGTTCCCCTTTCAGCTTCGCCGCGGGCACGACAGCGAACAGATCGCTTCCCGCGAGCTCGACTGCGGCGCCAACACCTAGGCTCGTACGCCACGGACCGTATTCCTTGTGCCGACTGATATCTCCTGAAAGGGAGGAAAAGCTGTAATCGGTCTTGCTGGCGTAAAGGCGGGTGAATGCGTTAGCGTCCAGACGGACACCGTCATTCCCGTCTCCGGATGTATACACGCTTGTCAGGCCGTAGAGCTCGGTGAACAGGTCCCCCTGCTCACTCACATCCTGTGCGCCGTCCTCAGAGGCGAGAATAGCATTGTCGTCATACCCCGCGGCGGCAGAAAGCTCGCTGTAGACCCGGCCGGGAGCTGGAGAGGGCTCTTCTCCGGTAAGCTCCTCGAGCTTTTGGGCCGCGCGCTGTCCCGCTCCCGATCCTCCCGCCGCTTCTCGGACTTGTGAATAGTAATCTACAGCTGCTTGCCTGTCGCCCCGGGCCTCCGCAATTAGCCCCAGGTTGTAGAGCGCCAGGTGACGCCAATCCGGGTACTCGGCCAAAAGCCGAAAAGCTTCTTCTGCCTCTTCATAGTGTCCCATCCTGTAATGGGTTACGCCCAGATTGTAGCGAAGATTCGGGGTCCGGACACCTTCAGCCTCCGCCTGCTTTAAATAGCGCAGGGTTGAAATTGTCCCCAGATCTATTATACTGTTTAGTATGATCTGAATAACCAGGCTGGAGGGGTAACCGCCAAAGCCCACTCCTGAAGCCTACCGCGAGGGGACCCATGGACCGTAGATCATTTATCCGATTTCTGGCCGCCTTGGGGGCGGTCTCGGCAACCGGATCCATATGGCCAAGCAGTGGCCATGCCTCCGAACCGGACCTGGAGGTCGAGCTCCGAGCAGTTCCCGACGATATATCGCTTTTTGCCGGACCTCGAACCAGGGTTTGGCGTTTCAAGGGAGAAGTGACCAAAGGGGATCCCCGTCAGCTACAGAGCGCGGACGAGAGTTGGACGGGACCCATCTTCCGTGTTCGCAGAGGCCAGCGGGTCCGGATCAGATTCAAGAATCTCATCCCCCAGGAGTCGATCATCCACTGGCACGGTCTGCACGTGTCTCCGGGAAATGACGGACATCCCAAAATGGCGGTCCCCACCTCCGGGGAATATGTCTATGATTTCAAGGTCCTCAACAGGGCCGGAACCTATTGGTATCACCCACACCCTCATCGCCTAACCGGCCCCCAAGTCTACGGAGGAATGGCGGGCCTCTTTCTGATATCCGACCAGGAGGAGCGGGCACTCGGCCTTCCTTCAGGCGAATACGATCTCCCCGTGGTTTTCCAGGATCGGACCTTTGGCCCCGACAACCAGCTCGTATACGTCCGCTCTTCAAGGGAGCGGATGAACGGCTTTCTGGGCAACAGGATCATGACCAACGGTCAAGCTGAAGGCTCCTTTTCGGTTAAGGGCCGTCCGTACAGGCTGCGGATCCTCAACGGATCCAATTCTCGCATGTTCCGCCTGGGTTGGAGCGACGGAAGCCCCTTGCGGATCCTCGCAACAGACGGCGGTTTGTTGAACAGACCCTTGAACGTGCCGGACATCATGCTCGGGCCGGCGGAAAGGATCGAGCTATGGGCCGATTTCGGGGATATGTCCGCTGGTTCCGAAGTCTCCCTCCAGAGCCTCCCCTTTAACCCCGGTGGCGGCCGAATGGGTATGATGGCCCCGCAAACGGCGCTCCCCCATGGGGCCAGCTATGAGCTGGCCCGCTTTCGAGTCAGCACGGCGGGACAGGGCAGGACCTCCCCTCCGGAACGACTGGCGTCCCTGTCGGCTCTTGATCCCGCTAGCGCCGCGAATGCCGATTCCCCAAGACGATTCTACCTGAGCATGAATCATATGCAGCCGACCATCAACGGGCGGACATTCGGCATGTCGGAGGTTGCCCCCGATGAAATGGTCCGCTTCGGGGAAACCGAAATCTGGGAGTTCATCAATACCGGCGGGATGATGGCCCTGCCGCATCCCATGCATATCCACGGCCTCTCCTTTCAAGTGCTCTGGCGCAGCGGCGGACCCGGGTACCGCTTCGCGGATCAGGGCTGGAAGGATTCCGTAATGGTCATGCCAGGGGAGCGAGTGGCCCTGATCATGCGCTTCACCGATCATAAGGGCATGTACCTTTATCACTGTCACAATCTGGAGCACGAAGATCTGGGTATGATGCGCAATTATCTGATTAGGTCCTGATCCTCTCGCCCCAAGCCAGCGGATAACAGTGAAAACATCTTAAACCTTGGGAGGTATTTGGCATGAAAAGAATGCTATTCACGGCAACACTGGCCTTGGCCTTACTGGTATACGGAGGTGCCGCTCTGGCCCAGCAACAGGGAGATCTTCAAGGTCAAGGCCCTCAGGGCCAGGGATGGTTCTGTCCCTGGTGCGGTCAGCAATACGGCCAGGGGCAAGGAATGATGTACCGTGGCGGTCCAGGAATGGGGCCCGGCTACCAGGGACGCGGAATGGGACCCGGAATGATGCGAGGCTACCAGGGACGTGGAATGGGACCCGGCATGATGGGGCCAGGCTACCAGAGACGAGGCATGGGGCCAGGCATGATGTATGGCCCCCAGGGCCGTGGTATGGGTCCGGGAATGAGGCAAGAGCGTTGGGGTCGCGGGCAATACGGTCCAAACAGACAACAACAGCAGCGGATGGAACCACTACAAAAGAACGCCGCCAGGAATCTTGCTGAAAACTATGTCGCCGGAAATCCGAACCTGAATATCGGGAATGTCAAGGAAAAGGACGATGTCTTCGTGGCAACTGTTGTAACCCAGGATGGCTCCTTAGTGGAAAAATTGCTGATAGATAAAAAAACTGGTTGGATGAAAAAGGAATACTAAGAAAAAAAACAGTTTATAAATGGAATACAGTATAGTGTAAACTTAACCAAATTAAATTGTAATATATAAAGGCCATGGTTACAAATGTTCTATTTGGTAACCATGGCCTTTATATTTAACTAAATATTCTTAAGAGTACATAACGAGCATCTTGGCAAGAGTTTAAACAAGGCTACGTGTCGTACTATACATTAGACGTAGGAGCAGGCAATTGCTACATAGAAGTGGAACTCTTTTCTACTTGGTAGCTGGACTACATTCGCTTTATATCTCTTTTCTTGTGGGCTAACGCTGGAGATGAGCTGGAAAAAGGGATATGTAAAAGACTGAGCTACAATGTATGTTTACTTATTAAATGAATCCCAACAAAATGCGGAAGAAAGGGAAAGGTCTATTGAGGTCCGGGAGCCGTTTTTTTCCATATTGTCGCTGCAAAAGCTGATTGATACCCTTGTCGGTGACGTGAATGGTTCCGTCTAAATTGAAATCAACATGACCGTTTTCATGCAAGTGATTCATCGCTTGCTCAGCCATTTCATGATCTGTTTCGAAGTACCCGGCTAAACTTTTGCTATCGAATTTAGTAACCCCATGTTCATTGTAATGGTGAACTAGATGATTCAAAATTTGTTCGGCGAGTTGAGAGACGCTCATAATGTGCTCCTTTGTGGCCCCCGGAAGTTTTAAGATACCATCCAAGCCTTTAGAGGAAAAGATTTTTATGGGAGGGAATCATCCCATCATATCTTTTGCACAGTCGGCTTATGAGCTATCCCGCTTCAGCTCACTCCGCCATAAAAGTCACTAGATCCAGGCCGGTATTCCCGTTGCGAGTATTGTAGGCGAAGCATGCGATCTCATAGGTGCCCGGAGTGGTCACATCCACCTTGAGGGCGTGGTAGCTTGCAGTCCCGGTATACTCCGCAACGATCTCCTGCACTAGGTCGCCATCCCGTCTTACCAGGCCACGGATCTCCATTTCCTCAGAGTCCCAGACGCCGCCTGGCGTCACGGGACATCCTCACATCATGATCACGTTGGCTAGGAGCTTTACAGTGCGGTCCACGACAGGGACACGCGAGTGAGCCGGGGGATGGAAGATATCCACTGCGATGCCAGGCAGCTCCAGAATCCAGGCGTCGCCCTCGCTGATGTGCTTGCCCGGGATGACCCACTGCTGCGAGGAGCACTGCAACGCAGACTGCGTCTGGGCCAGGGGGCCGAAGGCGGTGACCTCTATAAGACGCGGCTCTGCAATGTCGATCTCGGTTCGGAAGCAGGCGCTCGTTTCGTCGGAGAGAGTGTCCCATCCGGTGTGGGGCCGGCTTAGGATCCGCTCCGTATCGCCTGTCGACCCGGTGGTCAGTCCTGAGGCGAGCAGCTCCCGGGTCCGAGCGTCGCGGAGGGTTACCATGGCTCCTCCCATGCTGCTGCCCAGGAACTTGGCGTCCTTGGTCTTCACTCGAACGGTGATCCGTGTGAGCATTGCGTGTTCCACCTCCATAGTCAGTTTTTTTTCTCATGTTTTTCTTTCGGCCTCGATGTCAGGGGGCGCTCCCAAATAAATAATGAGCCTGTCACCTTGTGCTATTTCCGACATGGAGCAGCCTGTTTATTCCAGCAGGATTTGTTCTTTCCGGATTGTTCCCTCCCGGATCCTGAATCCCCTGATATCGGGATTTTCCGGATCGGCCAGTTGTAGTATTAGCCTGGCACGCTATTCTATTCCCTTATTCCGTAATGGAAACGATAATCCGGCTTGTATTTTTTATCAATCCGTATGCGCTCTCGAGAAGTTGACGCTTAGCGCCATTTGTCCTAGTTTACATAGACAAATGGCGTAAAAACTTTTGGAGGAAATATGACCCAGGAAACAGAACAGGTCCTATACCCAGAGGAGTCCTCTATTCAAAGTCATATTCAGGCTGTCGAGCGTGGGCTCCCTTTCCAGGTTTTCACCCGGCTGCAGGAGGAGCTCGACTTGGGCAAGTCCGAGCTTGCCGAGCTGGCCCAAATCTCGACCAGGACGCTCAACCGCCGGAAAGAGCGGGGCTTCTTCTCGCCCACGGAATCGGAGCGGCTGCATCGATTTGAGGCGCTTTTAAAGGCTGCTGAACGGGTGCTCGCAACGAGGGATGACGCCAGGGAGTGGCTGAAAACACCCGTCAGGGCTTTGGGCGGGTATTCCCCCTTGAGGTTCGCCAAGCACGAAACTGGAGCCAGGGAAGTCTTCGATTTGTTGGGCAGGCTCGAATACGGGGTGTTCAGTTAGTCATGCCTGGGTTGAGGGGCTGGAGGCTCGTTTTAGAGGAGCATCAAGAGCAGGCTTTTGAGGGAATAGGAGCCTCGAAGTTCGGAGGCCGCTGGAACCACAAGGGGTATCCGGTTGTCTATGCGGGCGGAAGTGCTTCTCTGACAGTGCTGGAAGTCTTTGTCCACGGTGCACTGGACAAGCTGGCCACGCACCGGTTCCTCCTCATCGGATTCACCCTGGATATTTTGCAATATACCCGATTTCAAGTCCCCGACCTGCCGGACGATTGGCGGCAATCCCCCCCGCCCGAATCAACGAAAAATCTGGGCACGGAATGGCTCCGAAGTGGTGAAACACCTGTCCTGATTGTTCCCAGTGCTATTGTGCCGCAGGATACAAGCCTCATTATCAATCCCCGCCATCCGGATCTTCAGATCAAGGACATCCAAACAGAGAGCTTCGTGTTCGATCCCCGGTTGCTTGGCTAGGCGGCAAAGACCACAGAATAAAGTGCCAGGCTAATAAAGGATTGAATCCGGCGGTGTTCCTCTTGGGGTCATCTTGACTCTGCATTGGGTAAATTATGAGCCAGTCCCGTATGTTTCCCTATGTGGAGCGGATCATGTTCATCACATCCCGCAGCCATTGGTAAAGCAAGGAGGTCCAGACCGGGGTCCCGCTGGGGACCCTGATCCCGGACGCCTCCTGAAAGTCGTACGGAGCGATAAGGACCCGCGTGTCCGAGGGGTCCGAGTCGTGCGCCAGGACAAAGAGTTTTTCGATATTCGCGTTCCCCATGGCCAGACATCCAGCGGATACAGCGGATCCGTGGATGAATATGTTTCCGCCCGGATCCCTCCTTCCTGCCTTCCTGGCCATCCTCCGCTCAAAGCCATTCGGATAGTTGAGCTTCAGGGACAGATGGTAATTGCTGTTCGGATTCAGGGAGACGACGGAATAGATGCCTTCTGGGACCTGCCTATCCCCTTCCTGAAGCTTCGGTCCAGGCCCTCCGCTACTGGCCTTCACCGGATATAATGTGATGAGCTTCCATGACGTGTCACGATCCCTGCCCCATACTTCGAGCTCCTCCTCCTTCTTCAGGGCTATGAGCCACAGACGATCCGGGGGATATTCCAGTCCGGAGGCTTCGCATTGCTCCCTGAGCTTAGGCCTGACCTCGGGGCCGACTTCTCCAATCACTTCCTTGACTGAAGAATGTCCGAGGAAACAATTTCTGCTCGACCCCTCTACGCCTGAAAGGCAGGTTTGGGCGAGCACGAGGGTGACGAGACCCATAAGCACCGTGACAAAGAGATAGGTTCTTGGACGCATAAGTGAGCTCACCGGAGATGAATCAGCCAAGTATTTGCGCTACAAAAAAACGGCTGGAATTGCAAATCATGGGTGTCCCTTTGTGCCCTTTGAGCTCTCATTGGTTCGGCCAGAACCATGTAAATAATCAGCCGGTCTCCATGTGACCACTACGTATTCGGCTTGCGCGACCTATTCCCCTCTGCCGGGCTTATTTTATGCCCGCCTCCAGAGGCTAGAGACCCAAAAGGGAGCCGATGGACTTGACCACCAGGATGCCGCTAACGCCTCCCCCGGCCTGCCGAACAGATCCCTGAGCATGAGGTTGTCTCCGTTGATGAGCACCACAAAGTCGTGGCCCTCTTTGCTGATGATATTTCCATAGCCCGGTCCTTGCCAATGGCGTGCAATGCGACAGCTACTGAGTCGGGGATGGAAGGGTTCTCTCTCCTTCGGATCGAGAGTTCCGGCCAAAGGACTAAACCTGCTGAGCCCCGTCCTGGCCGGGGCAGCTTCGCTGCCCGCCATAGGGCTGAAAGCCGGCTTAAATCCCGTTAGTCTCCTTACACCTGGGCCTTGTGGCTATGGAAGAGCTTGTAGTGTTCCTGGATCATGGTAACGATGGGCAGCTCATAGGGACATTTCTCCTCGCATTCCCCGCACTCCTCACACAGGGGAACTGTTTCCATAGCCTCTCTAGCGAACTCTACCGCGGTACGGGGCGACATCCTGGAGGCGACCAAGGGATAGCCCATTGCCGTGGTGATCATGACCCCGTTGGGGCAGGGCTGGCAGTACTCGCACCGCCTGCAGAAGCGCTGTCCTAGCTTTTGCCGGTAGTCCTCCATACGCCTCTGCTCTGTCTCGCGCACCTGGTTGGGTCCGGCATACAGGGATATGATCTCATCCACCGATTCCGGAAAATCGAATCCGGGCAGGGGGATCACCTCTGGATACTGGCGTAGGAAGGCGAATGCCAGGGGGCCGTCGTCAATAACTCCCCCGGCGAAGGGCTTCATGGCCAAGATGCCCATACCTGCCTTTGTTGCGGCTGGGTGGAGATCCTCCCGGGCCTCCTGCTCCATGAAGTTGAAAGGAAACTGCACTGTGGCGAAACATCCGCTACGAATCAGGCGCAGGGCCATGTCCAGGCTGTGCGAGCTGAATCCCAGATAGCGGATCTTGCCCTGGTCCCGCGCCTGGAGCAGCCTCTCCATAGCCCCGCCGGGGCGGTTTATTTCCTGCCATTCTTCTTCTCGGGAGATTTGGTGCAGCTGAAAAAGGTCTATGCAATCTGTACGCAGCTGGCGCAGGCTGTTCTCCAGATGTTCCACGATCCCCTCCCCATCCCGCTGGAAGCTCTTGGTCGCCAGAACAACATTGTCTCTGACCCCTTGCAGGGCACGGCCGATCTTGTCCTCGCTGTCCTTGTATGCGTTTGCAGTGTCGAAAAAGGTGATGCCCCTTTCTTGAGCGCGGCGCACTACCCGCTCCGCCTCGTTGTTTTGTAGCCTGATGATAGGGATGCCCCCAAAGCCCACCTGGGATACGTTCAGCCCCGTACTGCCCAGGGGAACTGATGAAAGAACGGACGGTGTTTCGGGGTCCATAGGCGAACCTCTCTGTTTTTCCCGTACTGGTTTATTTCCTCGAATGGTGCAGAGCTACACAATATACTCTGATTGCTGATTAAGGCATTGACCTTGCTTGCGTGTGCGGTATCACAATGGGTATCCTCAATTACTTGAACGACAAGATTTTTTGATCCACAGATAGCAAGAAGAATTGACCCATTCTATGCGCAACAGGTCAATCGCTAGGCAGGCATTGATAGCCAGGAAGGGCAGCTTTTCCGACTTGAGGGTCTAAGGGGAGTTTACAA
>JAIPEP010000035.1 GCA_021737085.1 Desulfohalobiaceae bacterium | reverse complement strand
ACGGCCCGGAGACGGAGCAGGGCCTGGATCTCCCAGATGTCCGCCTCATGGGCGTAGTATTTCTCCCAGGACTTGCGGGTCACGGCAAGTGGGCCGTAGCTCCCGCTGGGCCTGAGCTCCGCGTCCACGGAATAGCCCGGCCCCTCCTGAAGGGGAGTGCTGAGCATGCGCATGAGGCGCTGCGCCAAGCGCACCACCTTTTGGGGGATCGCCTCGTCTTCCCCGCCTCCGGAGGGCTGGTACACGAACATGAGATCCAGGTCGGAGAGATAGCCGAACTCACGGCTGCCCAGCTTGCCCAGGGCCAGAACCGCCAGGGGAAGATCTTCGGGCAACCCCAGATGGAAGCGCACCCAGTCATAGGTGTGCCGGATCACGAAATCCGCCAGATCGGAAAGCTCGCCGGAGGCCTCTTCCGCCGAGAGCCTGCCCTCCTGCTCCCCCAGGGCCAGCATGAGCAGACGCTCGTTCCGCAGACGCCGGATCCATTCCATAGCCTCGTCAAAAGCGTGACAACCCCCGAGGATACTCTCGCCCCGTGCGGACCATTGGGCAAAAGGCTGCTCCACTCCCCCCGCCGAGGCGACACCCTCCACAAGTGCCGGTTGATGGGACAAAAGCGATGCTACCATGCCCGAACGAAGGGTGCCCCTCATCACCTTCCCCAGCCAGTCCGGGCCGGCCTCGAGCATACGGGCCAGGCCCGGCCGCGAGCCCACTTGGCGGAGAAATCGTTCCATGCGGCTGACCAGCTTGGAGAAGAGCTCCTCCTCCACTCCGGCAAAGTCCTCCAGCGCGGAGGCGACAGTTTTCTTCACCGGATCGGCAAAATCGGCCAGAGCGCGTTCCAGGCTATAGGAATAGGCGGAGACCGTTTCCACACCTTCGGCATCTCCAGCCTTCTGTCCACTATCCCCTGTCTCCTGTCTCCCGCTTCCAGCTTCCCGCCCCCTGTCTTCTGGATCCTGTTCCCTCTCACCCGTCCGGAACAGGGCGGTGAAATGGTCGTGCACCCTGTTGCCGCAAGCCTGCAGCTTCTCGGCAAAGGCCCGGACCTCGTCCCCGAAGCCAAGGGCAGTCGCCAGCCTGCGCCTATCCGCCTCCGCTTCCGGAACCCTGCGGGCCTGACGGTTCTGGTCCAGTTGCAGCCAATGCTCCACCCGGCGCAGGAATTTATAGTCCTGTTGTAACTGCAGGACCGCTTCTTCCGGCATGAGCTCCAGCTTCCGGAGCTTGTCCAGGCAGGCCAGGGTGTTCGGCTCGTCCAGCTCCCGGTAGCGTCCGCCGTAGATCAGCTGAAAGGACTGCACCGTGAACTCGATCTCCCGGATCCCGCCGCGGCCCAGCTTGACGTCCTGGAAGAGGTCCCGCTCTGTGCGCTTGAGCTCTGCCAGAATACGATCCCGCATCCCTTGCAGCTCCTCCAGGGCTTGGAAGTCCATGAAACGCCGGAAGACAAAGGGGGCCACTTCCTGCAGGAATTCGCGGCCCAGGCCCCGATCGCCTGCAACGGGTCTAGCTTTAAGCAGGGCCTGCCGCTCCCAGGCCCGACCAGAGTTGAGATAATACTCCGCAGCCGCCTCCATGGGCGGGACCAGCTCCCCGTCCTTGCCCATGGGCCGCAAACGCAGATCCGTTGCGAACACCTTGTCCCCCTCAAATTGTTCTCCCACCAGACGGCACAGGGCCTGGCAAAAACTCCGATGGCCTCCGTCGCCCCCGGCGAAGCGTCGGAAAAGGACCAGATCCACGTCGGAGACGTAGTTGAGCTCGCTCCCGCCCAATTTGCCCAGCCCCATGACGGTCACCGGATTCTCACGCAGGTTGCGGGCGATCTCCTCAGCGTCCCGGTTGCCGCACCACAATTCGGGCCGCTCCGAGAATGTTTTCAGACCCACTTGCAAAGCAACCCCGGCCAGCTCGCTCAGTTGGCGCGCGGTCTCGGAAAAGTCCGCAAGGCCAAGGAGATCGCGGCCTCCGATACGCAGGAAATGCCGCTGCTTGAACTGTCGAAAGCAGCTGGCCAGCTCCTTATAGGAGCTGCAGGCCTCGGCGGCGTCGCTCAAATCCCGGTAGAGCTCGGTCAGGGGGTAGCGGCGCAGGAGATTGTTCCTGCTCCAGAGCCAGTCCAGGTATTCCTCCCGGTTGAGCAGCCGGCTCAAGTAGGTGGAGGCGTTTCTAATGAGCCGGATTTCGGGGATGTGCTCAGTTCTGTCCGTGGTCATGAATTAACCTCGAAACTGCCAGGATTCATTGGCACAAGGCAGAAAAGCCGCGGCGATGGGCTTCTCGCCGCGGCTTTATGGAACTTCAAGGGATAGCGCTCCGTCCTAGATATCATAGTAGAGCATGAACTCATAGGGATGGGGCCTCAGACGAATGGGATCCACCTCGTGCTCCCGCTTGTAGGAGATCCAGGAATCGATCACGTCCTGGGTGAACACATCGCCCTTGAGCAGGAATTCGTGGTCTTTCTCCAGGGCTTCCAGTGCTTCCTCCAGGGAGGCCGGAGTGGAGGGCACATCCTTGAGCTCTTCCGGGCTCAGGGAATAGATATCCTTGTCCAGCGGCTCACCGGGGTTGATACGGTTCTCGATCCCGTCCATGGCCGCCATAAGCATGGCGCTGAAGGCCATGTATCCGTTGCAGGAGGGGTCTGGATAGCGGATCTCGATGCGCTTGGCCTGAGGCGAGGTGGAATACATGGGAATGCGCAGGGCGGCGCTGCGGTTCTGGCTGGAATAGGCCAGGTTCACCGGTGCCTCGTATCCGGGGACCAGGCGCTTATAGGAGTTGGTCGTGGGATTGGTCAGGGCACACAGGGCCCGGGAATGCTTCAGGATCCCGCCCATGGCGAACATGGCGGACTCGCTCAGCCCGGCGTAGCGGTCCCCGGCGAACAGGGGCTCGCCCTTGTTCCAGATACTCAGATGGGTGTGCATTCCGGAGCCGTTGTCCCCGAAAAGGGGCTTGGGCATGAAGGTAGCGGTCTTGTTGTGCCTGCGCGCCACGTTCTTGATGATGTACTTGAACCACATCAGCTGATCACCCATCTGCACCAGGGGCGCGAAGCGCATGTCGATCTCCGCCTGTCCCGCCGTGGCCACCTCGTGGTGGTGGCACTCGATGCGCATGCCCACCTGCTGCATGATCTCCGTCATTTCGGTGCGCATGTCCTGGAAGGTGTCCGTGGGCGGGACAGGGAAGTAGCCCTCCTTGTGCCGGGGTTTGTATCCCAGGTTGGGCTTTTCCTCCTTCCCGGTGTTCCAGATCCCCTCCACAGAGTCGATGTGGTGGAATCCGAAATGGGGTGCGCTGTCGTAGCGGATGTCGTCGAAGACGAAGTATTCCGCCTCCGGGCCGATGAACACGGTATCGCCAAGGCCAGTGAATTTGACGAAGTCCTCGGCCTTCTGGGCGATATAGCGCGGATCGCGGGAGAACTTCTCCCGGGTCATGGGATCCACGATATTTCCGATCAGGGTCAGGGTAGGCTCCTCGGTGAAGGGGTCCATCATTGCGGTGTCCGGATCCGGGATCACCAGCATGTCACTGGCGTTGATAGGCATCCATCCCCGGATGCTCGAGCCGTCGAATCCGAAGCCGTCGTCGAAGGCGTCCTCATCGAATTCCTGGAAAGGAATACTAAAATGCTGCCAGATCCCGGGAAAGTCGAGAAAGCGCAGGTCCACCATCCGGGCACTGTGTTTCTTGGCGTAATCCATCACCTCTTTCGGGCTCATACTGCCTCCTATTCTCTTGATCTCACATCGTTCCGCAGTCCGGCCCGCTCGGCCGAAAAAAAGAATCTCCCTGCTGCTCCGCCTAGGGCCTTTTGCGCGGTTCCTGTCAGGTCACCTTCCTTATTGCAATTTATTTGCCAACTTCACGGTTACTGCCTTTCCGCAGGCACAGCATCGTCCCCATCCGTGTTCGGCGCATAACTGGGGCACGATTTTGTTCACCTGCACGCCCCGAAACTCTCCCTGTAAAGACCACTAGCGGGTCTTCTTGCCTTCAGTCCCTCTGAGATGAAGAAATTTATCCGGAGAGGATACGACACATTTTTGTATCACGGATGAAGTCATTCAAAAACACCCTGCCGGGCTTATTTCTTCAGCCTTTTTGCGCTACATTCACTCACCCTGTCCGTCCATGCGGCTCAGGGCGCGGAGCATGGCCCGGGTCAAACGCTCATGCACCTCTTCGTCCTCGATCTTCCTCCCGGCCTCGTCCCTAACGTAGAACACGTCCACCACTTGCGCCCCGGGTGTAGAGATCTTGGCCAGCTGAATGGAAAGGCCGAAGCTGTAGAGCACCTGGGAAATAGTGTAAAGCACACCTGGCCGCTCCCAGGTATAGACTTCGATCACGCTGTACTCATCCGAGGCCTCCTCGTCGATATGCACCCTGTCCTCGCGTGGCACGACCTTGGAGCGTCCTACCGGCCGCCGGGGGGGCTTACGGCTGAAGTATGCGTCCATGGAGTTCTCCCCGGCAAGGACCATGTCCAGATCCCTTTGCAATGTATCCCAGATCCTCTCCGGCTGTAGGGGATCCGGTATCTGATCCACGAGCAGGATATCCAAGGCGACGCCATAGGACCGGGTATAAATATCCGCGGACAGAATATTGATCCCGTTGGCCCAGAGCACTCCGGTGAGGAGCACGAACAGGCCCGGCCGATCCGCGCAGGTCACAGTGATCTCCCACAGCCCGGCGGAAGTAGCCCTGGTTTCCAGCTGGGGTCTGCCGCTACGGGCAAGGAACTGCTCCAGGTAAAAATGGCGGCGCACGTTCTGGGGGGACTGGGTCAGCAGATAGCGATCGGACAAGCTTTGCAGCCAGGAATGGATCTCCGCCCGATCCAGTTGGCTGTCCCGAAGGAGGGCTTCCTCCGCGCGGAGTCGGGCCAGATCCAGACGGGCCCGCTCGTCCCGGCTTCGCCACCTCTCCAGGGAGATCAGGGCGTTTGCCTTGCGGAAAAGCTCCCTCAGGAGAGCACTGCGCCAGGTGTTCCAGATCTGGGGCCCGGTAGCCTTGGAATCCGCCACAGTCAGAACAAAGAGCATGAATAGCCTTTCCTTGGACCCGACCTTAAAGGCGCAGTGCTCGATGGGCTTCTCGTCGGAGAGGTCGCGCTTCAGGGCGGTCTCCGGCAAAAGGAGATGCTCCTTCACCAGGAAGGTCAGCTCCTCGCACTCTTCCGAGCCCAGGCCCAGGCGCATCCCTATGGGCCGGACCAGCTCCGCACCCTTTTCCGCGTGCCCTCCCCCCTGGCCCTTGGCCACATCGTGCACCAGCGCGGCCAGAAAGAGGGGCTTCTTCCCAGCCAGCCGGTCCCAGATAGCATTGTCCTCTCCTTCTGTTGCCGGCAGCTCGCCCCGCTCGGGACCAAAGAGCAGATGCATCTGGCGCACGGCGCGCAGGAGGTGTTCGTCCACGGTATAGGTATGGTACACGTCGTACTGCATGCGGTAGCGAATAGACTGGAACTCCGGGATGTACTGCTCCAGGAAACCCGTCTCCAGCATGACCTTCAAAGTGGGGTAGGCGGTCTCCGGGTCCAGGAGGATGTCGAAAAAGCGCTCCGCCACTCCCGGATCCCTACGCCAGGACTCGTCGAAGGCGGAGAGGTTCTCCCGCACCAGCTGACCGGTCCGATGATGGAAATGGGCCCCTGTGCGGGCTGCCTGCCAGAAAAGCTCCATGAGCAGGCCCGGATTGGTGGGGATGAGCTCCGGATCAGAGAAACGGATGTGTCCCCTTTCCAGAAGAAGGGGACCGGGCAGGATGGTTCGTTTCTTAGAGCGGCGGGAGACAGGGGTGACATCCTCCTGAAAGCGTTCCAACAAAAAGGAGGCCACGCGCCGCACCCGGGCGGAATGCTGATAGTAGCGGCGCATGAAGACTTCCACCCCTGAAGCCTCTTCGGTCCGGACAAAACCCAGCCTGTCTGCCACATCCTGCTGATCCTGCAGCAGTAGCTGATCCTGCTGTCTGCCCCGTAGATGGTGCAGCTGAAGCCGCACCCGCCACAAAAAATCCTGGGCCTGCTCCAGCCACTGCCGCTCGTCGTCTGTGAGGAATCCCCGCGACTTCAGGGCATCCAGATTCGGATCGCCTAGCAGGACGATTCCGGCCCAGCGCAGGATGTGCAGGTCGCGCAGCCCTCCCGGACCCTCTTTGACCTGGGGCTCCAGGAGATAGCTGCTCTCCCCGAAACGGGACATCCGGGCGTCGCGGTAACGAACGAGCTCGTCCACAAAGCGTTTGGTCCGTCTCGGCCCCCGGCTCTGGCTCATATGACTGCGCCATGTCCCATAGAAGGCGGAGTCTCCGGTGATAAGCCGCGTCTCCAAATAGTTGGTCCGAGTGGCGAAATCCTGTTGCATGAGCCTGTCCAGCCCGGAGGGGGAGGACACTACATGACCCACCTTAAACCCGCTGTCCCACAGCCCGGAGACCAGATTATGCAGGAAGACTTCCAGGGCCTTCGGGAGGCTGCGGCGATAGAGCAGTAGCAGGTCCAGGTCCGAAAAGAAGCTGAGCTCCCCCCTGCCCAGGCCGCCTACCCCGATAAGGGCCCATCCCTGAGAGGGAAATCCATCCAGGGGAAGATCCCTGGCCAAAGCGGCGTGGATGCGATCCGCATAGCTCCGGACGCCCCCCACACCAGGGGCTTCCTCCCCGCACTCCCGGCGGAAGGCGTCCCTGATGCTCTGCAGCCTTGTCAGGCAAGCGCTCCAGGACGTCTGCCCGCCCTGGGTTGAGTCTTCAGCATTCGCTTTTTGATACATAAAAGTACCACAATAAATGGAGTAATTTGCCCACTTTCCTGTTCCTTTAGTAGCTCGATCGGGCACCTGGAAGAATGCGGCGGCCTGGCAGTAGTTGAAAAATTTCTTATCAGGCAGGGCGTTGAAAAATTTCAAGTGCGAGGCGCGAAAAAAGTTCAAGCTCGTTGCGTAGTAACCTACGCGAGAGTTTGAACTTTTTGAAGCAACGAAGCAATTGGAAGATTTTCATCGCCCTGCTACAGCGCCTGCTCCCCCCGTTCCCCTGTCCGGATGCGGACGCATTCTTCCACGGGCAAGACAAAGATTTTGCCGTCCCCGATCTTGCCGGTACGGGCGGCGTTACAGATGGTCTCCATCACCTCTTCCACGCGATCGTCCTCGACAGTGACCTCTACCTTGATCTTGGGCAAAAAGTCCACAACGTACTCTGCTCCCCGATAGACCTCGGTATGGCCCTTTTGCCTGCCAAAGCCCTTGAGCTCGGTCACGGTCATGCCCTGCAGGCCCAGATCGCTCAACTGCTCCTTCACATCATCCAGCTTGAACGGCTTGATGATCGCTTCGATCTTCTTCATATCTCAATATCTCCGTTACTGCGCTTCCCATCCTGTTTCTTCTTTCCCTGGCGCTTTTTTCCAGCCCTTCCTCTATCCACCTTGCAGTCGCCGAAGTCCTGTCTCATGTCACCTGGATCCTGTCTCCCGATATCCATGGGCGATGGGTAGACGCCGGCCCATCCGGAAGGCCTTGCTCGTTACGCGCAGGACCGGCGGCCCCTGCCTTTGCTTGTATTCATTGGAGTAGATCCGGTGAGCCACCCATTCGACTGTGCGGGGATCGTATCCCCTCGCCACGATCTCCTCCAAGGACAGATTCTCCTCCAGATAGGCATAGAGGATATCATCCAAAGTCCTGTAGGGTGGCAGGGAATCCTCGTCCTTCTGTCCGGGGCTGAGCTCCGCAGACGGCGGGCGGGAAATGATCCCTTCCGGGATCCAGCCGTGTTCCTCGTTGATCAGGCGGGCGATGCCGTAGACCGTGGTCTTGGGCACGTCCCCCAGAACGGAGATCCCCCCGTTCATGTCCCCGTACAGGGTGCAGTACCCCACTGCCAGCTCGGACTTGTTCCCGGTGTTGAGCAAGAGCTCGCCGAACTTGTTGGAGACGGCCATGAGCAGGAGGCCGCGAAGCCGGGCCTGAATATTCTCCTCGGTCACGTCCCGCCCCCGACCTTGAAAAATAGGGGCGAGGGCCTGATTCGCGCCGTGATACAGCTCATCAATGGGAATCACCTCGAAGTCGGTCCCCAGATTCGCCGCCAGCTCCCGGGAAAGCTCCAGGCTGGCGGGATCGTTGTATGGACCCGGCAGGGCCAGGGTGCGCACATTTTCCGGCCCCAGGGCGGACACGGCCACGCAGGCGGTCACTGCGGAGTCGATCCCCCCGCTCAGGCCGAGCACCACCTGGCTGAAACCGCATTTGCCGATGTAATCCCGCAGGCCCAGCTCCAGGGCTTTCAGGATCTCGGCCTCTTGAGTGGCGGGCCTCCCGGACAAGGCCTTCTCCCTCGATCCGTCGCTATCCCACAGAACCAGGTCCTCAGCGAAATCCGCTCCCAGATTCGTTACTTCGCCCTGGCGGTCCACGACCATGCTGTGGCCATGAAAAACAAGCTCGTCGTTGCCCCCCACCTGGTTCACATAGAGCAGAGGTATTTTGTGCTCCCGCGCATGGAGAGCGAGCAGCTCATTGATCTTCTCCTGTTTTCCCACATGATAGGGTGAGGCCGAGATGTTGATCAAAAGGTCCGGATCGTGTTCCGCCACGTCCCGTACCGGATCATTGCGGTAGCGCTGTCCCGGTCCGAAGGGCTCCCGGGTCCAGATATCTTCGCAGATGGTAACGCCCAGACGCAGCCCGCGAAAGTCCAGCAATGCCGGCTCGGTGCCCGGCTCAAAATAGCGCTCCTCGTCAAAGACATCGTAGGAGGGAAGCAGTCGTCTGGCCAGGACCCGCTCCACGCGACCACCGCTGCAGAACAGGGCCGCGTTTTGATAGGGTTTGCCCGCGCCGGACTCATTCCGGGCCACTACACCGCAAAGAATGGCCACATCGCGGCTCGCCTGAGCAATACGCTGCCAGTAGGCAAGGCTCCCACTAACAAAGCCCTCTCTGCCCAGGAGATCCTGCGGCGGGTAGCCTACCAGGGCCATCTCCGGAAGGACCACAAGGTCGCAGCCCTCGCGTGCCGCTCTTTCCGCGGAGCTAAGGATCCGTTCGCAGTTGTCGGCGAAGGCCCCCACAGTGGGATTGATCTGCGCCAGGCCGATCCGCATGCGCACCTCCAGGCACCCTGTGCCGCAAGGAGTAGTTTCCAGTTTTAGGTTTGACCTTTAAGGATAAAGAAGAGGGTAAAGACGGGATGATCACGCCTTCTCCCGGAACCGCCGGGTGTCGATACCGTATTTGGCCACCTTGTACTGCACCACCCTCTTGGTGGTCCCCAGCAGTCGGGCGGCCTGAGTCTGGTTCCCCTTGGCGTCCTTGAGCGCATCCACCAGGAGATCGCGCTCGAAGTTGTCCACCAGGACCTCCAGCTTGCCTCGCGGCTGCTCTGTGGACCCCTCGCTCTTCATCTGCAGCGAGGGAGGCAGATGGCTCGTCTCGATGGTGTCGCCGCTAGCCAGTAGGACTGCCCGCTCCATGCAGTTCTCCAGCTCCCGGACGTTGCCCGGCCAGTGATAGGCGAGCAGCATGTCGATGGCGGCGGTGGAGATCCGCTTCACGTTCTTGCCGAACTCATCGGAATATTTGACCACGAAATAGTCCGCAAGCATGAGGATGTCCGAGCCCCTCTCCCGCAGAGGAGGAATGAATATGGGGAACACGTTGAGCCGGTAGTAGAGATCCTCCCGGAACTCTCCCCGTCGCACCTCCTCCTCCAGGTCCTTGTTCGTGGCCACCAGAACCCGGACGTCCACGGTCCGGCTTCTGGAGGAGCCCAGTGGCTGGATCGTCTTCTCCTGCAGCACCCGTAGCAGCTTGGCCTGGGCCAGGAGAGAGAGCTCCCCGATCTCGTCCAGAAAGACGGTCCCTCCGTGGGCTTCCTCGAAGCAGCCCTTGCGCCGGGCCTTGGCTCCGGTGAAGGCCCCCTTCTCGTGGCCGAAGAGCTCGCTCTCCAGCAGGCTCTCCGGCATGGCGGCGCAGTTTATCTGAATAAAGGGACCCTCCGCCCGGCTGCTGTTCTCGTGCAGGGCCTTGGCCACGAGCTCCTTGCCCGTTCCGGTCTCGCCCTGGATCAAAACGGTGGAGCTTATGTCCGCCACCTGGTCGATCATCCGGAGCACCTCCTGGATCCCCTTGCTCCGCCCGATGATGTTTGTCCGGGGACGTCGCGACTCAGCCAGGATCCACCGCAGTCGCCTGTTCTCCTCCTCCACGGCCCGGAAATAGACCACCTTGCCCATTAGGTCCGCAACCGCGGACAAGAGCTCTAGCTCGCGGTCCAGGTCCTGCACTTCCCGGCTCAGTTTGTCCACAGAGAGGACCCCTGCGACCTTGGCCTGATAGAAGATGGGCACACAGAGGAAGGCGAGCTCTTCTCGTTTAAGCTGTTTCCGGGCCCCGGTGCGATCCAGGAAGAGGGTGTCCTTCCCCAGATTGGCGATGGCCATGGGGCGCCCGCTCTGGGCCACTTTTCCGGTGACCCCCTCTCCCGGCCCGTAGCTCACCTGGTCCTGATACACATCCATCTGGTGGGCCACGTCGAGCCAAGCCTGCCCGGACTGGAAGTCGAGGACGGAGATCATCCCGCGGTGCATGCCCAGCTGATCGCTCAGGACCTGAAGCACCCCGGAGAACTGCTCCTTGAACTCCTCCCCGCCGGCCAGGGTGCGGGATATGGAGTACAGGGCGTAGAGCTCGTTGTAGTTGAATTGCTCCATGCCCGAATTTTGCCTGCAAATCGGGAGGAGATCAATCATGGCAAAGCATTCGAGCCAAAAAGAGAAGGTCAAATGCCCAAGCCATGGGCCATCTGGTCAAAGTTTTCCGCTGATATTGCCGGATAGGTAGTAAAATTTATATTGGTGATCTTGGACAAACCCAGTGAAGCTTGTATAGCTTTTTCCTCGCTGGGAAGCTCAACAATCAAAACTAGATCATACTCGCCAAGCAGCACATAAATATCTTTAATCTTTCCACCTAATGTTTTTATATAATTCTCTACAGATTTCGTCCTTTCGGAACTGACTTCTTCCATAGCCTGAATGGTGTATTTGCCGACCATAACAAATGTAGTCATAACCTTCCTCCTTTTCAGCTTACTTAAGGGTTATGGGCCTGTGTTTCCGGGTTACACAGACCTTTGAAAAATCCCTTACTCTGGCAGGGGATCGTTCTCCACCATCTCCCATATGCCGCAGGGGCAGGCCCCGGCGCAGAAGCCGCAGCCGATGCAGAGCTCCGGGTCCACGCGCATTTCGAAGCCGTCGGCTCCCAGATCCACGCGGAAAATGGCCGCCTGGGGACAGATGGCCGCGCAGACACCGCAGTCGCGGCAGACCCCGCAGGAGGCGCACTGCTTGGAGCAGTCGTCGATCCCGTCCAGGGACTGGATCCTGGGATCGAAGTATTCCGTCCTGATCCGGGAAGTATCGATCATGGGCCGTCTGTCGCCCTCTGGGTCGCGGCCCTGTTGGAGCCCCTCGATGGCGCGGGCCACGTGCCGGCCGGCCCCGACGGCGTCCGTGAGCAGCCCCGGGCCGACGGCATCCCCCACGGCAAAGATTGCCGGATCGGATGTACGGTATTGCTCGTCCACACGGACGAACCCGCCCTCCAGCTCCACGGAGCCGGGCAGATACCCAGTCTCCGGCTGGTCACCCACGGAGACGAGCACCGTGTCCGCGGGGATAAGCTCTCCGGAGGTCAGAAGCACTCCGTCCTCGCACACCTCCTGAGTGAAGACGGGCCAGCGGAAGACGGCCCCGGCTTCCTCGGCCTCACGCCGCTCCTTGCCGAAGGAGGCCGGCTCCTGGATATCGACAAGGGTAATCTCCTCGGCGCCCAGGCGTTTGGCCTCGGTGGCCGCGTCGCAGCCCACGTTACCCGCTCCGATGATCACCACGCGCCGGCCCACTTCCGCGCGGCCCTTGCGGCTGTGGCGCAAAAACTCCAGCGCCGGCAGGAGCCGCTCACTTCCGGGAACAGGGAGCTTCTTCCCCTGCTGGGCCCCCACGGCAAGGACCACGTAGTCGTAGTCCTGCTTCAGCTGCTGTATATCCTCGGGCCCCAGCTCCTGCTGCAGGTGCACATGGGGCAAGACATTCCGGATCCGCTCCAGCTCCGACTGCAGCACCTCTTCGGGGATGCGGGAGGAGGGTACGGCCTGGCTCATCTTGCCGCCGAGCCGATCGGCCCGATCGAACACAACTGCGTTGTGACCCCTTTGCCGCAGCTGCCAGGCGGCAGACAGGCCCGCTGGGCCGCCGCCGATCACGGCCACGCTCGCCCCGGTGATTTCCGGCAGCTCGGCCGGGGGTTTCGCCTTCAGGCTCCTTTTGCCCAACTGGGGCACGTCCACGGGGATCAGGCCGTTCTGCCCCCGCGTGCAGCCCTGCATGCACAGATTGGGACAGAGGTAGCCGCAGATGGAGGCCGGAAAGGGTGTATAGGCCAGGGCCAGATCCACGCCCTCGTCCACGCGCCCCTCCCGGATGAGGCGCCATCGCTCCTGCACCGGCATGCCCGTGGGACAGGAGGCCTCGCACGGGGCGGCGTACTTGCGGTTGGCCCAGACCGGCACGAAGCGCCGCAGCTCGCCCGTGGTGATCACCGGTACGGGGCTGCGGTCCGCCTGGCTCAAATCGCCGATAAGACCGCCCCGTCCCAGCTCCCGGTCCCAGATGTTCTCCCGGAAGGCCTGTATGGACTGCTTGGAGCGGGAAGCCTTCTCGAAGGGGCTGCGGGCCTGCAAAAGCTGCCAGGATTCGCGGTCCGCGAGCGTCTCCAAGAGCTCGGTCCGGCCGATGCGCTCCAGGAAGGCGGCGAGGTCGTCCCGCAGCCACTGCCAGTCTTCGTCACTGATAGGGACCAGCTCGGCATCCACCTGGCTGTATCCCTTGTGCGGGCCCCGGAAAAAAATCCGTCCGCCCACCATGCCCACGCAGGGACGATAGCCCAGGATGTTCTCCGGGTTCTGGGGCTTGTGGCCGCAGATCACGGCCACTCCGCCGGCCATGAATTCCGCGAAGTAGTCCCCCACGGAGCCGAGCACCCACAACTCCGGCGGATCGAAGCGGGGATTGTGCTTGGTCATGGTCATGCCCCGGGAGCCGATGTTGCCCCCGATGCTGACGCGGCCCTGGGCCATGGCGTTGGCCACGCCGTTGCTCGCGTGACCGCGGACCGTGATATCCGCTCCGGCGTTGAGCCAGCCCACGTCGTCCGAGGCGTGCTCCAGGGCCACGATGAGGGTGTTGGGGAAGCCCATGGAGCCAAGCCGCTGGCCGGACGGGCCTTGCACCGTGACCTCCACCTCTTGGTTCCCCGCCCGCCAGAGCCGGCCCCCAATGCCGTGCTGCCCCATGGTCTCTACCCGGAGCCTGGTGTGTCCGTCTGCGATGGCCCGCTGCATCCTCTCCTCCAGGACCCTGGATTCAAGGCGATGTCCGTCCTCTACGCCGTGGATTTGGATCGCTCTCTCCTGCTCCTGACTCAAAACGTCACTCCTTCAGATTTCGAAATTCCGACTTCCTGAAACCCGGAACCTTGAACGCGGAACCCGGAACCATTCAGACCACATGTTTGATGCTCAGCCTTTCCGCTATCTCGGCGTCGGAAACGCCCAGGGCGTCGGACATGCCGATGGGCAGCGATGTGGAGCGGCCCAGCGGGGCCATGATCTTGCGCAGCTCGGTGTCGAAGGAGAGGTAGAAGTCCACCACCCGCTCGGCCACCCTTTCCGGGTCCAGGCGCCGGTAGAGGCGCGGATCCTGGGAGGTGATCCCCTTGGGACAGCGGCCGATGTTGCAGATGTTGCAGCGTCCGGCTTCGGAGCCTACGCAGCCCGCACCCGCCTGCATGACGTACTTCCCGGACTGCACCCCGCTGGCGCCCAGCATGATCAGGGCTGCGGCATTGGCCGCCAGGTTCCCGCGCTTGCCCACTCCTCCCCCCGCGAAGAGAGGTATCTCGTTCTGCTGGCCCAGTTTGACCAGGTTGAGGTAGCAGTCGCGGATGTTGCTGGCGATGGAATGCCCCATGTGGTCCATGGAGACGTTGTACGCCGCTCCTGTTCCTCCATCCTCGCCGTCGATGGCCATGGCCCCGGCGTAGGGGTTGCGGGAGAGGTTGTTCAGCACCGCCAGGGCGGTGGAGGTGCCGGAGATCTTGGGATAGACCGGCACGCGGAAGCCCCAGGCCATGGACATGGACTGGATCATCTTGGCCACCGCCTCCTCGATGGAGTACTTGGTCTGGTGCGTGGGCGGGCTGGGGAGATTGACCCCCATGGGCACGCCGCGGATGGCGGAGATGAGCTTGTTCACCTTGTACCACATGAGCAGCCCGCCATCCCCTGGCTTGGCGCCCTGGCCGTACTTGATCTCCACGGCGCAGGGGTCCTCCTTCATCTCCGGCAGGGCGTGGATGATCTGGTCCCAGCCGAAGTACCCGCTTGCGATCTGCAGGATCACGTACTTCAAAAACCGCGAGCGCAGCAGCCGGGGGGGACAGCCGCCCTCTCCCGTAGCCATGCGCACGGGCATGCCCATCTCCTCGTTGAGGTAGGCCACGCCCATCATCAGCCCCTCCCACATATTGGGGGACAGGGCGCCAAAAGACATGCTGCCGATGATCAAGGGATAGATTTCCCGCACCGGAGGCTCCCAGCCCTGCTCCCGATAGGTCGTAAGCTGCTCCTCCGGGGAGAGGATGCGCCCCAGCAATGTGCTTAGCTCGAATTCGTGCCGCCCCGCGTCCAGGGCCGGGTCGGTGAGCATGGAGATCCGGGTGAACTTGATCTGGTCCAGGACGCCCCCGGGGTCGTTGCGGCGCCCTCCGCGGCGCATGGGCTGGCCGCCCCGGTCCATGTGGAAGCGCAGCTTGTCCGGCTCGTCATTATGGTAGGGCATGATCGCCTCATTGGGGCATACCTGGCTGCACATGCCGCACCCGATGCAGGCGTAGGCCGGGTCGGTCTTCTGCCGGATCCCGTAGTAGATCCGGTAGTCGGTGCCCGGCGGCTGCTGCAGCCCCAAATGGGGCTTGACGCTGCGCTGCCGGAACACGCCGAGATCGATGGCGTGCACGGGGCACACCGCTGTGCAGCGGCCGCAGAGGGTGCACTTCTGTTGGCTCCAGCGGATCTGCCAGGGCAGATCCTTAGGGCCTAGTGAGCTTGGAGCAATGGATCCATTTGAGAGCATGTGCGCACCTCCTGGGCATCCGGGCCGACCATGGCAGTATCCAGATGCATGGGCTGGAAGTATTCGTTCTCCTTCTCCGGCAGGGCGGCCTCCAGGCCGCAGAACTCCGAGGAGAAGGCGTAGCGGCCCGGTCGGCCTCCCACGACCCCGGGCCGCAGCTTCTTGCGGTCCTGGGCCATGAACAGGGTGTTGTCCGGCAGGCAGCCGATGGTGCAGTTGGGGCCGTCGATGATGAGCCTGCGGCAGCTTCGCTTGAGCCGGCGCAGGAACTCCCCGTCGGGGTGCCTGTCGAACTCCTCGTTCTGCAGCGGTGTAATCACGTGCTTGTACGCCTGAAGCCCCAGCCCCAGATAGTTCAGGGTATAGTGAAGGATATGGGTTAAGACCTCGGAGTCGGACTGATAGCCGCTGTACCCAGGAAACCCCCTGGACTCCAGGAATTCCTTGATGGGCACGAAGGCTGTGTTCTCCCCGTTGGTCATGCTGGCCACGCCCTGCAGGAAAAAGGGATGGCAGGCGTAGAGATTGATGGCGTAATTGGTGTTCTGCCTGCCCTGGGCCATGATCACCCTGGCCGAGAAGCCGAGGTCGTCCAGGCCGAGGTGCTCGGCCACACTCATGGGATCGCCGATCTCCTTGAGCATGACCGTATCGGGCCAGAAGCTGAAAACGATCATGTCTCCGTTTTCCTGACCCATCTCCCGCAGGGCCAGCCGGGTGCGCATCAGCCTGTCCCGGTTTTCCGCCTCTGAGAACTCCTTCCAGTCTTCGGGATAATCGTAGGCCCGTACCACATAGTGATCCCTTTGCGGAACTCCGGGCGGAGGCCTTTTGGAGGGCTTGATCGCCAGCCGATGCCTGGTGGTGAAACCCAACCCAATCATGTACTCATCCAGCCGCTTCAGGCCCTGTCGGGTAAAGATACCGGACAGGATGGGCAATCCTTTCATTTCTCCGAAAACCCCGCCCAGATCGGTGAGATAGAGCCCTACGCCGGAGCCGTCGTGGCCCTCTCGCATGGCGTCCATGGCCCGCATCGCGGCCATGGGGCTCTCCGGCTCACTGTTCTGAATGGCGAAAAGACGACACATAGAGCATCACTCTCCTTTTTGCTCAGTGTGCCGGGAACCTATCCGGGGGCCCCGGCAACGTCGCTAGTTCATTACGGGTACCCCTCAAATTTGCAACACTTTTGCCAATAGCTGGCGACACATTCTCCGCTCCCGCCAATTGAGAAAATCCAGGAGAACCCGTTGTCGCTCGCCCCAAAAGCCCGTTCTCTTGCCTTGAATGGTGAAACAATCTTGTGCCGTAAATGTATCGCTCTCTAGAATTTTTCCATTAGATCCCATAATTTCGGTAAGTTAAATAAACAAAGCTCGACACGAATTTGTGTCATCAAAAACCGTGACACACGATTGTGTCGTTTGCTTCTTTTCCTAAGATCCTTGCAGGGGAGGAGTCCGGCTATGTCCTTGCCGGCAGGCTAGAGCTGGTGGCGGGAAGCTCAGAGTACGCGGCTGAGGCGGGGGATTCCATCCACCTGAGGACTGAAATGCCCTCCCAATGGAAAAATCCAGGAAGCGAAACAGCCAACATGCTCTGGCTAAAAATCAACTGAAAAAGCCTTCCAAGGGGCTGCCGAGGCCCCTTTTGTCCTCTTCCTCTAAACAGCCTACCTCTCCTTCCGCTCAGTGCATCCTCTTTTATCCTTTTTACGATACAATTTAGTAACATTTTTTATAGGCTATAAATATTTTTCTAAAGCGCTTAAAACAAAAATTCAACAAAAACAAAGGAATATTAGAAAACCATGAAACTGGCAGAGAAATTGCTTTTCTTCTCCCATGGAGGCAAGGACTTTTTCTACACGCATCCCAAAAAGGGGGAGTCCATGAAAAAGATCGAAGCGATCATCAAGCCGTTCAAGCTAGACAACGTCCGCGACGCCCTTGTGGAGATGGGAGTCACCGGGATTACCATCACTGAATGTAAGGGATTCGGACGCCAGAAGGGTCACACGGAAATCTACCGGGGAGCGGAATACGTGGTGGATTTTCTGCCCAAAATCGCCATCCAGGTGGTTGTGCCCCAGGACCGCGCCGAGGAGGTCGTGGACACCATACGGAACAGGGCCAGCAGTGGCTCCATCGGGGACGGCAAGATATTCGTTTCCCCTGTAGAGCGGGCAGTGCGCATCCGCACCGGGGAGACCGGTGAGGAGGCCCTATGAACCGAAACAGAGACAAAATCACAGCCCCAAAATGCGGAAAAGCGAACCGAAATTTTGCAGCAACACCTCAAAACGGACTCTATTTTCCCCATAACCTCTTTTTTCAACGCGAGAACCATGGACGTATCACAAGAGAAGGAGGACTTTCCTCATGAACCATGTGGACACTCTCTTTATCATTGTCTCCGCAGCACTGGTCATGCTCATGACCCCCGGAGTGGGTCTCTTTTACGGGGGGCTAACCCGCTCCAAGAACGTCCTGGGTACCATTATGCAGAGCTTTACCGCCATCGGGCTGGTCAGCCTGGTCTGGATGCTCTGGGGCTACAGCCTGGCCTTCTCCCCGTCGCTGGCCGGAATGGTCGGAGGGTTAGAATTCTTCGGGCTTTCCGGCATCGGCATCGATTCTAGAGTGGGCACCATCCCCGAATACATATTCATGATCTTCCAGTGCATGTTCGCGGTTATCACCGTGGCCTTGATCACCGGCGGTTTTGCCGAAAGAATGAAGTTCGGCGCCTTCGTCCTCTTCGCCGTCCTTTGGGTCACCTTTGTGTACAGCCCATTGTGCCACTGGGTTTGGGGTGGCGGCTGGATGGGGGCCATGGGCGCCCTCGACTTCGCGGGAGGAGCGGTCGTGCACATGAGCTCCGGAACAGCCGCCCTTGTGGCCTGCCTGGTGATCGGCCCGCGGAAGGGTTTCGGCCAACGGGCCTTCTTTCCCCATAATCTGCCCCTGACCATCCTCGGAGCCGCTTTGCTCTGGTTCGGTTGGTTCGGTTTCAATGCCGGAAGCGCGCTGGCAGTGGACGGAATCGCCGTCAATGCCTTTGTGGTGACCCATGCCGCCGCCTCCATGGGAATACTCGGCTGGTTACTGATGGAAACCCTGCACCAGGGCAGGCCAACCACCCTCGGCGCGGCATCCGGGGCCATTTCAGGGCTGGTCGCGATAACTCCGGCAGCCGGATTCGTCGGCCCTGTCAGCGCCCTCTTCCTCGGCTTCATTGCAGGAGCGGTCTGCTACGGGGGAGTTCTGCTCAAGGCCAAGCTGGGATACGACGATTCACTGGACGTGGTGGGCATCCACGGCCTGGGGGGTGTCTGGGGCGCCCTCGCCACAGGGCTTTTCGCCAGCACTGCAGTCAATAGCGGGGGAGCGAACGGACTCTTTTTCGGCAACCCCGCCCAGTTGGGCATCCAGTTTGTATCCGTGATCGCCACCTTCGCCTTTGTCGCCGTGGTGACCTACATCATTCTCAAGATTGTGGACGCCCTTGTCGGCCTCCGCGTAGACGCAGAAGAAGAAGAACAGGGCCTGGATATCAGCCAACACAGCGAGACCGGATACCAGCTCTAATCGGTTCACGCACCATGGAAACAAGAAAGCCCCGGCCGGATGTCTCTCCGGTCGGGACTTTTTGTACGTTGATGTGTAACTGGTGAGTCGTGACAGTGATGAGTGATGAGTAAAAAGTAGAAAGTCAAAAGTAAATGGTCAGGCAGGGGGCTTTCGCGTGGCTCACGTGCTGCTCTCTCCGGCACACTAGCCGGGAACGCCGTCCCCTAAACGCTGAACGGGGAACGGGGAACCCTGAACGCGGAACGGTACATAAAAAAAGAGCCCTGGCAGCGACCTACTTTCCCACGGATCAAATCCGCAGTATCATCGGCGTTGGAGGGCTTAACTTCCGAGTTCGGAATGGGTTCGGGTGTTGCCCCTCCACTCTGGCCACCAGGA
>JAIPEP010000034.1 GCA_021737085.1 Desulfohalobiaceae bacterium | reverse complement strand
GTTTCCCTGACCGCCCTGGATACCAAGAGCCAGATCATGGCCATGAAGAAGCAGGATCCGGACGTGGTCTGGCACGGGAATACCTCCATGTCCGCCGCGGCGACAATCAAGGACGCCGCTGCCCTGGACCTGGGCGCTACTTGGATCCTGAACATCTGGGCTTTCAACGATAACCTCCACCGGCTGGCAGGCAAAGCAGCGGAAGGGGTCATGGGCGCCGCCCCCTGCGCGGAATTCGGGCAGGACTTTAAGAACATGGACATGGTAGAGAAGGCGGCCAAGAAGTATCACCCCGGCACGCCGCTGGAGGAGCGGTTCAAGCCCACGGTCCAGGCCTGGGCCAATGCCCTTATCCTCAAGGAGGCCCTGGAAAGGGCGGACGAGGCCGGAAAGATCACCGGGGAGACCATCCTCAAGAAAGGCTTGGAGACTATGGATAACTACGAGATCGGTCTGGGTGCCGCGGCAGTCTCCTTTTCCGCAGAGGATCACCGGCCCACGGGCAAGGTCCGGGTCCAGGAGTGGAAGGACGGCAGCTTCGACACGGTAGAGGTGGTCAATCTGAAGAAGCGCTGGCCCAAGAAGTGGGAAAAGGAGTGGCTGGGCTACTAGTGGCCTGAAAAGAGTGGAGAGAAACCACAAGGAGGATAGTGTTGGACCAGAACGGATCCATCCTTAACATACAGAACATCGAGGTCAGATACCACGAGGTTATCCTGGCTCTGAAAGGGGTTTCTGTATCCGTGCCACGGGGTAATGTGGTGGCTCTGCTGGGAGCCAATGGCGCGGGCAAGAGCACCACCCTGAAAGCGGTCTCCGGGCTTCTGGCCACGGAAGACGGCAAGGTCACGGACGGATCCATCGACTACGAAGGCCGGCGGATCCATAATTCCCAGGCCGCGGATATCGCCAAACAGGGCATCATCCAGGTCATCGAGGGTCGCAAGGTCTTCGAGCACCTGAGCGTGGAGGATAACCTCAAGGTAGGGGCGCACCTGCGCAAAACCGGCTCGGTCAAGGACGGGCTGGACCTGGTGTACCGCTATTTTCCCCGGCTCTACGACAAGCGCGGAGAAACAGCCGGCTTTGTAAGCGGAGGGGAGCAGCAGATGCTCGTGGTGGGCCGGGCCCTGATGACGGAGCCCAAGCTGCTCTTGTTGGACGAGCCCTCCATGGGTCTGGCCCCGATGCTCATTCAGGAGATATTCAGCATTATCCATAAGCTGAACGAAGAGGAGAAGATATCCATCCTCCTTGTGGAGCAAAACGCCAAACTGGCTCTGACCGTGTCCTCCTACGCCTATATCCTGGAGAACGGCCGGATCGTTATGGACGATTACTCGGACAGGCTGTGGGAGAACGAGGACATCAAGGACTTCTATCTAGGTTTGAGCGAGAAGGGCGGGAAAAGTTTCCGCAACATCAAGCACTATAAACGCAAGAAACGATGGCTCACTTAGTTCCCGCTGGTTAATATTATATTTTCCGGAAGGAACTAGGTGCACTTCTTCTTTTAGAGAAAGAAGGAACCCGAAATATGAAGGTGTTCTAATCTCCTTCTTGTTGTTTCTTTATGGAAACCAACTCAAGCCAAGGGAGGGACGACATGAGATATAGCACGGCCGCCACTTTTGTCCTGCTTCTGGCAGCGGCCCTGATTTTGTCCGCCTGCGCCGGGATGAAGAAGACAAAGCCTTCGGCCTCCAACTTTAAAAAGCCCGAGGTTAGTCTCGCCTCCTTCCAGGTGCCGCAATACGACGGATTCTGGTATTACTCCAAGGGAATCGAGCCGACCATGGGTGAGGCAGGGAATCGCGGGGCACCGCTGCCCATGAGCTTCCTCTTTGAAGTGAAAAACCCCAACCCCTATCCGGTCAAGATCTCCAGCCTGACCTACAGCATCGCCTTTGAGGGGTTCACCCTGAAGACCATGAACAATCAGGACGAATACTGGATTCCGGCGAAGGGCACAGACCATATCCGCAGCAATACCATGATCACCGTTCGCCAATCCATCCTGAGCCTGAAGGTAGCCAGCGCCCAACAATTGGAGGAGAAGGGCTGGAGCGCGCCACAAGCCCTGAAGCGTTGGTGGACCAAGGTCCCCAAATTGCAAGTGCCTGTCCAGGTCAAGCAGGGCAGGGTTAATTTCCAGGCGGACGGCGTCTCGGAGATTGTATCCTTTGAGGGAACCTATCCCCAAGATTGATTGGCTCTTTCTCGGAAATTGCGGCGCACGCCGGACCGTCCCGCCCTCTCGACCGCGGGGCGGTCCGGTAACATGAAAGCCCATCCTTTCAGGAGCCCAGTCATGCCTGTGCATAGCCATACCTTTTTCGATATGTTGCGTCGCACCGCATCACTTCACGGTGGTGAGGTGGCCCTGCGCTGGGACGGCGGGAGTCTCACCCACGCCGAGTTTTTCCGGGAAACCGAGGCCTTGAGCGCCGGTCTTAGGGATCTGGGACTCGCTGCCGGGGACCGTCTGGCCATTCTTGGTCAAAACACCTACCGCTTTCTGACCCTATTCGGAGCCGCCGCCAGGATCGGCATGATCCTGGTCCCCATCAACCGGAGGCTCTCCTGGGAAGAGATGAGCCACATCCTAGAGGATACCAGTCCTGCGGCAATCGCAGCGGACCCTGAGCACGGTGAAACAGCGCGTTCCCTGCGCCGGGAGCACAGCGCCGTGCAGGGTCTTATCCGCCTTGGGCCGGACATGGGCGAGGAAGGGACCGCATACGAAGACCTCCTGAGCCAGCAGAGCCCTCCGGGTCCGCAAGCCAGCGGGGACGACCCCTTCCTGATCATCCATACCGCTGCGGTGCAGGGAAAGCCCAGAGGCGGCGTCCTGACCCAGCACAACATGATCCTGAACGCCCTCCAAGTGATGAACGAATTCGCTCTGGACCCGAGGGATGCCTATCTGAATATGTTGCCCCTGTACCACATCATGGGGATCAATCTGGCTACAGCCGTTCTACTCGCCGGGGGCAGGAATGTTATCCAGCCCAGCTTCGAGGCCCAAGAGGCGGCCAGGCTCATTCGGGAGGAGGAAGTCAGCCTGCTGGGCACTTTTCCTCCCATGCTCAGCAGTCTGCTCAGCGAGTTCGAAGCATACGGGACGGAGAAACTTTCCCTGCGGTGTGTTCTGGGGATTGATCAACAGGAGACCATAGAGGCCTTCGAGCAAAAGACCGGCTGCCTCTTCTATGCTATCTACGGACAGACGGAGACCTCCGGCTTGCTCAGCATGGCCCCTAACCGGAACAAACCCGGATCTGCGGGAAGGCCGCTTCCCCTGGTCAACCTGGCCATCGTGGACGAATACGATCAGGAGGTTGCTGTAGGAGAAAAAGGAGAAATCGTGGTCCGCGGCCCACTCGTTTTTCGTGAATACTGGAATCAACCGGAGATCACCCAGAACATCTTTCGGGAGGGCTGGCATCACACCGGGGACATGGGAAAGATGGACGAACAGGGTTATCTTTTCTTCATGGGACGCAGGGCGGAAAAAGAGCTGATCAAGTCCGGAGGGGAGAATGTATTCCCTGTGGAGGTGGAGAAAGCGATACTGGAGCATCCCCGGGTCCGGGAAGTATCTGTTATCGGTGTGCCAGACCCGCGTTTCGGGGAAGGGATCAAGGCGATCTGTGTGCTCGAGGAGGGAGCCGAGGTAGAACAGAAGGAGCTGAGTGATTTCGTCGCAGGCCGTATAGCCGGATACAAGAAGCCGCGCTATATAACCTTCGCCTCCTCGCTGCCCAAAACTGAGGACGGCTCCATTGACAGAGATGAGGTAAAGAGACTGTACGGTGCTAGTGACACATCTTAATGAAGCTCAAAGGAGAACGGGCAATGAAAATCCTGGTGCCCTACAACAGCCAATCCAAATCCTCGGCAAACGCATTGGAGCTGGCCAAACAGCATGCCATTGCCTTCCAGGGTTCGCTGCATGTAGTGACTTCCGCGCAGAGGACGAAAACGGAGAAGGATATCCCCCTCGTGGAGGAAGCGGAAAAAGCTCTCTGGGAGGTGGAGCAACAGATGAACCAAGCAGGCATTACCTGCCACACTCACCTTTTGATCCGGCAATTGTCCAGGGGGGAGGATGTGGTGAGTTTCGCAGAGGAGAACGAGATCGACGAGATCATCGTCGGTGTGGAGAGAAAATCCAGGGTGGGTAAGTTCGTCATGGGGTCCCTGGCCCAGTACGTCATCCTCCAGGCGTCGTGCCCGGTGGTAACCATCAAGTCCGAGGCGACCATGCCGGATATCTTTCTGGGCAGCAGGACCTTTATGTGAAGCAATCCAGCTCGGGAGCTCTCTGTATGCTCGGGTTTGCCACAGCACATCCTGGGGTTAACATCGAGGAGCTTGCTCAGCCCGTTCGAACATCCTAGCAGCTGGCGCCTCCACTCCGTAACCCAGCTGGGGTTGCGCTTGTAGCAGGGGGCACATTCCTACCGCAAAATCATCCACTAGAGCCGGAAGGGAGCCCTAACTCTCTTCCGTGACATCCTCTATCCAGGACAGGGCGGCGGCAACGTTGGGATAGCCCAGGGTGGAAATGAGAACAAGCAGGGCATGCCGCACTTCCTCGGAAGAGGCCCCGGCCTCCAGCGCCCGGCGCGCATGGCTGTGCACACCGCCCTCCGATTTAACAGCGGTAGCGGCCGCGAGTTGAATTAACTGGATATCTTTCTCTTGGAGTGGTCCGGAGTCGCGGACAGTCTTGCCCAGATGGCCCACCGCGTCCATAACGGCAGGATAGTTTTCCCGCAGCCTTTGATAGTGCTTGGGTGTGCCGCTCATAACTTTCTCCTTTGTTGAGGACGTACGCTCCTTATACCAGGGGCGCGTTTTTTGTTCGAAATAAGGGAATTATGATTTATAGGAGAGCATAGATTGAGTGGGATGTAAATACATTCAGCCCTGCCGTTGAAAGATTAGGCTGTTGTGAGTGGGGGAAAGAAGAGGGACCGGGGCTCGGATTAGAACCCCGGTCAAATAGGGGAAGAACTGGCTCTAGGCGGCCTTCTCCAGGCTCACGGCGCAGACCTTGTACTCCGGAATTTTGGCAACGGGATCGGTGGCGGGGTTGGTCAGGATGTTGGCGTTACTCTCCGCGAAGTGGAAGGAAATAAAGACAGTGCCCGGGTTGATGTCTTCAGTCACAAAGGCCGCGGCCTCCACGCTCCCTCTCCTGGAGACTATCCGAACCCTGTCATTTGTGCTCACCCCGAGTTTTTGCGCCTCCTGGGGATGGATCTCCATCCAGCCTTCCGGGGCCTCGCGCTCAAGAGTGGGGGAATTCCTGGTCATGCTTCCCGTGTGGTAATGGGTGTATATCCGACCCGTGGTTAGCCAGTAGGGATATTTCTCGTCCACGCTCTCCGCAGGGGGCTGATACTCTACTGCATGGAAGAGTCCCAGGCCACGTGCGATGCGCTCCTGGTGCAGGATTTTCGTTCCCGGATGCTCGGAGTCCGGACAGGGCCACTGCAGACCGTGCCCTTCAAGGCGATCGTAGGTGATCCCGCCGTAGGACGGAGTGAGCCCGGCGATCTCCTGCATGATCTCTTGCGGGGAGGAGTAGTCCAGGGGATAGCCGAGGCGGTTGCTTAGCTGCTGAATGATTTCCCAGTCCTGCCGGGCATCGCCTACCGGATCCACCGCCTGACGGACCCGCATCACCCTGCGCTCGGTATTGGTAAAGGTCCCGTCCTTCTCCGCAAAGGAGACTCCGGGCAGGACCACGTGAGCCATCTGCGCAGTCTCGGTGAGGAAGATGTCCTGGACCGCGAGGAAGCGGGCCTTTTGGAGTGCCTTTCCGACATGGTCGGCGTCCGGATCGCTCATGACGGGGTTTTCCCCCAGCACGAAGAGGCCCTGAACGCTGCCGTCCTCCAGGCCGGCCATCATGTCCGGAATGGTTAGTCCGGGCTTGTCCGGAAGATCCGCTTGCCAGGCGGAGGCGAATTTGTTGTTCGCATCCGAGTTGGCCACCTGCTGGTATCCGGAGAAGACATTGGGCAGCCCGCCCATGTCGCAGGCGCCCTGCACGTTGTTCTGTCCCCGCAGGGGATTGACTCCGGTACCCGGCCTACCCAGATTGCCGGTGAGCATGGCCAGGTTGGCCAGGGACTTGACGTTGTCCACACCAGTGGTGTGCTGGGTGATCCCCATGCAGTAGAGGATGGAGGCGGCCTCCGCACGGGCGTAAATCTCGGCGATCCGCTCTATGTCCTGTGCGGGCACTCCGGTGATCTCCTCCACAGTGGAAGGGGGATACTGTTTGACCGTGTCCCGGAGGGCCTGGAAGCCCTCGCAGCGCTGAGCGATGAACTCCTGGTCCTGCCAGCCCTGCTCCAGGATGACGTGCATGATCCCGTTGAGCAGGGCCACGTCAGTGCCCAGTCTCTGCTGCACATGGACATCTGCGATATGGGCGATGTGGATTCGCCTGGGATCGGCCACGATCACCCGGGCCCCATTCTCCTTCGCCCGGTAGACGCGATCGGCGATAAGGGGATGGGAAGAGGTGGTGTTGGAGCCGGTGATGAGGATGCAATCCGCCTCCTCGATATCCCCGATGGAGTTGGTCATCGCCCCGCTCCCGAATGCTGCGGCCAGACCGGCCACTGTGGAGGAGTGTCAGAGACGGGCGCAGTGGTCGATGTTGTTGGTACCCACCCCGGCACGGACGAATTTCTGGAACAAGAAGTTTTCTTCGTTGGTCGCTTTGGCCGAGGCAAGGAAGGCCAGGCTGTCCGGTCCATGCTCGGAGCGGATCGAGCTAAGCTCGGATGCGGTGTAGTCCAGGGCTTCCTCCCAGGATACGGGAACCAACTTGCCCTCCCTGCGGATAAGAGGGGAGGTGAGCCTCTGATCGCTCTGGACGAACTCGTGGGCATTCCATCCCTTGATGCAGAGCTTCCCCTCGTTTACCGGGCTCGTCTTGCAGGGGATAGTTCCTGTCAGGCTGCCGTCGAGATTTTCTAGGTAGAAATTGCACCCACAGCCACAGTAGGTGCAGGTGGTGAGTATATTCTTGTATTCCATGTCTCCCTCGGCGCGGAGTGTGGTGTTGCCTGTCCTTGTCCCTATTGATTGTCCGCGATCTGAAGCGGGGATTTTTGCGTGGTTTCGCCCGAGTGGTAGGAGAACTCCTCCTCCATGATTTGGCCCACCTTCTTGTACAGGATCCGGAGAGGTATCTCCGCAGGGCAGGCCTGCTCGCAGAGGCCGCAGTCTATGCATCTGCCCGCCATGTGCACAGCTCGAGTGAGATGAAAAACCGGATTCTCCGGCGGAAGGTTGTGGGTCCGTATCAGGTGCTGGTCCTCCAGACTGCATTCGCGGCAGAAGCAGACAGGGCAGATGTCGCGGCAACCGTAGCACTTGACGCACTTGTCGAACTCCCGCAGCCAGTAGCGCATTCTCTCGGAGGGCTCAAGTTCCTGCAGCCTGGCGACGGAGGCGAAAGCGACGGGCTCGGTCTTTTTCCCGGCAACCGGATCCTCGGGGTAGGGCCTCTCGCACTCGCACTCTTCCGCCAGCTCCTGAGGACAGGCCAGGCCCACTGGGACTACCTTGTCCTGGTCCAGTTGGTTCCAGGCGACAAGGGCATTTACAGCCCGCTCGTCGCAGCCGCGCACCAGGATCCCCAAGCTGGCCTGGGGATAGTTTCTGGCCAGGGTGAGCAAGAGCTTGCTCAAGGGGTATCGCGTGTCACCCGGTCTTTCCCTGTCGCCCAGGGACATTCCCTCCAGATCCTCGGGGTCCTGGAAGAGATAGGGACCGATATGGCCGTTTTGTTCCCGTAGTCCGAGAAAGCCCTGGATCGTGCCCGCTTCCAGGAGTTCTCTCACTTTCTGCTGAACCTGTTCGATCATGCTCTATCCGCGTTTCTGGGTGTTGATTCCGGATTGCCTCCGCGGCAGCGGCAGGCTGGTATCAGGCCGCGGCCTCGATCCGGCTCGTTTTCATGGGAGAAGGCCCCAATTCCTTCAAGACCGTGATAAAATCCCTGATCTCCGAGGCGAATTCTGACGCCTCGGCGGAGGAGACCCAGGCAGTCCGCATCCGACGTTCGTCCAGGCCGTAGAAGGAAAGCAGCTGCCCGAGGAAGCGGATCCGTTTTCTAGCGGAGTAATTACCGTACAGGTAATTGCAGTCCCCGATGTGTCAGCCGCCCACGAGCAGGCCATCCACCCCCTCCTGGAAAGCGAGCAGCATGTGGTGCATGGAGACACTGCCGCTGCACATCACCCGGACAATCCGGATGTTGCTGGGATACTGAAACCGACTGACCCCGGCCAGGTCAGCAGCGGCGTAGGCTCACCAGGTGCAGAGAAAGCAAAGCACCTTGGGCTCGAAATCGGATTGGCTCATGACGAGTTACCTCATTGCTGTAAGAGTTGGGGACTTGTATCGCGCTCCTATGCTTCCGCCAAGGCCCTGATCTGGGAAAAGAGCTGGTCCGGCTTGTATCCCCTGAGCTGAATACTATGCGATGGACAGCTCGAGGCACAGTTGCCGCATCCCTTGCACAGGATCTCGTTTACCCGGCAGACGCCCTGCTGGGGATCATAAGTGATGGCCTGATAGGGGCAGACCTGGATGCAGCCCAGACAGCCCACGCAGCTTTCCGGGTCGATCTCCGCCACGATGGCGCTGGATATGAGCTTCTCCTTGAACAGGATGGTCCCGATCCGGGCGGCGGTACCCATCCCCTGGGACCTGGCCTCCTCCACAGTGGCGGGATAACGGGCAGAGCCGCAGACAAAGATGCCGTCAGCGGCAAAATCCAGGGGGCGCAGCTTGGCGTGGGCCTCGAGGAAAAAATCGTTCTGGTCCGTGGGCACCCGCATCATCTGCGAGATCTGACGCGCGTTGTCCCGGGCCACCAGGGGCGTGGAAAGGACCGCCAGATCGAAGGGGATTTCTCGGTCCTCGCCCCGGAGACTGTCGTGGAAGGCGATCCTGTCGGATTGCACCTGCAGCCCCTGATCGGGATGGTAGACATGGAAGGCAATGCCCTTGCCGCGGGCCTCCCAGAGCATGCTCTCCTTGCCCGTGCCGTACATCTGCATGTCCCGGTAGAGGATGTGCACCTCTGTTTCCGGGCTCATCTCCTTGAGGAGCAGGGCGTTCTTCACTCCGGTCAGACAGCAGATGCGGGAGCAGTACGGCCGCTCCTCGCAGCGGGCCCCGGCGCACTGCAGGATGACTACCCTGTCCGGCGGGGTGAAGGACTCGTCGGCAAGGCGCTGCTCCAGCTCCATCTGGGTGATCACACTTGCCTCCCCGTAACCGTATTCCCCGCTCGAAGGAGTCCAGGGCACCGCTCCGGTGGCCACCACGATGCAGCCCGCGGTTTCCTGAACGGCCTGACCCGAGACGGGCTGGATGGTGAGCTGGTAGTTGCCGATGTATCCGCCCACACTAGTGACCTCGGATTCCAGGTGGAGGGTGATGTTCTCTTTTTCCTGAACGGAGCGCACCAACTCCTTGACCCGTTCCGCGGCAGGAGTCCCCTCCGGCCCGATCCGGTTCAGATTCCGGAGAAGCCCGCCCAGGCGCGGCTCCTTCTCCACCAGGACCACCTCCATGCCCATTCCGGCCATGGCTTCTGCAGCGGACATCCCAGCCACACCTCCGCCGATGACCACAGCCCGCCGATCCAGGGAGGACTCGATGTCCTGCTGAGGCTCCAGGAGGGCGCACTTGGCCACGGCCATGCGTATCAGCTCCTTGGCCTTTTCCGTGGCCTTGTCCGTCTCCTGCATATGGACCCAGGAGCATTGGTCGCGAATGTTCACCATCTCGAAGAGGTAGGGATTCAGCCCGGCCTCGGCACAGGAGGAGGCGAACAGAGGCTGGTGCGTTCGCGGGGAGCAGGAGGCCACAATCACGCGGTTAAGGTCATGCTCTTGTATGGCCTTTTTAATCTCTACCACCCCGGACTCGGAACAGGTGTAGAGGTTTTCCTTGGCAAAGGCCACGCCGGGCAGCGAGGCTGCGTACTCCGTGACCGCGCTGCAGTCCAGATGACCGGCTATATTGGATCCGCAGTCGCAGATAAAGACTCCGATTCGCAGGTCCTGCTGTTTACTGTCCCGACTCTCTTCGCTCATATCGCCACCGATCGTTTAAGCGTTTTGCGTTCAGCCGTTCTGCGTTTCTGTTGAAGGGGGCGTATTTGTGAGTCGGTAAATCAGTGAGTCAGTGAGTCGCTTGGTAAGTGATTCAGTGCTTGGATGATCAGTGTATGCGACCTTCAACTTCTGATCTCTGACCTCTGATCTCTGATATCCGACCTCCGTCACGACGCCTCTTCCACGGCCTGCCGGGAGTCCGCTTTGTCCAGTCCGGTAAGGATCTGGACAGTGCGGGCTGCGGCGCTGGAGGCCTGGGCCACGGATTCCGGGATGTCCATGGGACTGTTTGTGCAGCCGCAAACGAAGACTCCGGCCTTGGTTGAGTCCAGGGGATGCGAGGCCTGTGTCTTTAAAAAACCGTATTGGTCCAGTTCCAGGCCCAGTGTGCCGGACAGCTCCCTGATCCCGTTGTGAGGGGCGCAGGCGGTGGCCAGGACGACCAGGTCGAACTCCTCGCGCTTGACCTTCTGCTGGAGGGTGTCCTCATACACCACCACCGGATTGTCCCGCTTGCCGGAGTCTATTTCCGCCACCCGGGCCCGGCGGCAGGTGATGTTCGCGTTGCTTTGCCCGCGCAGCTTGTACTCCTCGAAGCCCTTGCCCACAGCCCGGATATCCATGCCAAAGATTGTGGACTGGGTGCTCGGCTCGTGCTCGTGGGCGATTATGGCCTCCTTGATGGAGTGCATGCAGCAGTACCCGGAGCAGAAGGGATAGAAGCGCAGATCCCGGGAGCCTACACACTGGATGAAAGCGAGCTTACGCGCGTCCTCGAATTCCTCGGCCCTGGCCTTCAAGCTCTCTAGCCGACTGTTGATGGCCTGGTAGTCCTCGTATTTTTGGGCCCATTTGGTCAGCTCTTCCTCCTCGGCGAGCTCGCCGCGGGTAAACCGGCCATGGACCTCGGCGGAATCCATCCCACGGTCCTTTTCGTACTTGTCCAGGGTTTTCCGGGCCTTGTTCAGTTGTTTCTCCAGGTCGCCGATCTCGTTCTTGACCGCCCTGTCCGAGGGCCGCTCCAGATGACCGGCAGTGGGGCCGCTTGCCGAGAGCATGCGCTCGAACTCCATGGCGGTGACCACGTTGGGCAGATCGCGATAGCGGTATTCCGGGATGCGGGAGGGATCGAACACCGTGTACCCCGTGGCCACGATGACCGCGCCCACCTTGCGCTCCAGGAACTGGTCCGTCTGCTCGAAGTTGATGGCTTCGGCCTTGCAAGTCTTCTGGCAGACCCCGCATTTCTTGCCCTGCAATTGGCGGCAGTGATCCGGATCGATGGTGTGGGTGGAGGGAATGCCCTGGGCGAACCAGCTGTAGATGGCCTTGCGGGTGGCAAGCCCTTCGTTGAAGGCATCCTCCACCGTGGTGGGGCACTTCTGGGTACATTCCCCGCAGCCGGTGCACTTGTCCTCGTCCACATAGCGGGCCTTCTTGCGTATGGTTGCGGTGAAGTCGCCTGCCTCGCCCTCTAGGTTCTCCACCTCGCTGTAGGCCAGGAGCTCTATGTTGGGATGCCGACCGACATCCAGCATCTTGGGCGAAAGGATTCAGATGGCACAGTCGTTCGTGGGGAAGGTCTTGTCCAGTTGGGCCATCTTGCCCCCGATGCTGGGTAGCCTCTCCACAAGATGGACCTGGAAGTTCATCTCCGCCAGGTCCAGGGCGGCTTGAATTCCGGCGATCCCTCCGCCTATGATGAGCACGTCCTTGTTCATAATCTTACCTCGCCGCACGGTTTGCCCGTTCTGTCCGGCGGCGCGCCGCCTTCGGGCCTGGGCGTGTCTCTCCCTGGTCTATGTTGCGTGGCTCGCCTGGCGGGCCTGGCTCAAGTTCGCCGGCCCCAGGGCCTGAATAGTTTGGGTGAACTCCTGGGCCACCTCCGCGAACCGGTTCGCCTCAGCAGAGGAGACCCAGGCCAGACGGATCCTCTCCGGGGCAATCCCCAGAAGCTTTACCAGGTCCCGGGTTTGCTCGAACATCCGCTCCGCCTTTATATTACCGTCCAGGTAATGGCAGTCCCCAATGTGTCAGCCCGCCACGAGAACGCCGTCCGCGCCTTCCTCCAGGGACTTGAGAATAAAGTTGGGGTTGACCTGTCCGGAGCACATAACACGGATAATGCGCAGGTTGGGCGGATATTGGAACCGGCTCACTCCGGCCAGATCCGCCGCGGCATAGGCGCACCAGTTGCAGGCGAAGGCTATGATGTTGGGGCTGAACTCTTCGCTCATGATTCTTGTCCCCGAGGTTGGAGTTTTTTCTCAGTTCAGGGCCGCTTGCATCATGTTCAGGATGGTTTGCTCCTCGAAGTTGTACACAGACGCCGCGCCGGTGGGACAGGCCACGGCGCAGGCCCCGCAGCCCTTGCACATTGCAGCGCGAACCCTGGCCCGATATTGCCCTGGCTCGACCTCCTCCACAGCTATGGCGTTGTAGGGGCAGGCCTGTTCGCACTCCCCGCAGCCGCGGCACAGGGCCTCGTCTACCCGGCTGACCAACCCTTCCACAGTGTACTGTTCCCTGCAGAGGACCGTTGCCGCTCGAGATGCGGCGGCCTGGGCCTGGGCGATGCTCTCCTCGATGGGCTTGGGGTAGTGGGCCAAGCCGGCCAGAAAGATCCCGTCCGTGGCGAACTCCACGGGTCGGAGCTTGGCGTGGGCCTCCATGAAGAAGTTGTCCTCGTTTACAGGGAGCTTGTACATCTGGGCCAGGGGCTCTTCGCTAGGTCGGGCTATGGCGGAAGCCAGGACCACCAGGTCCGATTCCAGGATGAGCTCGCGTTGCAGGATATGATCTCTGACCCGTACATCCAGCTTGCCTTCTGATTGCTCCACTGTGGGCTTATTCTCCAGATCAAAGCGGATGAAGACCACTCCCTTGCGCCTGGCCTCGTGGTATAGATCCTCGCGTTGGCCGTAGGTCCGGATGTCGCGGTAGAGGACGTAGACCTGCGTCTCGGGGTTCATTTCCTTAAAGCGCAGCGCGGCCTTGATACTATGCGTGCAGCAGACCTTGGAACAGTAGGGCCGATCAGGCTCGCGGGAGCCCACGCACTGCACGAAGGTTACGCTCCTGGCCTGGGTGACCCTGGTGTCGCTTTCGGCGAAGGCGCGGTCCAGCTCCAGGTGGGTGAGCACCCGATCGCTCTGTCCGTATTCGTATTCCTGAGGCGTGTGCTCCGAGGCTCCCACAGATATGATAATAACCCCGTGTTCCAGGTCCCTTTCTTGGCCGCCGTGGCTTACACGGGTCTGGAAGTTGCCCACGAATCCGCTGGCCTCGCTGATCTCCGCTTGGGTTAAGACCTCGATCATCCCGTGGCTCTGGACCTGCTGGCTCATGGCCTCCACCCGTTGGGGAATGGCCTCGCCCTGGCGGGTGGAGGTCAGGAAGCCGGCGTTTCCTCCTAGCCGGTCCTGCTTTTCCAAAAGATAGGTATAAAATCCCTGCTCCGCCAGTCCCAGGGCAGCAGTCATTCCGGCGGCTCCGCCGCCGATAACCAGGGCGCGGTTGTCCACTGGGACCGTAGGTTGGGGCAGTGGCTGCAGGTTCCGGGCCCGAGTAACCGCCATTTGCACCAGGTCCTTGGCCTTGTCCGTGGCCCGGTCCTTTTCCTTGCTGTGCACCCAGGAGCATTGGTTGCGGATGTTGGCCATCTCGAAGAGATACTTGTTCAGGCCTGCGTCCAAGAGGGTCTCTTGGAACAGGGCCTCGTGGGTCCGGGGTGTGCAAGCGGCGACAACCACGCGATTGAGACCCTTCTCCATGATGATCTGCTTCATCTGGTCCTGGGTGTCTTGGCTGCAGCTGAATAGATTCTCCTGGACATAGGCTACATGGGGCAGGTTGCGGACGTATTCCGCCACCTGGGGTACATCCACGATACCGCCGATGTTAACCCCGCAGTTGCAGACAAAGACTCCGATCCGGGGAGGCTCGCTCGAAACGTCCCGCTCCTGGGGAAAGACCTTACTCTGGGCCTGGGTCCCCCTGGCCCGGGATAGCTCCACCTCTGCGCCACAGGCTGCGGCGCTGGCCTCCATGACCGAGGTGGGGATATCCTTGGGCTCCTGCAAGGCCCCGCAGACGAAGACCCCGGGCCGGGAGGTCTGTACAGGGGTGAAATCCCGGGTAGAGACCAGCTGCTCCGTATCCAGCTCCACTCCCAGATCCTGGCTCAGGCGCTGGAATTCCGGGGTGGTCTCCATACCCACGGACAGGACCACCATGTCGAACTCTTCGGTTTGCAGCTCGCCGTTCTCGGTGAAATAGGAAAGGTGAAGGTTCCTGGTCTCTGGGTCCTCCAGAACGGAGTGGATCCGGGAGCGGACGAAGCGCACGCCCTCTTCCTCGCGCGCCCGGTCGTAGTACTTCTCGAAGTCCTTGCCGTAGGTGCGTATGTCCATATAGAAGATGGCGGTGTCCAGCCCCGGAGTGTGCTCCTTGGCCACCACCGCTTCCTTGACCGCATACATGCAGCATACCGCGGAGCAGTAGGGCCGCTGGCAGCGGTTGATGTCGCGCGAGCCCACGCACTGCAGCCAGGCGATCTTCTTCGGTTCCTCGTGGTCCGAGGGCCGGATGAGATGGCCCTGGTAGGGGCCGTTCGCGGACAGGAGCCGTTCGAACTCCATTCCGGTGACCACGTTGGGGCTCTGGTCGTACTGATACAGATCCAAGGAGGAGGGATCGAAGGTCTGAAATCCCGCGGCCAGGATTACCGCGCCCGCGTTCAGGGTTACTTCCCTCTCGGTGTCCCCGAAGTCTATGGCCTCTGTGGGGCAGTATTTTTCGCAAGCCCGGCACTTGCCCTTCTTGAAATAGATGCAGTGATCCGCGTCGATGGCGTACTTCAGAGGCACGGCCTGGGCGTAGGGCACATAGATGGCCTTGCGCTTGGAAAGACCCTCGTTGAATTCGTCCACCATCTTGGCGGGACACTTCTCCGCGCAGGTGCCGCAGGCGATGCACTTGTCCGGGTCCACGTAGCGGGGGCGCTTGTTCAGAGTGACCTGGAAGTCCCCCGCCTCGCCCTGCACGGAGTTCACATCCGCCAGGGTGTGCAACTCGATGTTGATGTGCCGGCCGACCTCGACCAGTTTGGGCGAGATTATTCACATGGTACAGTCGTTGGTGGGAAAGGTCTTGTCCAGCTGGGCCATGGATCCGCCTATGGCCGAGGACTTCTCCACCAGATGCACGTAGTATCCGGAGTCCGCCAAATCCAGGGCGGATTGCATGCCGCTGATACCGCCGCCGATAACGACAACCGACCCCTTCACGGCAGTCGGCGTTTCCTGGCTCATGGTCCTAAACCTCCTCTCCGGAACTCCCCAAGAGTGGAGCGGCCGGAGCTTGTCCTTGCTTTCTCAGCCTTAGCACGTTCCCAGCAATATAGTTCGCTATAGTTGGGGATTAGCCCTCCAGATGCCGGGCCAGATAGCTGTAGATATCCTCCACGGGCAGCTGTAGCCCCGTATTTTCCTGGGCGCAGGTCAGATGGAGCCTGCATTTGGGACAGGCGGTGATCAGGCGCTGTGCCCCGGTTTCCACAGCCTCGTTGAGCCGTTCCAGCTGGACACCCTTGGAGCAGGAAGAACACTCGATCCAGGCGGTGGTTCCGCAGCACATGGCGTTGGCCCGGTTGCGGTCCATCTCCTGAAGCCTTCCCTGTGTGGGAAGGTTGATCAGCCTGCGGGGTGCCTCGTAGATTCCCCCTTGCCGTCCCAGCCGGCAGGGATCGTGATAGGTCAGCACCTCTTGGGAGGAAGGACGAAATTCCAGGCCGGCGGAAGGGATCTCCTGGTCCAGGAACTCGGTGAGGTGGCGCACGCGAAAGGGAAGCTCCCCAAAATAGCGGGGATATTGTTCCTTGAAGGTGAGATAACCCTCGGGGCAGCTGAAGAGAACGGTATGCGCTCCCGAATCCCTGATGGTCTCCAGGTTACGTTCCGCCAGCTGACGGAAGAGGTCCTCGTCACCGGTCCAGAGGGCGTCATGTCCGCAACAACACTCCGCGTTGCTGATTACCGGGTTTATCCCCAGATGATTTAAGAGTTTCAGGGCACCTTTGGCCGGGTCCAGGGCGTCCAGGTCCAGATAGCGGAAGAGGATTTGGAAGTAGGGTTGGCAGCCGACAAAATAAAAAAAATCGCCTTGGTTGCGAAAGGAGCCTGTCTCTTCCGCCCAGGAGGTGCGGTTCTGTTGTACCCCGGTTGTCTGTAGCCGGGTCAGGGTCTGCAGGATCCCGTGGTGGCTTTCTCGTGGGGGATTGTCCCTGTCCCTGGCCTCCTTGCGGTAGCTCCGGATGAACTCCGGGAAATCGATGCCCACAGGGCAGCGCTCGCTACAGCGGGCGCAGGTCAGGCAGGCCCAGACCTCCCGGGTCAGGTTCAAAGGGGTTTCTTGGTCCAGGCTGCGCCGGATCATCTGTCTGGGTGAGAAGGACTCCCACTCGTAGCTGACCGGACAACTGCCGGTGCATACTCCGCACTCCATACAGTAGTTGATCTGTTGCTGTGTGAGTTGCATAATCCAGTCTTTCTTGGGGAAGAATCGCTTAGTAATGGGTTTGTTTACTATAATTTATTGATAAAACTGAAAAATTGTTTAAAAGCTCGTGCAGATTTACCTTATCCCGGCCAAACAATTCTTGTCAAGGTATAGATATTTTTTTACACTTTTTAAGTTCGCGATGAAGGCCTTGCAGAAAAGGGGTGTCACCGGCGTGTAAGATGCCGGTCACAGGATTGCCCCTTTAGCCCAAGGGCCGCAAGAAAGGGAGGGCTTTCTATGTGTCTCGCCGTACCGGCGGAGATCGTTCACCTGGAGAACCACATGGCCACTTGCCGCGTTGGGGGTGGCGAGACCACGATACAGACCTCCCTGCTTTTGCTGGACGAGGAGGTCTCTGTAGGGGACTACCTTTTGATTCACGCCGGCTTCGCCCTGCGCAGGCTGGATCCTGAGGAAGCCAGGGAAACACTGCAACTAATGCGGGAGATGGCCGATCAGGAACAGGCCTATCAACATTGGTAGCTGGTCCATCTTTAAGCCCATAGCGTGAATCCGTTTTAAAGACCCATCCCCTTCCTACACCTTGTTATTTCTACCCATCATGGAGTTTTTCTGTGAAATACATTATATTCGAGGACTTTTCCGGCAAGCAAACCCCCATTCTTTTTCCGGAGCGGATCCTGCACGAGGAGCTGCGGGAGCAGATTCCCTACGCCAAGGTCCTTTCCGCAGGTTACGTATATTTGACGGAACAGGGGATGTTTTGCCAAGGGAAGGTTACTGAGCTCGGAGCCTCGGCCCGCGAGGAGGACAGCCGGATCATCACCCAAGCTTTCTCTCGTGGTGACGATTCCGATTAGCGGAAAGAAAAACAGGAATTTGAAGGTTAAGGAGGTCAAAATGGCTCTGGCGAAACGTGTTGCTTACCTGTGCCTTGTCTGCGTGCTTTTCCTGGCTGCTACCGCTTGGGCCGAAACCGGATCCAAGCCGGAAAACCGGCTCCCGTCCTTTAGTAACTTGGCGGAAAATGCCGGTGCCGCAGTAGTCAATATCAGCACAGTCAAAACAGTGGAAACATCCGAAAGGCTCCGGGAGTTCTTCTCCCCCTTTCGGGATCATCCCCGCTTCGATGAGTTCTTCGAGAAATTCTTTGAGGGTCAGCCCAGGCAACGGAAAAAGAACGCTTTGGGCTCGGGGTTCATTATCTCCGAGGACGGCTACATCGTGACGAACCACCATGTCGTAGCCCAGGCGGACAAGGTCAAGGTCACTCTGCGCGAGGGAGAAAAAACATACAGAGCGGAAATTGTGGGAACGGACGAGGAAACCGATCTGGCCCTGCTCAAGATTGAGGCGGATCGCCAGCTTCCCAGCCTGGAGTTCGGAGATTCCAAGAGCCTAGAGCCTGGGCAGTGGGTTGTGGCCATCGGCAATCCCTTCGGTCTGAGCCACACTGTCACTGCGGGGATCGTCAGCGCTAAAGGCCGGGTGATCGGTGCAGGACCCTACGACAACTTCATCCAGACCGATGCCTCCATCAATCCGGGCAATAGCGGCGGCCCCTTGCTCAATCTGCAGGGTAAGGTTGTGGGGATCAACACCGCCATCGTGGCCCAAGGCCAAGGGATCGGCTTTGCCATACCCAGCGACATGGCCAAGAATGTCATTTCTCAGCTCAAGGAATACCATACGGTTAAGCGCGGATGGCTGGGAGTTACCATTCAGGATGTGGACGAGGACACGGCAAAGGCTCTGGGGCTTCCCGAGCCCAAGGGTGCCCTGGTGGCCTCGGTGAAGCAGGGCGATCCCGCGGACAAGGCCGGAATCCAGGCCGGGGATGTCATCCTCGAGGTCAACGGCCAGGCAGTCGAGAGTGCCCGCGATCTAACCCGGATTATCGGGCAAATGTCGCCAGGGGAGGAGGCCAGCCTCCTCGTCTGGCGCGAGGGCGAGCAAAAGGAGGTCTCCCTCGAGGTGGGTAGACGGGATCAGCAGCTCGCTAAGCAGAAAGAGGAGCAGGAGCCCTCGGAGGCCGGGGTGCAGGGCATGCGTCTCAGGCCCGTGACTCCGGAGGAGGCACAGTCCCTGGGGATGAGTTCCCCCCAAGGCCTGGTGATAACCGATGTCCAACAGGGCTCCTCCGCCCATCAGGCCGGGCTTCGTCCGGGCGATGTGATTCTGCAGGCAAGCGGGAAGGTCGTGGACGAAGTGCAGGAGTTCAAGGCCGTCCTGCAAAAGGCCGAGGAAAAGGGCGTGGTCCTCTTGCTGGTTAAACGGAAAGGGCAGAACCTCTTCCGAGCTCTCAAGCTGAAATAGTGATGCAGGAAGAGGCAGTTATCGAGACAGGGGCCAAGATCAACATCTGCCTCCGGATCCTGGGGCTCCGCAGCGACGGCTACCATGAGCTGCGGAGCCTCTTTGCTCCCGTCGCCAGCCCCAGTGATACGCTCTATATGCGCCCCCTGGCGTCAGGCGGTGGGCTGGCCCTGTCCTGTTCCCTGCCAGAGCTGGAAGACAAGGAGAACATCCTCTATAGGGCGTACGAGTCATTCGCCACAGCTACAGGAGAGCGTCCGGGCCTGGAAGTCTACCTGGAGAAAGGCGTTCCTGTGGGATCTGGCCTGGGTGGAGGCAGCGCTGATGCGGCGGCATTGCTGACGTATTTGAATCTTAGCCTGACCCGGGAATCTCGGCTGGGGCCGGAGCCGCTGCAGCGCCTCGCCGCCTCGGTAGGTTCTGACGTGCCTTTCTTTCTGCTGGGCAAGCCCGCCTGGGTGACCGGCGCGGGCGAGACTGTGTCCCCCATTGGGGCAGCGCTCCCACTCACTGGGCTCCTTATAGTCTGTCCCCGGGTAAGCGTATCCACTGCCTGGGCCTACCGGGAACTCGACAAGTGGGGCGGCAACGGTGGGGGTTGGGGCAATGGATCCTTGACAAGGGGTAAAAAAGGGAGTAAAGAACATTTTTACTCACCTGGACAACTTTGGCATAATGATTTCGAAACAGTCGTCTTTCCATACTTTCCCGAGCTGCGCTCCTTAAAATATGCTTTGTTACAAGTCGGAGCCAGGGCGGTTATTTTGAACGGCTCCGGCGGATCCATGTCCGCAATCTTCGGTTCGAAGAGTGCCGTGGAGCGCTGTCAACGCTGGCTGGATCAAAACAGGGTCCCGCATTTTATTGCCGCATAGAATCGGACTGGGGTGTAGCCAAGTGGTAAGGCAACGGGTTTTGGTCCCGTGATTCGGAGGTTCAAATCCTCCCACCCCAGCCATATGTTA
>JAIPEP010000033.1 GCA_021737085.1 Desulfohalobiaceae bacterium | reverse complement strand
CGCTCGTCGCAGTGTCCCTCGATGAGCAGCCTAAGCCCGGGATTCTTCTTCAGTATCTTCGCCTTGGATTTCAGGGCGTGCTGGGCTTTTTGGGAGAGCACCGGGGAGTCGAAGGCGAAATGGATCCGTTCTTTCAAGGTCTTCCTGGCCTCACTGCTAAGCCCCTCTTCCTCGGCTTCCTTTTGCGCTTCCTTCTTCTCCTCTTGGTCCACGCCGTACTCCTCGACCTCTTCCTCCTCTGTGGCATTACGCTCGCGCTCCTCAGTCTCGACCCCGGGCTCCTTCTTCTCTATTTTCTCGGTCTCCTGTTCCTGCACCTGTGCAGGCTCTACCTCGCTGGGCTCCTTTTGAGCGCAACCCGCGAGTGCCAGAGAAACCGCAGCCAGGAAAACCATGCACCATACAAATACTCGTCTGTTCATACCCTTCTCCTTTCCCTTTGAAGCATTGTCTCTCCACCTTGAGCAGGTCCAGCCTCTAGCGCAGCTCTGGGCCCCAGTCCGGTCCTTTGGCCGCGCCCGGCCCGGTGTCCACCTCCTTGACCCCGTCCCCGTGCCTGGAGCCGATGTAAATGCGGTACTCCCCGCTACGGCTGGAGGTGAAGGCCAGGAAATACCCGTCCGGCCCCCATGTAGGGGCTTCATCGTCACCCGGTCCTGTGGTCAGCTTTCGGGTGGTGTCCCGCTTCCTGTCGTGGATGAAGATCCGGTGTCCCGCGTCGGTGCGCCGGGCATAGGCGATATAGCGCCCGCTGGGGCTGATGGCCGCGCCGGTGTTGTAATCACCCTCGTAGCTGATGCGCTCCTCTTTGTTTTGGCGCAGGTCCTTGAGAAAAATGTGGGGGTTGCCCAGCCTACTGGAGACGAAACTCATCCAGCGGCCGCTCTCGTCGAAGCCGGGAGAGATATCTATGGCCCAGCTTTGCACCAGGGCCTGCCCCAACTTCCCTTCCTCCAGGAGATAGATGTCCGGATTGTCCTTGGGGTCAGCGCTGACCACCAAGCGGCCGTCCGGGCGAAAGGCCGGACTGATGATAGTGTTCCCCGGAAGGGAAATCCGTCTGCTGGCCTCCTTTTCCCGGTTATACACCATGAGCTCGTGCCGGTCCCGTTTCACACGAACATAGGCGATCCGCTTCCCGTCCCAGGACCAGGCAGGGCTCATGACCAACTCGTCTTCTTTTCCCGCGATACCTTTGAGGTATCCGCCCTGGGGACTGGCGGTAAAGACCTCCTTATTTCCCCCAAGATTGCGGACAAAGGCGAGACGGGACCGAAAAAAACCAGCCTCCCCGGTAAGACCCTGCATTAAGTCGGCACAAAACTTCTTGGCCGCGGCTTGGGCCTGCTTGCTGTTCCGGACCACATATCCCCTCCCCACGAAAAGCTCTGCGGAACGGGTCCGGAACACCCTGAGCTCCATCTGGACCTGTCCCCCGCGCCTTTCCCGGAAGCCGAAGGTGAGCAGGAAATCCACCTTGCTCATGACATAGCGTTTGAAGTCAATTCTACCGGCCTTGAGCCCACCCGGGCTCTCCTTGCCCAGGATCTCCTCCCCGGGGACACTCTGCAGGAAAGGAAGAAAGGCAAGGTTCTCCTTCAGGGAGGAGTACATTTCCCCAGCCAAAGCCGGGGGCTCGGTCGCATTGTCCCCGGACAGGGCTCTGGCCGCAGAGAGGAAGATATTCACTTTTTGCTGGCCCGGTCCATGGATCCTCACCTGCAGATCCTCGGCTGCCGCAGCCCCCTGCAGGAAAAGGAGGGCCAGGGCCAAACCGAGTGCAGCCGCGAGAGGACAGAAAAATCGTCGCAGGCGCATGAACAGGCTAACTCCTCTGCTCCCGGAGATCGAAGGTTATGCTGATGGTTTCCAGACCTTGCGGGGGCTCGGGCAGCCTGGAGGTCTCCTCGATCGCCCGCAGGACCGAGTCGTCGAAATCACTGCGCCCGGAGCCGCTGACCAGGGAATAGTCCGCTATAGCTCCGCTGGGCTCGATCCGGACCCGTACCTCGGCCACAAGATCGGGCTCTCCGGAAACCGGGGGAAAGCGCCAATTCTGCTTTACCCGCTGCTCCACGAGACTGGCATAGAGCGCCTCGCTCTGCGCGGAGGAGGTTCCCCCTTCTCTCCGTTGAGCTGTCTGTTTGCGGAGATTCTCCAGCTCCCGCTCCAGGGTTTGCTGCTCTTTCCTTTCGCTATCCACGCCCTTTTGCAGGTCCTGCAGGGCCTCGTCCAGGACCTTGTCCCCGGTGGGTGCACGCTGGGCCTCGGGCTTGGGGCGGGTTTGCTCCTCTTTCGGAGCGGAGCGCCTTTCAGCCTTCTTCTTCCGCTGCTCAGGCTTCTTGCTTTTGCTGGGGATCTTTTCCGCCCGGGCTTTCTCCTCCCGGGGCGCAGGGGCGGCTTGTGCCTCTTCGCGCTTCTCCCGCTCGGTAGCCTGTTCCTTCTCTTCCTGCGGCTCTTCCCGGCTTTGCTCCGTCTCCTGCTCCACAGGCTGCTCAGGCTCGGCTGGCCTGGGCCTGACCAGCTCCACCTCGTACACTGGCTCCTCCAGATCCACAGGGGGTTTCCCTCCTTGGAAGGGTCCCCAATAGACCACACCCAGGATAAGAGCGTGAATCAGCAGGGAAAGGATACTGCTGGATAATACCCGCATCTACGCACCAGATCGGCCTCACTCATCTTCCCGCTCCGCAACCACGCCCAATGTCTCCACTCCCGCATCCTTGATCCGACCCATGACCTTGACCACGAATCCATATGGCACCTGCCTATCCGCCCGCAGATAGAGCATCTGCTGTTTGTCCTGCATCACCTTCTTCAAGTGGCCGGCCAGATCCTGTAGCTCAAGCTCGTATTCCTGCAGGTGAATGGTCTTGTCCTTCTCCACGTTGAGCACTAGCTTCTGGCTGCTTTCCGGGAGGGTCTTGACCGTCTTGGTTCGGGGAAGGTCCACCTCCACGCCCTGGGTCATGAAGGGGGCGGTGATCATGAAAATGACCAGAAGGACCAGCATCACGTCCACAAAAGGCACGACGTTAATCTGGGCTATGAATCCGGATTTGCGGGTGTTGAACTCCATACCTACCCCTCGGGCCGCCTCATTCCGAGATTGTTTCTTGCGATTCCCTGGAGGCGCTCATCCAGGGAATCTCCCGCTGGGCCCGGTTCAAGAATGCCCCGGCGTAGTTGACCAACTCGTTCTCGATGGCGTTAAGCTGGCCCAGGAAGGAATTGTAGGCTATACTGGCAGGGATGGCCACTGCCAGGCCCAGGGCGGTGGCGATCAGGGCCTCGGCGATCCCAGGCGCGACAGAGGCCAAAGCGGCGGACTGCTGCAGCCCGATGGACTGGAAGGAGTGCATGATCCCCCATACAGTGCCGAAGAGCCCAATATAGGGCGCGGAGTTGGCGCAGGTGGCCAGAAAGGACAAGGCATAGGCCAGGGAATCCATCTCCCGGCTCACGGCCTGCCGGAGAACCCTGCGCACATTGTCCGCGGAGACCTTTACCCTGCTGGCCGGCTTTAGGCCGGATTTCTCCAGGCTCTTGATCTCTGTCACCGCCTGCACTCCGATGTTGTACAGGGTGGACCTCTGTTCCTCCTTTAGCCTGCGCAGGCCGGTGCCCATATCCTTGGCCCGCTTGAAAGTCTCCATCTCCTTGCTGATGGACTTCTTGACCCGGTTCAGGAGGAACACCTTGTAGAGAATGATCGCCCAGCTTATCACGGACATGACAAGCAGAATCAGCAGCACGCTTTTCACTACTGGCGTAGCCCCGAGGAACATGGCCACGGCGCCGCCCTTGCCTGCAAGCTCCATTTCCTTTTCCCTTCCTTCGTCCTCGACGATCCTCGTCGGTTCAACCTGAAAACACCACACTACTCCCTAGCTTCAGGCGAGATCGCTTCGCAGCGAGATCGGATCCGGAGCCTATCCGGAGGTGGGCTTCCCGGAGCGATTCAGGAGAATCCTGTCCGCGATTCTGCGGGAATAGTTATCCGCCTGGTGGATCTCCTCCTGGGAGAGTCCAGCGCCTTGGGCAATTTCCTGGCGCTTCTGACGGCTCACGAAATCCCCCGGGCCGTGGGCGTCGTTGTTGATCACCAGCGGAGCACCACACCTACCGGCCATCCGCGCCACATGACCGTTGGCCAGACAGTGCCCCTTGCGGGTGGAGATCTCCAGGGCCACGTCCCGTTCCGCGGCCAATTCCGCTTCCTCCCGGCTGATCAAGCCGGGATGGGCCAGAATGTCCACCTCTGCCTCGATCGCGGCCAGGTTGGTTCCCTCCGGAACCGGCTCCGCCAGGGTTTCGCCGTGCACAACGATCAGGGAGGCCCCGTTGGCCCGGGCCCAGTCCGCCAGCTCCTGGATAAGGGGCGGCGGGACATGGGTCAGCTCCACCCCGGCAAAGAGGTCCACCCCGAGGTGGGGGGCCATCTGGGGAAGCCCGCGTCTCAGGTTCTCCAGGACCCAGGAAATATTGCAGGAATCCACGTGATCCGTCAACGCGACCCCGCTGTATCCGGCGTTTTTGGCCCTGCGGGCCAGCTCCGCGGGGATCAGGGAGCCGTCGCTGAACACGGAATGGGTGTGCAGATCGAGCATGGGGGAACCTACATAGGGCCGGATATCACATCTTGTACTTGAAGTCGTCCACGTCCACGTTCTGCAGCATCTCGGTCCATTTGTCTGACTCTTCGTCCTTGAGCACGGCCTCGCTCTGCTCCTCGAACTGCTTGTCCATACGTTCCAAGAGGTCCTCGTTGGCGTATACTGGGATATCGCGCCGGACCGCCAGGGCGATGGCATCGGAGGGTCGGCTGTCCACAAGATAGGTCCGGTCCTGTTGCTTCAAATGGAGCTCCGCGTAATAGGTTCCCTCCCGCAGATCCACCACCACCACGCTGGTGATTTCAGCGCCCAGGGTCTCCAGGGTCTGCAGCATCAGGTCGTGCGTCAACGGCCTGGAAATGGAAACCTTGTTCAGGCTGACCGAAATGGACATGGCCTCCATGGCCCCGATCCAGATGGGCAGGACCTTGGTCTCCTCCTGATTCTTCAGGATGAGGAGCGGGACCTGGGACTGCTCGTCTAAGGCCAAACCGAATATTTTCATTGCTACCATGGTTCGTTCACTACCTCCCCGTAGACAGAGTGTTTCTTCACTTCCCGGACCCGGACAGGGACCAAGCTGCCTGTCAGGTCCCGGTTGTCGGTCCCGGAAAAATTCACCACGCGCCCCCCGGGCTCACGTCCCCGCCAGGATGCGGGGCTGCCGTTATTCCGGGAGTCGGCTCCCTCCACTAGCACGGTAACCGTCTCTCCCTGCAGAGACCCCAGGGACCTTGCGGTGAGTTCCTCCTGCAGGGCCTGGAGCCGCTCCAGGCGGTCCGCTTTGACCGCCTCTCCCACTTTGTCCGGCATGTTGGCGGCCCGCGTCCCCGGACGATCGGAATACTTGAAGGAAAAGCTGCTGTCGAAGCCGGACCGCTGCATGGCGTCCAGGGTCTGCTGGAAATCCTCCTCCGTCTCCGAGGGAAAGCCCACCATAAGGTCCGTGCTCAGCACGATATCCGGGCGGGCTGCGCGCAGTTCCTCCACCAGGCGGAAATAGCCCTGCCTGGTGTACTTGCGTCCCATGCGCTGCAGGATCCGGTCCGACCCGGCCTGGAGGGGAAGATGTAGCGCTGGGCACAGTGCCTCCAGCCTGGCGAAGGCATCTATCACCTCCCCATCCAGGTCCTTGGGGTGGGAGGTGGTGAAGCGGACCCGCATCAGGCCGGGAATGGAGCAAACCCGCTCCAGAAGGTCGGCGAAGCCTATTTCTTCCTCCCCCCGATCCCTGCCGTAGCTGTTCACGTTCTGTCCCAGCAGGGTGATCTCCCGGACCCCGGATCCTACCAGCTCCTGGCACTCCCGCAGCACTTCGGAGCTGTCCCTGGATCTCTGCCTCCCCCGGGTAAAGGGGACGATGCAGTAGGCGCAGAAGTTGTCGCAGCCCTGCATGATGGTCACAAAGCGCTGAGCGGGCTGCTGGGTCAGGGACCATACCCTTTCCCGCTCCGGATAGCTCCCGCAGAAGTCCAGCAGGCTGATCCTCAGGCCCGGATCAGCGGCAAGCCGCTCCAGGCTCTCCGGCACAGAGGGCACGGCGTCCGGGCCGAAGACCAGGCGGACGTGAGGAAACCTTTCCCAGAAGCGCTCCCCTACCTGCTGGGCCACGCAGCCGCCCACGCCCACCACGGCGCCGGGATTGCTCCGTTTCAGCCGCCCTAATTGGCTGTAGACCTTTTGCTCCGGCTTTTCCCGCACACTGCAGGTATTGACCAGGATAGCGTCCGCCTCCTCCTCGGCTGCCGGCTCCCACCCCCGGATATACAGGGCCTGAGCCAGCCAATCCGAGTCGCAGACATTCATCTGGCAGCCAAAGGTTTTGATGTGGTATTTCATGTAGGTTTCGATGCTGTCACCAGGGTGTTACTTGCCTGTTTCGCAGTATCAGCTACCCGGCTCCTGTGTCTCCTCGCGGATCCACTGCAGAAATTCCGGATTGCCGTCGATAATGGGCAGGGCGACCACACAGGGGCAGTCGTAGCTGTGCACGGAGCGCACCTTGTCCGTGAGCCTGTCCACCAGTGCGGTCCTGGTCTTGGCCAGGAGCACGGTTTCCTGGTCCGTCTCCGTGCGGCCCTGCCACCGGAACATGGACTGCATGCCGTCCACGATGTTCACGCAGGCGGCCAGCCTAGCCTCCACCAGGGCCTGACCCACCCGCTCCGCCTCGGATTTATCCCCGCAGGTTACGTAGACCATGGCTGCGGACATACTTTTACCCCTTGTTTGCCTCCTGTCCGGCAGGGAACACCTTGCCCTGCAGTGAAGGATATTATAAACACATTTCTGTGAATTTCAAATCGAGACAACAAACCGAGCTTATGCGGGAATGTGCCGGTATCGTCCTGGAAAGGCTCCTGCAACGCTATCCCCGCACGGGCACCACCCTGGAGTGGACCTCGCCCTGGGAGATCCTGGTGGCCACAGTCCTGGCGGCCCAGTGCACGGACCAGAGGGTAAACAAGGTCACTCCGGAGCTCTTCCGGCTCTGGCCGGACCCGGAGAGCCTGGCACAAGCCGGGCTGGAGGAGGTGGAGCGGGTCATCCACTCTACAGGGTTCTACCGGAACAAGGCCAGGCACCTGGTCCAGAGCGCCCGGATCATCCGGGATCGCCACAACGGCAAAGTCCCCGCCAGCATGGAGGAGTTGCTGCAGCTGCCGGGAGTGGCCCGCAAAACCGCCAATATCGTTCTTTCGGGCGCCTTCGGCATCCGGGAGGGCATCGCAGTAGACACTCACGTCAAGCGCCTGGCGTGCCGGCTGGGGCTAACCAGCTCCGGAGACCCGGAGCGAGTGGAAAAGGACCTTGCCGCTCTTCTCCCTCGCTCGGAGTGGGGAAGGATCAACCACCTCCTGGTCCAGTTCGGCCGCGAGGTCTGCCTGGCCCGTGCCCCGCGCTGCCCCGTCTGCGAGCTCGGCGACATCTGCCCCCGCGTAGGCGTGACCTCCGGGGCAGCTAGCTAAACTCAGGGCTATTCACCTCCGCCGTCCTGCATCAGATAGCGGAGCTCCGCCGGGCTGTGCCCCGTTTTCCGGGCCAGTCGCAGCAGGGCCTCGAACTCGGGACGCCGGATCCGTCCCCCGTCCTCCCTGCTCACCTCCTTGGCCTGGACCTGCCCCCAAGGGGTCTGCATCCGGCCCGACTCCCTGGGCGCAACCAGGCGCTCCGTCTCCCTGCGGCGAAGGCCCAGGGTGGCGGTCTGCCGGAAGAACTCCCGCTCCACCTCCCAAGCCTGATCCGGGCTGGTAAGGACCTGGAGCATGCCCCCGGGTCGGTTCTTCTTCATCACTCCCGGAAAATAGATCACATCCAGGGCTCCGGCGTCAAAGAGGGACTGGAACAGGCCGCCAATCTCCTCTCCGGTCAGGTGGTCCATGTTGCTCTCCAGGACCACCACCCGCTCCCTTTCATCCGGAGAACCGCGGAAGAGAACCGCCCGCAGGCAGTTGGGCAAGTCTCCCAGATCCATGCTCCCCCAGCCCAGCCCGGAAGCGATAACCCGGCCGGAGAAACCCTCCCCGAAGGAGTCCACCGCCTGGTCCAGGATCAGGGCGCCGGTGGGGGTGATCACCTCCCGCTGGAAGCGGCTGGGATAGACCGGCTTGCCCCGAAGCAGCTCGAGTGTGGCTGGCGCGGGCAGGGGGAGCTCGCCATGCTCGGTCTCCACCCTTCCCTCGAACCAGGGCAGCTCGGAGCAGAGCACCCGCCCTACCCCGTGACGCTCCAGGGCCCAGAAGGCCCCCACCACGTCCACCAGGGTGTCCGCCGCCCCTATCTCGTGGAAATGGATCCTCTCCGGTTCCGTGCCGTGCACTTCCGCCTCCGCCCCGGCCAATCTACGCAAGGCGGAGCGGCTCCTCTCCCGGACAGATTCAGACAGGGGCAGCCTGCCCAGGAGCCCTTCCAGGTCCGAAAGGCTGCGCAGGGGCTGTTTCCCCTCCCCGCTCACCTCCAGCTTGCTCCCGGCCAATCCGGAGGCCTTGGTGCTGTGCACGGAGAGCTCCACCTCCAGCCCGGCCTCCGCCAGGGCCTGCTGCAGCTCGGTCAAATCCAGGCCCAGATCCGCCATGGCCCCGAGGAACATGTCCCCGCTGATGCCTGTGGCGCACTGCAGATAAAGATCCGCCATTCCCTCGCTCCTTATGCTTGCCTTGCGAAGCGCCGGATCTGTCGGGACACTCCGCAGCTGTCACCCTCACTCCAGGATCCGGACCTCGAGCTCCCTGCGGCCCCAGTCCAACGCCTCCTGGTGATCATGATAAAAAACATCCAGCCGCCGGGGGCCCTTGATCGCGGAGCCGCGGTCCTCCACCACACCGTAGCCGTATCCGGGAACATACATCCTGGTCCCGAAGGGATAGTAGCGAGTGTCCGCGGCTATGGTGCCGTCCTGGGGCGGGATGCGCCAGGGGAGGAGGATGCGGACCGGGATCATCCAGGGATGCTTCAGGCTGTCCACGGAGAAGAGCCCCGGCTGGGGATCGTCGGGATAGGTGCCGCTGGCGGTTCTCTCGCTGTAGGGCTCGCCCTCCCGCGGCCCGGAGCTGACGTACTTGTTCCAGAAGTTGAGCTTGAGGTACTTCCAGCTTCCCCGCTCCCATTCACAACACTTCCCGCAACCGCAATAGGAGGTTACCTCCATTTGCTTGACCTTGGGACTGGCGCAGCCAGAAAGAAAAAGCAAAAGACATGCTCCCACCAGGACAAGGGGCATTCCCGCACGCATACACCGACTCCTTGATTCGCCTTGCCGGACCTCGGACCTCTGTCATCGGTTACACCCCAAAAAGGGACAGAAGCGCAGGGCCTCTTGGCTCAAGCCACCGGTTTCTCCGCTGTAGAGCACCAGGGGCGGCTCCAGGGTCAATCCCGGGCCTCCGTTCTTGCGCGCCTCCAGGAGCACCTGGGAGGCGCTCCGCTCCGGCCTTCCCTGAACCTGCCGCATCCGCTTGGGCTCCAGGCGGAGCCCTGCCAGGATCCGCAAAAGAAGCGGCAGGCGTTCCGCCAGGAAGACGACCTCCAGCAGGCCTTTGTTCTTCAGCCCATAAGCCGCTGCCCGGAGGAAGTCCTCCAGGTCCGCCCGGCTCTCGGTGCGGGCCGCGCTTTCCGCCTCCCCGGGGGGCTGCCTCCCCTGCTCCCTGCTCCTGTAAGGCGGATTGGCCAAAACCAGATCGAAGGCCTCGGGCCGGACCGCAGGGGACTTCCGCACGGACCGCACATCAGCCACCTCTGCCCTGAATCTGTCCCCCAGCCCGAGCCTGGCTGCGTTGTCTCCTGCAGCCCGGACCATATCCGGGTCCAGGTCCAGGCCCAGGCCATAGACACGGGGCACATCCCCTCGCAGGAGCAACCCCAGGGACACCGCCCCGCAGCCTGTACCGAGCTCCAGGAAGCGGTCCCCTTCCCGCGGCCGGGGATAACAGGCTAAAAGCAGCGAGTCCGCGGAAAAGCGATATCTCCCTTCCGGTTGCCTAAGACCGCGTGGAAAATAGTCCCTGTTCCGGCGCACCTCTTGCGTGGGCATAGCTACTTTGTCCCGCCCCTTCGCCGCAGCATGTCCAGCACAATTTCCGCCTCTTCCAAACCGAGCTTCCAGCAGGCGACAAAATAAACCCCTGCCCAGAGGGGAATCAACAGCAGGGAGACCGGCCCCCAGGAGGCGCTAGCGTAGGTCCCCGCTCCCAGGAGAAGGCTCAAAAGGAGCATGACCCCGTAGCCGCGACCCCAGTCCATCCAGGCTCGGAAGCGGCTGGAGAGCTTGTATCCCAGAATTAGGATATTCAGCCAGGAGGCCAGGGACACGGCCAGGGCCAGGCCCACGTGGGCTAAATGCTGCATGAGCCAGAGACCCAGGGCCGCATTGACCACCAGGCAGATAGACGCGGCGATCACCGGGGTGCGTCCGTCGTGCAGGGCGTAGTATGCGGATACCAGGGGCCGGACGCAGCTGAAGGCCGGCAGCCCCACGGAATAACCCACCAGTGCGGCTGCGGTGGCCTGGGCCGAGGTCATCTGGAAGGCCCCCCTGGCAAAGAGGGTCTGCACCAGGGGCTCACTCAGGCCGATGAGCCCGGCTGTTGCGGGCAAACATATGAACAGCGTCAGGCCCAGGCTGGTGTTCAGGCTGCCCAGAAACTCGCTGTGGCGCCCCTGCTCCGCCAAGTGGGAAAAGCTGGGCAGGGCGGCGGTGCCCACGGCGATGCCGAATACTCCCAGGGGGAACTGGACCAGCCTGTCCGCATAGTAGAGATAGGAGATGCTCCCCTTGGGCAGGAAGGAGGCCAGCATGGTGTTGACCACGATGTTCAGCTGATACACCGCAGCTCCCAGGACCATGGGCAGCATGAGCCTGCCCATGCGGAAGACGTAACTGTCCCGCAGCCGCCAGTCGCCGCGCCAGAAGAACCCCTGCTTGTGCAGAAAGGGCTGCTGCAGCAGGAGCTGGCCCAGGCCGGCGAGGAGCACCCCCCAGGCCAAAAGGACCGGAACTGACAACCCGCTGGCCACGCCGGCGAGAGCAGCGCCGATCAGGACCAGGTTCAGCACACAAGGGGCGATCGCCGGGGCGAAGAAGTGGCCCAGGGAGTTGAGGATCCCCATGCACAGGGCCACCGCGGAGATGAACAGGATATAGGGGAAGCAGATCCGGATCAGACGAACGGTGAAGGCGAAGAGCTCGGGATCGTCCCCGAATCCCGGGGCGATGATCCAGGCCAGGGGCCGGGCCAACAGGAGCCCTGCGGCGACAACCAGCCCCACCACTATGAGCAGCCACACGAGTGCAGAGCGGGCATAGGCGTGGGCCGCCTCGCTACCCTCCTGCTCCCTGGCCCGGGAAAAGACGGGCACGAAGGCCATGGTCAGGGAGCCTTCGGCAAAGAGGCGGCGCAGGAGATTGGGCAGCCGGAAGGCCACGAAGAAAGCGTCCGCCAGGGGGCTAGTGCCCAGGGCGAAGGCGATGACTACGTCGCGGGCGAAGCCGAGGATGCGGCTGAGGAAGGTGGCCCCCGCCACAACGGAGGCCCTGCGGGCGATGGTTCGGGAGATGCTCGCCATGACTGCCCTTCCTGCCGGCAGGAATCAACGCGCTGTTGCCAAACCGGCACCGAATGCCTATACTAATGCATGTGCTGGAACAGAGCCCAGTTTTGTGATCCGCACGGCGGGCAATATATACCAATTTCCCGCAACAGCCAAGAAAAATCCCCTTTCTGGCGAGGAAAACCTATGGACGCCGCCCAGCAACGCTTCAAGCAGGCCTTAGAGGAAACACACACCTGGCCCTGCAGCTATATGTTCAAGTTCATCGTGCCAGTGCGGCAGGAGACAGAGGTGTTGAACCTTTTCCAGGAAGAGGACGCGATAAGCACCCGCATGTCGCGGAACGGCCACTACGTGAGCGTCACAGCGAAGCGGCGCGTGCATTCCAGCGAGGAAGTGATCGCCGTGTACGAGGCCGCTTCCCGCATCCAGGGGATCGTTCCCCTTTAAAGGAGCTTTATGCTTGGCAAGCTTATCCTGGCCTTCGCTCTCCTTCCGGTGGCGGAGATCTATGTCCTCATCGAGGTGGGGACTGCCATAGGCAGTCTGAACACTGTGGCCATCATACTGATCACCGCAGTCGCCGGGGGCTATCTGGCCCGCGCGGAGGGCACCCGGACCTATCACCAGATCCAGACCCATCTCCATCAGGGGGTTGTCCCCCATAACGAGATCGTGGACGCCCTGCTCATCTTCGCTGCAGGTATCGTCCTGCTCACTCCCGGATTCATCACCGATGTGGCCGGACTGGCCATCCTCTTCCCCCCTACGCGCGCGCCCATACGGGAGTGGCTCAAGCGGCGCTTCAAAAACAAAATGGACAGGACCACCATTGAGATCAACCGGTTCTGATCCCCACCGGCGGGAAAATTGCCTAAGCCTCTCCGGAAAGAAACCCTGCGGACGAAACCATGACCTCTGAACCCGGCAACATCTTCGCCAGATGGTACAGGGACTATTTCTCGGATCCCCAGATCGTGATCTTCGTGCTCCTTGGCCTTTTAATCGTGAGCCTGTTCCTGTTTTTGGGCGAGTACCTGGCCCCCATCATCGCCAGCCTGGTCGTGGCCTACCTCCTGGAGGGGTTCATCAGGCCCCTGGAACGTATGCGCCTCCCCAGGCTGGCCGCAGTGTGCCTCGTCTTCGTGGTCTTCATCCTGGCCCTGGTCTTTCTCGTGCTGGGTCTGGCGCCCATGCTCTCCTCCCAGATATCCCAGTTCCTCCAGGCCATGCCCAAGATGCTCTCCACTTGGCAGGACCAGCTCCAGACCCTGCCCCAGAAGTACCCCCAGCTGATCACCGAGGATCAGGTGAACCGGATTATGGGCCTGATCACGGACCAGTTCACCGCCCTGGCCCGGAACTTCTTCTCCTTTTCCCTGGCCTCGGTTCGCAGCCTGCTCAATTTCGTGGTCTATCTGGTCCTGGTTCCCCTGATGTCCTTCTTTCTGCTCAAAGACAAGGCGCGGATCCTGTCTTTCCTGCAGGGTCTACTGCCGGAAAACATCGACCTGGCCAACCAGGTCTGGCAGGAGGTCAACGAAAAGATCGCCAAGTTCATTCAGGGCAAGGTTTGGGAGATCCTAATCGTCTGGGTGGCGGCTTACCTGGTCTTCCTCGCCTTCGGCCTGCAGTTCTCCGTCCTGCTGGGCCTCCTGGTGGGCCTCTCCGTGATCGTGCCCTACGTGGGCGCGCTGCTCATGACCATACCCGTGGCCCTGGTGGCCTTTTTCCAGTGGGGTTTCGAGCCCCACTTCATCTATATCCTGATCGCCTACGGTGTGCTCCAGTTCCTGGACGGAAATGTGCTGGTCCCGCTGCTCATGTCCGAGATCGTGAATCTGCATCCCCTGGCCATCATAATGGGGATCATCATCTTCGGCGGCCTGTGGGGCGTCTGGGGCGTCCTCTTCGCCATCCCCCTGGCCACTCTGGTCAACGCCATCATCAAGGCCTGGCTCAGAAAATCGCGTCAATCCATGGAAGAGGAGGATCTTCATGCAGGATGATCGAGGCGTGTTCTACTACCCCCTGCCCCAGAACAAGCAGGTCAAGATGTACGTCCGGGAGAACGGCGGCATTGTAGAGTTCCGGTTGTACAACGAGCAGGATCCCGGCCTGTATGAGGAGCACGGCTGGATCACCCACGAAATGGCCAGACAGGCCTCACGGATGTATACCGGCAAGGGAACGGACCCCTTGAGCCTGTACGACATCGATGCGGCCATGGCCGCGCTCAAGCAGGCCCGGTCGGAATAACCGTCCGGGCCACAACCCGATAAAAAAGGGGGGGCTTATCATGCATGTCTTCCTCATGGGAAGCACGGGCTTTCTGGGGAGGCACCTCGCTTCCCATCTCCACGCACAAGGCCACACTCTGAGCCTGCTGGTGCGCTCCGAGGGCAAGAAGGGGATGTTTCCCTCCGGCTGCGAGATAATTACCGGCGATCCTCTCCAGCCGGGTGCATGGCAGGAGCGTGCCGCCCAGTCCGAGGTGGTGGTAAATCTGGTGGGCAAGAACATCTTCGCCAGGTGGACGGAGCAGGAAAAGGACCAGATCTATAGCACCCGGATCCAGGCCACCCGCATGGCGGTCCAGGCCATAGCCCAAAGCGATTCCCCCCCGGCCCTGATCAACGCAAACGCGGTAGGCTACTACGATCCCACTAATTGGGATGCGGCAACGGAAAGCTCCCTTCCGGGAGAGGGCTTCCTGTCCCGTGTCTGCATAGACTGGCAGAGCGAGGCCCTCAAGGCCGAAAAGCACGGCAGCAGGGTGGTCATCCTGCGCATCGCTCCTCCACTTGCCAAGGACGGCGGGGTCCTAGCCACCATGCTCACTCCCTTCCGCCTGGGCCTGGGCGGCCGCATAGGCAGCGGGAAGCAGCCCTTCCCCTGGATTCACATAACGGACTTCCTCCGGGCAGTGGAGTTCCTGGCCGGGAACAGGGAGATCTCCGGCCCGGCAAACCTCTGCGCCCCAGGGCTCGTGAACAACGCGGAGTTCACCAGGACCCTGGCCCGGGTCCTGGGCCGTCCGGCCTTCCTCCCGATCCCCGCAACCCTGCTCAAGCTGACCCTGGGCGAGATGTCCCAGATGCTCCTGCAGGGGCCCAAAGCCAAGCCGGACGTCCTTTTACAGAGCGGATTCGATTTCCGCTTCCCCTCGCTTCTTGCCGCCTTGCAGGACCTTTTGTCCGAGTGATCCCGCATGCCCCTTGAACGCAGCCACGCACCTCCTGGGTCGCCTGCCCTTCTCTGGGACGAGTCCCACTTCTGGGGCATTCTGCTTTTGAGGGCCCTGGAGAAGTGGGAAGTCCCCTTCCACCTTATTCGCAGCCGGGACATTGCCAGCGGAGCCCTTAGGCGGCTTTGTCCCCCTGCCCTGCTTGTGCCCGGAGGATGGGCCTCGCGCAAGGCAAAGGGCCTGGGTGGGCAGGGACGGCGGGAAATACAGGAATACGTATACCGGGGCGGACAGTACCTCGGCTTCTGCGGCGGGGCCGGTCTGGCCCTGCGCACGGATTCCCCGCAAGAGGGGCTCGGCATATGCCCCTGGGGACGCAAGCCCCTTCAGGAGCGCCTGCCCAACTGCAGCGGCCACGTGAGCCTGCGGACAGAGTGCGGCTCGCCCTTCTGCCCGGACAGCCCGGATCAGCTGCGGGCACCGGTGTGGTGGCCGGCCCAGTTCCAGCCCCATCCCCTGGAAGGACCGAAAGTCCTGGCCACCTACGCCGATCCGGGAGAGGACTTCTGGGTTGCCGACACCCCCGCTTCCGGTCTGGACAGGGCCTGTTTGCAGGCCCTGGAGCGAACCTACGGTATAAACCTGGATCCGGAATGGCTCCGGCGGGAACCGGCCATGATCCAAGGGGAATACGGAGAAGGGGAGTATCTGCTCACCTATCTCCATCTGGAGACCCCGGCTTCCCCCCAGGCCAACCGCTGGCTGGCCCGGATCCTGAGGATCGCCTGTCCCAAGGCCCGAATTCCGAACCGGGACGCGGTCCAGCTGGAGTGGGACTTGGCGGAGAGCCCTTGCGCCTTCCAGGACGAGGCCCTTGTGCGCGGCAGAAGGATCCTGTGGGAGCTGGTCCGCACCGGACAGGAGCACTTCCTTCTGACTTGGCGCAAGCCGTGGCTCCTGGGCTGGAAGCGCGGTGTGCCTGGATTCGCCCTGAACACCCTGCTGGCGCTTGTCTGCCGGGCGGCAGAGGCCGAGCCCACGGAACCTTCCCTGCGCTATTGGGCTGCCAAGAGGGAAGACTTTCTGGCCAGATTGGAGAAATTCGGTGCCGCCTACGAGGCGCTTTTGCGAAAGATGCATCTGCTGCAGACGGGGAGCGAGGAGATAAAGGATCTTCGCGACGGGATGGAGCGGGACAAGCAACACCTGGTGGGCCCTTTTCCGGGCCAGGAGGGGATCTTTGCCGGGCTTGCAGCGGATCTGCAGGAGCTGATCGCGATCCAGGCAGTGTCTTGAAGACGTGTTATGTAATGAAATGATTATGTGGTTAAGTGATCAGGGGGGGGTGCTCACACTGACACACCGACTCACTGAGACACTGACTCACTGACTCACTAAGACACCGGCCGCATCTCCCGCAGCCTGAGCCCGTCATCGGTGGCCTCTGGCACGATCCCCATCCGCTGCAGGATATCCTCCAGGGGCGCGCCCAGGACAAAATGCAGCACATCCTCCCCTGCCCCGGCATGATCCCGCAGATAGTCCCGGAACCAGCGATCCCTGTACAGCACGGACCCGATGGAATCGGCCGCTGCGCCGCTACCGGCCTCTTCCCGCAACTGCCGCACTATTTCCTGGACATCCGGCAGAAAACAGCGGCGCTCGTGCTCCCCAATGATCTCGGCCAGAGCGGAATCCGGGGGAACCAGATCCAGCCTGCCCGCCCTATTTTGGCTGTAGATCCGCTCCAGATCGCCAGTGTCCCAGCACTTCAGGGCGCGGCACTGGGCGGGACGCCGCTCGTAGATCCGGCAGTGATTCTCCCCCTGCAGCAGGATGCAGGCACCGGAGGCGGGATCGCTCTTCAGCCGCACCATCTCCTGGGGAAGGGTTACCACCCGGCCGGCCACATTGTCCCATACCGGCTCGCCCCGTCGCAGCGTAAGCAGGAGGGACTTGTCCAGGACCCCGTGGGAATACAGGACAGCGTCCTCCAGGTGCAGCCCCGGAGGGCCGTTCCGGCAGCAGGTGCCGCAGTAAATGCACTGCATGGTCAGGATTAACTGTTTTAGAGTTTTACGGTTTTAAGTTGAAAGTCGAAAGTCAAAAGTTAAAAGTCAAAAGTTGGAAGGTAAAAGGTTGTAGAAGAAAAGAGAAAGCCCACGGAACACATGGAATAAGACAGAACTGGTTTCAATCCTGTCTCGGATCACTTGCTCCGGCATCCGATATCCGAGGTCCGATATCCGGAATAAGCCAGTTACAAGTCACCAGTCACCATCCACGGGTCACGGTTCACGCATCACGAATCACGGTTTACAAACTATGGATCCACTCCCGGACCTTGCGGGCCTCCTCCGACCACTGCGAGCTCATCCGCAGGCGAAGGAACTGGCCGAAGAGGTCCTCCACCAGCTCAAAAGCCCGCTCCATGAGGTGGATCTTCTCCAGGAATGCCGCGTCCGGATCCTCTTCCTCGCCCGCATCCGGGGTCTGCACCTTGGGCGTCTTCAGGCCGCTCACGGAGAAGTCCTCCGCCTTGAGCTGCATCTGCCAGGCCTCGCTGTCGATCTCGATCTTGATCCGGGCCCGGTTCACCTTCTTGCCCGATTTCAGGCCCAGCATGGCCTCTCTCAGCTCAGAGCGGGGACCGCTGCTCTGGGCGGTGTCCCTGCTCTCCCCCTCTCCGCCCTGCACGGAGATCCGCTGTTCCATGACCAGGCTGAACACCTCGCCTTGCGAGGTTTGCATCTCGCCCTGGCGGATCTCGCTCGTAAACCACAGCCAGGTCAGAAAATCCTGGCCCAACAGGGGGGCCAGCTTGTCCTCGTTACGCACTCCCAGTGTCGACTCCTCGCTCACGTCGCCTCCTCTCCAGCAATTGACTTTATGAGAGGCCTCACAAATGGAAGCCCTTTCCCTGCGTATTCACATCTTCTTTTTTTGGCACCGCAGCCATAAGGCCACGTATTGGCGTAGGAATGCTTACGCCCGCTTCGCCATGGAAAAAGCCTTCCATCACCGGTTGTAGTATGTGTTTGAAGGAAGACTCGTCCAGATCCGAGGCGCAAGACATTTTGAAACCGCAGTGTATGTTTAATACATGAGGATTTCAAAATGTCGAAGCAACGAAGGAGATGGGCGGGTATTCCTTCAAACCCTTAAACTCTCCTTAGGTTGGTACCAGCGCAGCCTCAGGGCATTGCTCACCACGGAGACCGAGCTCATGGCCATGGCCCCTGCCGCGATCATGGGGCTCAGGGTGGGGCCGCCGAAGAGGAAGAGCACACCCGCTGCCACGGGAATGCCCAGGCTGTTGTAGATAAAGGCCCAGAAGAGGTTCTGCTTGATGTTTTTCACCGTGGCCCGGCTCAGATCGATGGCGGTCAGAACCTGACGCAGATCGGAGTGCATGAGCACGATGTCCCCGGACTCCATGGCCACGTCTATGCCCGAGCCCATGGAGATCCCCAGGTCCGCCTGGGCCAGAGCGGGAGCGTCGTTGATACCGTCGCCCACCATGGCTACCTCCAGCCCCTGTCCCTGCAGCCTGGAAACCTCGCTGGCCTTGTTCTCGGGTAGCACCTCGGCCATGACCCGGTCGATCCCGGCCTGCCGCGCGACAGCCCTGGCGGTGCGCTCGTTGTCCCCGGTGAGCATGGCCACCTGCAACCCGCGCTTGTGCAAGCTGGAGACCACCCCCTTTGCCTCGGGCTTGAGCTCGTCCCCCACGCCCAGAAGCAGTATCAGGTGTCCGTCCTCCGCGGCAAGCAAGGGGGTGCGACCCCTGTCCGCCAGCTCCTGCATCCGGGAGGCCACGCCTTCCTCCTCCGTGCCGGGCACGGAATAGGCCCGCATGAGCTCCGTGTTGCCCAGAAGGATCTCCCTGCCGCCGATCTCGGCCCGCACTCCCTTGCCGGGCAGGGCCTGAAAGCTGTCCGGCCTGGGAAAATTACCGTAACCCTTGGAGCGGATGCCGTCCACCACCGCCCGGGCCAGAGGATGCTCGGACTCGTTCTCCACTCCGGCGATGAGCGGCAGCAGGCGCTCCTGGGCTCCCTCCTCCCCGCTCAGGGAGATGGTCTCCCGCAGGCTGGGCTTGCCCTCGGTCAGGGTGCCGGTCTTGTCCAGGATCACTGCCTGCAGACCCTTGGCCGTCTCCAGGGCCTGACCGCTCTTGATCAGCACGCCCAGCTGGGCCCCTCGCCCGGTGCCGGTCATGATGGCAGTGGGCGTGGCCAGGCCCAGGGCGCAGGGACAGGCGATTACCATGACCGCGACAAAGATGCGCAGGGAGAAGGAGAACTCCGCCCCGCCCAGCAGGAACCAGGCGGATCCGGCGACAATGGCCGCGCAGATAACCGCGGGGACGAAGTAGAGGCTCACCCGGTCCGCCAAATTGGCGATGGGGGCCTTGGAACCCTGGGCCTCCCGGACCAGACGGATGATACGGGACAGAACCGTCTCCCCGCCCACCTTCTCCGCCTGCAGGCGGAAGGCCCCGTGCTGGTTGTAGGTGCCGCTGTAGACCCAGTCCTGCGGGGTCTTGGATACCGGCAGGCTCTCCCCGGTGAGCATGGACTCGTCGATGCTGCTGGTGCCCTCCACCACGCGGCCGTCCACAGGGATCCTCTCTCCGGGGCGGACCTGGAGCAGGTCCCCGGGCTGGATCTCCGCAACAGGGACGGTCACCTCCTCCCCGCCGCGGATGAGGGTGGCGGTTTCCGGCCGAAGCTGCATCAGCTGCCGCACTGCGTCCGTGGTGCGGGCTTTGGAGCGGTTCTCGAAATAGCGGCCCAGAGTGATGAGCACGATGATGATGGCCGCGGAGTCGAAATAGAGGTCCCCTGCCCGCTCCACAGGGAAGTGCCCCGCGATTATTTCCCCCAGGTTCCAGGTGCTGTAGACAAAGGCCGCGCCTGTGCCCACAGCTATCAGGGTATCCATGTTGGGGGCCATGCGCAGGAGCGGGGGCAGGCCCTGAGTGTAGAAGAAGCGGCCCAGCCAGATAATGGGCGCGGTGAGCAGAAACTGCACCGCGCCGAAGGCTAGGGGCGAGGTCTCCGGGGCCAGGGCGGCGGGCAGGGGCATGCCCAGCATCTCGCCCATAGACAAAACGAACAGGGGAACAGCCAGGAAGAGGTAGAGAAAGAGGCGGCGCTTTAAGTCCTCCACTCGTTCCTGCATCTCGCGGTCCTGCACCTCCGGAGCCGCTCCCTCGCGGGCCTCGCTCTGCAGAACCTGCGCCTCGTACCCGGCCCGGCCCACGGTCTGGGTCAGGGTCTGGGTGTCCATAAGGGAGGGATCGTAGGTGATCTGGGCCTTCTCCGAGGCCAGATTCACGCTCGCCTCGCGCACCCCGTCCAGGCCGGACAAAGCCCGCTCCACCCGGCTGGAGCAGGCGGCGCAGTGCATTCCCTTGATCGCCAGCTCCACGCGGGCCTCGCTCTGCACCTCTCCGGGCTCCTCCTCCGCCTCGGCCTCGTAACCCGCCTTGCTCACGGCGCTTTCAATGTCATCCTGTCCCAGGATTTGGGGATCGTAGGCCACGCTCATCCTCTCCGTGGCCAGATTTACTGCCGCCTCCCGCACACCGGTCAGGCCGGAGACCGCCTTCTCCACTCGGCTGGAGCAGGCGGCGCAGTGCATTCCCTTGATGCGAAAGGTCCGCTTGGTTTCCTCTTGTTGCTTGATTTCAGCTGCTTCGGCAGAATTCATATTTCACCTTCCCGCCGGGCTGGAGCCTTGTTTGACCGCCCCGGCGTCCTGCGGAGCAAAAAAAGCGCGAACCGAGCCAGTTTCCATCCGGGACTAACTAGTATGCCGGTTCGCGCTGTGGGTATCAATACCCGGTTTAGTACCTCTGATAGGGATTGCCGTACATCATGCCGGGACCCATACCGGGGCCCATGCCAGGACCTCCGTACATCATTCCCGGGCCCATGCCATAGCCCCTATGCATCCTACCCGGACCCATCATGCCGGGGCCCATGCCGTAGCCGCCGTGCATCATGCCCGGACCCATTCCGCGGCCGTACATGCCGGGGCCCATGCCATAGCCGCCGTAGGAGGGCACGAGGCCTTTTTGATGCATTTCCAACTGCATGTCCATTCGGGTGGAGAAAAGCTTACCGCGCAACTCGTTGATCTCGCTCACCAGAGACCTGACCTTGCCGGTGTCCACCTCGTCCACGGCCATAGCAGCGGACAGCTCCTGCTGCTTGGCATAAAGCCGGGAACGCAGGTCGTACATCTTGTCCGCGTATTGCGCCTGGATCTGCCTCATCTGCTGCAGTTGCTCCGGAGACATTTGGGCATAGCCCTGACCGTAACCTTGCTGCATACCCTGGCCATAGCCTTGTTGCTGCATACGCTGG
>JAIPEP010000032.1 GCA_021737085.1 Desulfohalobiaceae bacterium | reverse complement strand
GGGGGGAGCGTGCCCTCGAAGCGCACGACATAGGCCAGGATATGGACGGCGCAAAGCAGGATGATGTCCGCGGCGAGGATCAGCCAAAATTTGTAGTTTTGCAGCTGCTTGAGCATCATTCTCCTGCTCTGAATCTTACTAGACTTGTGGGGAAGCGCTTAAAATCCTACATTGATATCGGAATGGAGGCAACCCTGAATGCCCTCCGTAGCGCCGTACGATCTCTGACCCAGGGTCTTTTAATGGGTGACCCACCGGCATGTGGGCTCCACGCGCCAGATTAGAACCTTTGATCCATAGTCTGCCGCCAGACAACTATCCTGACACATGGGGCTACCGAACATGATCGACGGGTTCTGTTCTATTTGGGGATGTCTTGTCATAGGAAATCGTTTCTGTAGGTTTTTTCCGGGATGCAGGATGATAGACTTACCCATTTAAAGAGTGAAAAAGTGAGGCGCAAAAGTCAACCATTCCTCGCAGGGTTTCAGAAAGCATTTGAGGAGTTGAGGGCTGTGTCGGATCTTATTTGGGCACCGGCGGCTTTCGGCTGCAGATGGCGAAAAAAGGGCTTTGGACGCCGTGGTGCGCCAGCACCCGCGTGGAATGGCAAGATTACCTAGGAAGAGAATCAATAGTGTTTTGGTAGTCAGTTGGTTTGTCCCGACTTCGCCAGCCGTTCTTCCGTAATGCAAAGGACCGATGCGGGGCGCTGGTCGGCGCGCCCCTAACGGGAGGTTCTTGACAAACAGGCTATCCGCGTTTATTTATAAGGTTTACATGAAGGTCTGCACCTATATAGAAGAAGTCTGTGTCAAGGCCCGAACTACAGGTGTTTGAATTATTCATGCGCCATTTTTTGCGCCTGCTTTTGTGAGGGGCTAATATTGCGGAGAGGTGGCCGAGTTGGACGAAGGCGCGCGATTGGAAATCGCGTGTGCCGGCAGAACCGGCACCGAGGGTTCGAATCCCTCCCTCTCCGCCATTTTGATATTGTTCGCTGAAAAGGCGAAGGTATTGCCCTAGTTCCGCGAGAGGTCCGTGTCTTCCGGAAAGGGGAGCCGGACGGCAAAGGACCTGGTAACCCCGTCAGGCCCGAAAGGGAGCAGCGGTAACAGGATCCTTTGGGTGTCCGGCTTCCCTAGTAAGGGCGTAGTGGCGAGCTACGCCCTTACTTTTTTCTGAACAGGCCACTTTTGTGGGGCACAATGTATGTTGGATCTAAGATTTATCCGCAAGAACCCGGAAGCCGTCCAGGAGGCACTGAACAGGCGTGGAGAGGATCTTTCCCTCCAGGAGTTTCTCCGCCTGGATGAGGATCGGCGCAAGGTGATTCAGGAAGTGGAGGAGCTGCGCCGGGAGCGCAACCAGGCCTCGGAGGAGGTGGCCCGGCTCAAGAAGAACGGCGAGGAGGCAGAGGAGCAGATCGATCAGCTTTCCCGTGTCTCGGACCGGATCAAGGAGCTGGAGGCCAGGAAGAAGGACCGCGAGGAGAGCCTGCAAAAGATCAGGCTCGCCATTCCCAACATCCCTCAGGAGGACGTGCCCACCGGGAATTCGGACGAGGACAACTTGGAGGTGCGGCGATGGGGTGATCGTCCCCGCTTTTCCTTCCAGCCCAGGCCCCACTGGGAGCTGGGACCGGAGCTGGGTGGCCTGGACTTCGAGAGGGCGGCCAAGGTTGCCGGGAGCCGCTTCGTTGTATACTGGTCCTGGGCCGCTAGGCTGGAGCGGGCCCTGATCAATTTCATGCTGGAGTTGCAGACCGGGAGGAACGGTTATACAGAGATCCTGCCCCCCTTTATTGTGAACAGTGAGACCATGCAGGGGACCGGCCAGCTCCCCAAGTTCGAGGAGGATCTATTCAAGCTCGAGGAGTGGGATTACTATCTGATCCCTACTGCGGAAGTCCCGCTCATCAACCTGCACATGAACGAGGTGATTCCGGAAGAGGATCTACCCCTGGCATACACCGCTTTTACCCCCTGCTTCCGTGCGGAGGCCGGATCCTACGGCAAGGATACCAAGGGGCTTATCCGGCAGCATCAGTTCAACAAGGTGGAGCTCGTGCGCTTCGTTCATCCCGAGGATTCGCACAGTCAGCTGGAGATCCTCTTGCGGCACGCGGAGGCTGTTCTGCAAGAGTTGGAGCTTCCCTACAGGGTGGTCAACCTGTGCACCGGAGACCTTGGTTTTTCCGCTGCCAAGACCTACGATGTGGAAATATGGTTGCCCGGCCAGGAGGCCTTCCGGGAGATTTCCTCCTGTTCCAACTGCCGCGATTTTCAGGCCAGGCGGGCGGGTATTCGCTACAAACCCAAAAACACCAAGGGCTCGGAATTCCTGCACACCCTGAATGGTTCCGGGATGGCAGTGGGCCGGACCCTGTTGGCCATCCTGGAGAACAATCAGCAGGAGGACGGTTCGGTGATCATACCTCAGGCATTGCGTCCCTACATGGGCGGTACGGATCGCATTGCTCCCGATAGTGTTTAACTGGACAGGTGTTGAGGCCCCGGCAGGATTCCTTGACAAAGGCCGAGTCTTCGATTACAAAATACACTTACTTGGCGGGCAGGAACCTAGGCCACAAGGCGGAGGAAAGCTTTACTGGCTAGGATGGCGAAAACTTGCGACACGGCTTAGTGACTTGACCGCCAATCTGTTCCATCCAAATGGCCGGGTCGTTAACTCAGCTGGTAGAGTATCGGCCTTTTAAGCCGAGAGTCGCAGGTTCGAATCCTGCACGACCCACCACATACGTCCCCATCGTCTAGCACGGCCCAGGACGCCGGCCTCTCACGCCGGTGACGGGGGTTCAAATCCCCCTGGGGACGCCATTTAAAGAACCCCGGCGGCTCATCCGCCGGGGTTCTTTATGTACGGCCTCAGGGCCTTAAGACATCATTCGGGGGCTCTGCCACCATCAAAAGTAACGATCTCTGGCGCGGCCAAACATGTCAAGCTCTGTGCCGGCCTAGTACATCATTCCCCCTACATATACCCCAGCTCCCACAAAAAGATCCGTATTCGGCACCCTGTAAATGTAAGTCAGCTTCTTGCGTGGTGTCTTTTCCCCGGGTCTGGGCCACATGTATTCCACCCAACCGTCGTCGGATTGCTTGGCCAAATTGACGAAGTGCACGAACAGGGCTTTGCCAGTAGGATCGGTGATTAGCAGGCAGTGCTTTTTCTCGGTTAGTTCCGGCCTGAAGGGATGGGCGAGCATCTTGCCTTCCAAGTTCATCAGGAATACGTAGGAATCCTTCCAGACAAATGGACCGTTGGGATCGCCGATGACCTGAATCGCCTTTTCCAGGTCGTGGTTCTGGATATAAGTCGCCGCCTTGTTGCACTTGACCACACATTCCTCCTTAGTGGCAGCTTCCTTTGCCTGTGCGGCTGCCAGTGTAACCAGCAAGGCCGGGATGATCATGAATATCCAAAGGATTATTCTCCGCATAAGGCCCTCCTTGTGGCTCCCTTTTTTTTCTTTACCTGCCTGGAATCAACGGATCCAGGGCCTGCCCGCGGGCAGGACGTCCCTGCCGAAGACGCCTGCATACAAGGCATGGCACATCATGTACAGAGCCGCTAGGGCGCAGGCCATGAGCTCGTACCCCGCTATAGCGGTGAATCGCGGATTACCGAAATGGGCAATGTCCAACAGAATGAACCCGATAAGAAGCAGGGTGAAAACAACCGCCAACCCACTGTTGATGCGCATGGCCGGAATCCACATGATGAAGGTATACAGGGTCCAGGCGACCAGAAACCAGCCCACATCTGTCTGGCTGGCGTGATAGACGTTGAAGTGATTCATCAGAAAAATAATCCCCAGGGAGATCCAGAAGGATCCGTAGGAGACGAAGGCGCTGAACCCGAAGTTGTTTCCTGAGGGATATTCCAGAAACCCGGCAATCAACTGGGCCAGACCACCGTAGATGAAAGCCATGGAGATTATGGGGCCTACGTCACACCAGCCCACATTGTGAAACTGCAAAAGCATGGTGGTAATCCCGAACCCCGCGAGCCCCACAACAGCCGGGTTGCCTTTCATCTCCCCGTTCGCCATGCATGCCTCCTTTGTTCCGGAAGTAGCGGAAATTATAGTCCTCAGTTTGTTAAAGGCCGGGCTGCAAGAGTCAAGAAGCTTAGCAGCGAAGCATAAACCATGCCCTAAAGCGAACACGTTTTTAGCATTGTTTTGCTTTATACCCTGAAAGACTTCCTTTGGCAAGAAAGATTAATCGAGATCACCCTCTTGGGGACAAGATCAGGGTTGCTGCTATATTTTTGTTGACGCGGGAGGAGGATTTTTATATGACTAATCCCCATATGAATGTGGGCCCTCGATACCCGAAAAAGGCGAGTGAGGCTGAACGGTTGAGGCAAGGTTTCCTTTACTGTAGTCAAGAACCCTGCGTGATTTGGCTATAACCCTTATTCCCGGGCTGACCCGGGCACAAGCAATAGGAAGATGGTTCAAGAGTAGCGCGGGTTTTATCTCTTGCTTCCCGTTCCTGGATCCGTAACTCCTGATCGGTTTCACCTTCTCATGCGTCATTTTTTACATGCTTTTGGTTGAATTTTTTTGCCGAAACCTGGAAGCACTTGTGGATACTGCGGCGAGGATAAGGCAAAGGAGTCATGTGGAACCCAGTGAAGTGTTTATCTATGGGCTTAGTTAAGATATATGAACTTATTGACCAACCGGAAAGTAAGGGTAAAAGCGGGATTTGACAAAGATTCCTTTTTATGTTTGAACTAATCGCAAAATAAAGGAAAATATAACCTCCCGTAATAGGTTGCTATAGTCTACTTTTCTGGTCACATGCAGAAGTAAGTAATCGAAAAATAATAGTAAAATAAACACGTATACTTAAAATAAAGTTTTCAGCCAAGTGAACGAAATTTTCCTAGGAAAACTGTGGCAATCTAGTACAGGTTTACAGGCAAGAATTAAAGGATAAGAGATTGTTTTTTTAATGGGTTGAAGGTCTTGTTTTCTATTTCTAGGCTTAACATTTGAGGAAAAAATCACCGTTTGGTCTCCAATTTGCTGAGAGTGAGCTAAAAATACAAAAAATTCTATTGATTACAAGTAGATCTTGTCATTATATGTAAGCCAAACTGAACGGTTTGTCCACGCAATTTAGTTTTGATGCTTTGTTATTAAACAGCAGTTAACTATGAAAGATTTGTTCATCAGCACTAATGCTGTCCTTGTTTTGTTTGGTACAAGTTTTTTTTGTGAAAAGCCATGCGGTAGTGTTTTAAGGAGGGAATATGATTGAGATACGTTTGCACGGCAGGGGTGGTCAAGGTGCGGCTAGTGCTTCTGGAATGCTTGTTTCAGCATTTACGGAAGAGGGCAAATATACCTGTGGCTTCCCCATGTTTGGATTTGAGCGGCGCGGTGCACCTGTAACCACCTTTGCCCGCTTCTCCGATAAACCGATTACAGAAAAGACCATGATCTATACTCCGAACTGTCTTGTGGTTTTGGACAGTGCTCAGTTATCCTTTCCCAATGTATATGCTGGCTTCCAAGAAAACGGCATTCTTGTCGCCAATTCCAATCGCCTCCCAGAAAGTAAACCTCACGAAAATTGTAAGAAACTAGGGGTAGTTGACGCAACGAGCATCGCTATAGAAGAAATAGGAATTGCGGCAATCAATACGTGTATCCTCGGAGCTTTTGCCGCAACTACAGGATGGTTGCAGCTGGATACGCTTGTCAATATACTACCTGTTTATTTTAAGGGAAAAATGCTAGATACAAATATGCGAAGCTTAGAACGAGGATATCACGAAACTCAAATTGTTGAATACGAGTAGTTAATGGAGGAGAAAATGAAAGAGCTTGTTTTGAAATATGATGGGCCGTGGGGTGATACAGGCACTCTTCAAGAAATTAAAACCGGTGCCTGGAGAACTCACTATCCTGTAGTCGACTACGAAAAGTGTGTAAATTGTGGATGGTGTTATCTCTATTGTCCACCAGGATGTATCCGAGAGGAAGAAGATCACTTTGTGGTAGATATGAATTTTTGTAAAGGTTGTGGAATATGTGCCAGCGTTTGTTCCGTAAACGCTATCACATTAAATCCGGAGGGTTAATCGCATATGGATATGGTTCAAAATACAGAAAAAGTAGAAGTAGTTAGTGGAAATAAAAGTGCCGCATACGGTGCTTATGTTTGCAGCCCGGATGTAATCGGCATTTATCCGATAACACCGCAGACCTCAGTTGTTGAAGATCTTACTCAATTCATAGCCGATGGGCGGCTTGATGCGGAGATAGTCGAGGCAGAGGGTGAGATCTCTGCCATGGCTTCGGTCATTGGGGCCTCTGCCGGAGGAGCCAGAACGTTTAGCTCCACCTCCTCCATGGGGCTCTTTTTTATGTTTGATTCCTATATCATGGCACCGCTTTATAGGCTCCCCATTGTGATGGTCAATTCCAATAGAGAGCTCTTACCTCCCAATACTGTGGCTTGCAGTCACCAGGATATTATGGAGGTTATTGAGACCGGCTGGATACATATCCATGTAGAAAACTGCCAGGAAATACTCGATGCTATCATTATGGCCTATAGGATAGCAGAGGATCCCGAGATTCTTCTGCCGGTGGATGTGTGCTACGATGGATTCTACCTCTCCTACCTTAGAGAGCCGGTAAACATTCCGTCTATTGAGGCGGTCAATAACTTCTTGCCCACCCAGGATCGTCCTACTCTAGGCGGCCCTAACAATGTATTCAGCTGCATCTATTGTGGCGCGGACCAAGAAATGGCCGAGCTTCGCTACAGACAACAAGATGCTATGGAAAAATCAAAGGAAAAACTGGAACAAGTGGAGCAAGAATTCGCTCAACATTTCGGACGCAGTTATGGCGGACAGCTGGAAGAATACCGTATGGAAGACGCGGAAATAGCTTTGTTCTGTATGGGAAGCCATGCCGGAACCGCCAGAGTGGTTGTGGACCAAAAAAGAGAACAGGGTATCAAGGTGGGGTTGGTTAAATTACGCATGTTCAGGCCCTTCCCTCAGGAAAGGGTTCTGACTGCTCTTAAAAATGTTAAGGCCCTGGGTGTGATTGACCGAAGCGTTGCTTTCGGCTGGAAAGGTGGCCATCTGTATCGTGAGCTCAGGAGCGCCCTATACGGGCATGGTTTGGAGATTCCCATGGCGGATTATATAGCCGGGCTCGGTGGTCATGATATCACTATTCCCCTGATTGAAAGGGTTGTTGATGAGACCAAGGGGATTGCTGAAGGTAAGCAATATCAGGAAATTACCTGGCTGGCCCTGGAGTAGGCATGCAAGTAACTTACAGAGCCTAAGAGACACATCAGTAATGTGTGATTACTATGGAGAAATGGAGAAATTACGAGTCACAATCAGAGATAAGGAGATAAATAATGGCAGAAGAAAAAACCTTGTTTAAATTCCCGAAAGCAAAACGGGTTTATGAGCAACTCGGTGAAGATCGATTATCCAACGGCATAATCGCCTGCCCCGGATGCGCGGAAGAGCTGGGTTTGCGATATGTATTACGTACTTTGGGTCAGGATGCTACTTTATTCGGCATTCCAGGCTGCAGCATCTTAATGTATATGGGCAATAGTCAGGGCTCCTATTCCAATGTTCCCTGGTTTATGGGAGCCATGACCAATATAGCCGCCATGGCTTCAGGGTATTCTCGTTATTTGCAAAAAACCAAGCAAAAAGGGACTCCCATTGTTATTGCTGGTGACGGGTCAGCAAGTGACGTTGGATTTCAGTCCCTCTCCGGAGCTGCAGAACGGGGAGAAAAAATCATATTTATCTGCCTGGACAACGAAGGCTACATGAACACCGGCATGCAAAGAAGTAGTTCCACTCCTTACAAAAGCTGGACCTCAACCACACCTGTAGGAGAGTTTGCCAGAGGTAAGAACAAAGAAGCCAAATACTTACCATTATTAATGGCTTTTCATAATATTGCCTATACCGCAACTGCTAATGTCGGCTTTCTACAAGATTATGTACAAAAACTTAATAAGGCCAAGGAAGCCATTCAGCATGGAATGGCATACATTCATCTACTTTGTCCCTGCGATACAGGATGGCGCTATCCATCCGACAAAACTATCGATATATCTCAAAAGGCAGTAGATACTAACTATTTTCCTCTCTGGGAAGCCGAATACGGTCATTTTCGCATGACCTACGAGCCCAAAAAAGTTTTGCCTGTAAAAGAATATATATCTATGCAGGGCAAGTATAGGCACTTGAAAGACGAGGATCTTGAGGAGATACAGGAGCAGACTGATAAGAGATACAATAGGATAAAAGCCCTGGCTGAAAGCGGAGAAAAGCAAGCGCAAGCGAAAGAGTAAGCTTTAAGTGTAACTACAGCAAACTCTGTTAGTTATCTTGTGTTTTAATAATAAAATAGGAGGTCGGTCTGAATGTATCAGAAGATGCAAGAGGAAAGAGAACGCTACAAAATGTTTGATCGAGGAGGTAGCCGTGACTATTGGGCGTATACTATCTGCGCCGGATGTTACGGCCATTGTTCGGTCAGGATACGAGTTCAAGACGGCGTCCTAACCTATATCGAGACTGTCCCAGACAGCGACTTGGGAGGCCACGGAGGGATCTGCGGAAAGGGAGCCGCTACGATCCTCGACTTTTATGACCCTAACAGGGTCAATTATCCTTTAAAGAGAACCGGCAAGAAGGGCATCGGTGAAGATCCCAAATTCGTCAGGATCAGCTGGGAAGAGGCGCTGGACGAGATCGCCCAAAATATGAAAGAGGCCCGGGACACCAATCCCCTGAAAGTCGTCTGGGCCTTCACCCCTGGTCACGGCACAGGACTCAAGGCCACTCAGTCCCAGGGCGGCTTCATGACCTGCTTCGGAAGCCCGAACATGGCTTTGGGCGGCCCGGGTTGTCAATGCGGTGCGGTTGCCCATCACCTTGGCGCCCTGGTCCACGCCAGCTGGGATATTCTGCCCGATTACCGCTACAACAATTTCCTCTTGCGCTGCGGGGGGAATGAAGGAATGGGCGGCGGACGGATCGCTATGACCTCAGCCAGGCTGTTTGCAGATGCCAGGGCACGCGGGCAGACCACCTGGTGCATGGACCCACTGGGCTATGTGGCCTCTGCTGCCAAGTCCAAGGATTGGATTCCTATCCTGCCCGGCACGGATTCCGCCGTATTTCTGGCTATCGTCAACATTATTATTTACGAGATCGGGCAGTTCGACGATTACTTTATCCGGCACAAGACCAACGCCCCATATTTGATAGATGTTCAAACCGGCCTATTTATGCGGGATGAGGGAGAGTACAATGTCCTGTATGATGAATCCGACCAGAAGATTAAGCCCTATAATGATGAAACATTAACCCATCCGGCTCTGGAAGGCGAATTCACCTACAACGGCAAAACAGTCAGGCCGTGCTTCGTAGAAATTGAGGAACACGTGAGGGATTACACTCCGGAATGGGCCGAAAGGGAGAGCACGGTTCCGGCAAAAAAGATCCGCCAGATAGCGCAGAAGCTGATCGATGAAGCACAAATCGGCAGCACCATTAACATAGAGGGAGTTGACGTTCCTTATCGGCCCGCTGGTCTCTGCGCCTACAAAGGTTCCCAAGGCCACCAGAACGGATTCCATCAACACGCCACCATGTATCTGATCAATTCCCTACTCGGCAATCAGGACGTCGCCGGTGGCATCTTGGGCGAGGGAACGGTGCGAAGCCTGGGGCACCCGGAGACCGGCAGGCCGCAGTTCGCTCCCTATGGAACAACGGACGGCATGGTTACTCCGGCTGTGTGGCATACCAGGACCCCGTGGCCTCCGCGCGATGTGAACATGGAGGGCCCCAAATTCGTCAGCTTCCTCGATGTGCTTGCTGACGCCACATTCAGCCCCTACCCCTACTGTGAAGACTGGGAAAAGGTATGGACCAATGCGGGACGCCCTTATGAGCCGGAAATCTTCTATGGCTACGGCGGAAACATCCTGCGCAATCTCGGGAACAGGCAAATTGCCGCCAACTTCATGGATAAGATGAGGTTTACCTGGTACATCACTACCACCATCAATGACACTGTCGAGGCCTATGCGGATATTGTCCTTCCGGAGTGTCACAATTACGAGAGCTTGGAGCTGTGGTCCTCCCTAGGGTTCTTCTTCAGCTATCCCATCGGCATGGACGACTGGACTTGGCACGTGCGTATGCCTGCAGTGCCGCCGCAGTACGAGCGCCGGGACGGAATGGACATTCAGTTGGACCTGGCAGAGCGGATTGGCTTCCGGGATCTTTACAATGAGTGGATCGACACCTACTTCGCAGTGCGGGAATCCACATGGGAGCAGGAAGATGCCGAGGATATTGGACAGCGATCTCATTCCAAGCGGGATAAATGGCCTATAGTTGCCCCGGATGAGGACATTCCCTGGAAGGAGATATGTAACCGCGGGCTGCAGCACCACATGAACCGGGACTTGGACTGGTTTGTGGAAAACGGGTTCAGGGCCTGGAAAAAGAGACCTGAGGAATGCTACTGGCGCTATCAGGTTACCTGCCGGGTCCCGGTCTACTACGAGCACCACCTCCATACTTACCCCAATCTGAAGCAGAAGTGCGAGGAGCTGGATTGGAATCTGGACTTGCGCCACTGGAGCGCGCTCCCCTCTTACTACCGACCTTTGATGTACGAGCCCGCATCAGGAGAGCCCGAAGACTTTCGCGATTCGGAGTACGATCTAATTACTGTCACCCACAGGGACTCTCTCCATGCTCACGCCACTACCTCCGAGAATCCCTGGATCGATGAGATGAGTAAAACCAATCCCTACTCCTATAATTGGATGATGCACCATGACTATGCCCAGAAAAAAGGCATCGAGGACGGGGATTGGATCGTTGTGGAGAACCACGCCGGGGATCAGGCCCCGGGCCGGGTGAAACTGACCTGGCTTATCCACTACAACTGTATCGGAGCAGTCGGCTTGGGGACTTGGTCCAAATTTCGGCCCGTGGGTCGGGATAAGGGTATTCGCTACAATGAGCTCTTGCGCGGAAACTGCAGAAACTTTTGCAGCCTGACAGGATCTTTTGAGGATTCGGCACGAGTCAGGGCCTACAAAGTGGAAGGCGAAAAGTTGAGAAGTGTCTTGGATAAAGAGGGCTATGAGAAATTAAAGGAGGAACTTTTCGCATGAGATGGGGAATGGTATATAATTTAGAGAGGTGCATTCATTGTGGAGGCTGTGTTTCCAGTTGTATTCTGGCCAACTTTCTCACACCGGACATGAAATGGCGGCGCATGCTCAACCGGGAGATCAAGCCGCCCACCAAAGGGGGGAAGGCCGCAAGACAGTGGCTGGTCGCTCAGTGTAACCACTGCGAGGACGCGGCCTGTGTTGAGGCCTGTCCCACTGGAGCCACCTATAGGCGCGAAGACGGTATTGTTCTCATAGATTCGGACATATGCATTGGCTGCAGGGCCTGCATGATGGCTTGCCCCTATCAACAGCGTTCTTATTTGGAAGAGATAACAGAGTGGTTCCCTGGCCAGGGCTTCACGGAATGGGAACAAATGCGCGAAAAGCTCAGTCCCAAGGTTCCGGGAACTGTTAATAAATGCAACTTCTGCTACCAACGCATTGATGAGGGCTTGAAAAAGGGATTGACTCCGGGGGTTGACCGCGAAGCCACCCCGGCCTGTGTCAACGGATGCCCGACCAAAACCATGGCCTTTGGCGACCTGGACGATCCAGACAGTGAGGTTTCTCGCCTCATCGCCGGGCACAAAGCCGAGCCCCTCCATCCGGAATGGGGCACTAATCCTTCTATCTTTTATATCTTTGAGTCCTAGAAAGGGAAAAACGCCCTTGTGTTTGAAGGGGTGCTCAGTGAGCAGGAGAAAGAAAGAGCACCTCTTCAATTAAATTTTTTTATCTCTGCTGATAAGGAGGTGCGTCTATGGAGGACACTGCTCACACAAAGTCAAGAAGAGAAAAACAACAATTTGCCCATGTCCATTCCAAGCCATGGGAATGGATGACGAATTACACGCAGCAGACCGAATGGATTGAAGGGTCCGGAAAATTTATCTGGTTAGCCCTTTTTCTCACCGAGCTCGGAGCGGGCATCTATTTCATGTCAGTATTATTCACCAATCCAGTTGGCATGCTTGTGGGCTGGATCGTGTGTATGGTGCTTGGTTGTTTAGCTTTTCTAATGCATACCGGACACCCCCTGCGTCTTTACCGAGCGCCGTCGAGATTCGCTTCGTCCTGGATCTCTCGCGGGTTCACCTTTGTCAGTCTTCTGGGGATACTGGGGCTGATCAACATGATTGTTGTGTTTGCGGGGGCACACTCCATCATCCTTTCCGTTATACTCTGTATCATCAGTCTGGTGGTTATGATATACGCAGGGATGGTCTTGTCCTTCAATAACGGCATTCCTATGTGGAATACCGGCCTGGTACCCTTCAGCTTTGTTATAGCCGCCTTGTGGGGCGGAGCGGAAGTTGTGCTGGCTCTCCATATCCTACAAGGCCTCCCTGTTGCGGGTGTGGAGCACTGGATCAGATTTCTGCTGCCTTGCTTCTCCCTGATTATCATTCTCTACCTGTATAATATCTGGATATCCTCAGATACGGGTAAAGCCTCAGTGGCTCGCTTGTTGAAAGGCGATCTGTCCATCTACTTTTATGTTTTCGTGGTGCTCATTGGTCTAATTATCCCTCTTCTTATCCTGGCCTATTCCTATACTTATGCACCTGGAACTCATCCCAGCTCTCTGTATGTGCTCGCTTTAGTATGCGGTCTTATCGGAGACCTGTCGGTTCGCTATTGCATTATGAAGAGTGCTTACTACAATCCTATCTTAAAGACCGCTATCTAGTTTCCGGATGGAAACAAGATAGGGTTTCTTTTTCCAAATTAGTGTCTTTTTCTTTATTGGGGGCTTTGTCACAAAGCCCCCAATTTTTTTAAAACGTATCTTATCCTGTGGGACAGGAATAGGCCGATGTCCCTGTCCTTAAATAACAATATCTTAGCCCTTCACGGGTAATCTCGATTCCAGCCTTAAGGAGATCCCCTATGCAGATTCCTAATCCGGAATATGTTTCCCGCTTGAAAAAGCTGTTTAAAGAATCCCCCTATCCCAGCCATATGAACATGGAGCTGACGGAGATCGACTTGGACACAGTGGTGGTTGAGCTCACCCTGGCCCAATGCCACTTGCAACCTTTCGGCATGGCCCACGGCGGAGTGCTGGCCACACTTGTCGACACGGCGACCTTTTGGGCTGCCTTTTTGCGGCTGCCGGATGGTGACGGGCTAGTGAACATCGACCTGAAGATGAACTACTTGAAGGGAGTAGAGAAGGGTACTTTGCGGGCGGAAGGCCGTTGCCTCCGCTATGGGCGCTCCATAGGTTATGCGGAATCCAGCGTATGGGATGAGAAAGGAAAGCTTCTGGCCCATGGCACATCTACGCTCATGGTGCTGCCGGAAAAGGGGTTGCATGTCGGAGTGGACAAATTTATCCAGGGATGAACTCTGCCGCTGGGCCCAGGTGACCAGTTTGAACAAAAAGGAAACATCAATTGCAGTGTTCCGGGTTCAGGAATTAGGTTATAGGCGATGGGCTATGGGTAACGAGGGCCTTATCGCTTAGAGCTCTTCGGTTCACGGGTTACGGTTCACGAACCACCAGCTTACGACACGTCGTCCGGGCTTTGCTAACGGATATCCTGTCATGACCAGCACAATGGAAAATCAGCCTATCACTGTAGAATCCATTATTTTTTCCAGCCCGGAGCAGGGCTTTTGCATCTTCCGTGCCCTACCTCAGGGGCAAGATGGGGAAGGGCGGGAGGAATTCGTGGCCAAGGGGTACGTGGGCAACCTGGAGGCAGGAGACGAGTTGGTGATTTGGGGTGCGTGGGAGAGTCATCCCCAATACGGCCCTCAGGTAAGGATCTCTGGTTATCAGCTCCCGGATATGGGGGCAAAGGGGACCCTCTCTTTCCTTCGCAGCGGCCTGGTTAAGGGTGTGGGACCCTCCCTGGCCGAGGCCATCTACAGCCGATTCGGGGAGGAAACCCCTAGGATTATGGACCAGGAGCCGGAAAAGCTCCTGGAGGTGAACGGGATAGGCAAGCGTAAGCTGGGGCTTATCAAGGCTTCCTGGCAAGAGAACAGGGCCAAGCAGGAGGCCCTGGTAAAATTCCAGGAATGGGGCATCGGCCCCATGACCATGCAGAAGATATTCAAGCGATGGCCGGAGAATCCCCTGCATACGGTCCAAAACAATCCCTATCTTCTTGCCTGGGAAATCGAGGGGGTGGGGTTCCTTACCGCGGACAGGATCGCCTTGAACATGGGCATCGATGAGGACTCTCCAGAGCGGATTCGGGCCGGGATCCACTACACCCTGCAGGAGGCCTCCTCCCGGGAGGGGCATTGCTACCTGGAGAGGAATGAGCTTGTACAGCGTACGCTCAAGGCCCTGTGGCCCTCGGAAAAGGATCCTAGCTCAGGCTCGCGGGAGGATCGTCTCGGGCGAGAGATGGAGAACCTCTCCGAGAACGGCTCCTTGGTCAACGAGGAAGGCAGGATCTACACCTGGCCTGTCTATCGGGCGGAGCGGAGCCTGAGCTCTCATCTGGACAGGCTGATGGGAGGGGTGCGCCCCTTTCCCTACGACATATCGGCGCTGATCGAGGAATATCAGAAGCGGGCCGGGATCACCTTCGACCGGAGACAACGGGAGGGGATCACCTCTGCCCTGAATCACAAGGTGTGTATCATTACCGGGGGGCCGGGAACCGGAAAAACGACTATAGTGAAGGCCATTCTCGACTTGGCCGGGCAGGCAGGGCTGGATAGCACCGCCTTGGTCGCCCCCACCGGCAGAGCAGCAAAGCGCTTGCAGGAGAGCTCCGGGCATACGGGCAAGACAATTCACCGCTACCTGGGATACAATCCCCAAGAAGGGTTCCAGTACCACGTGAACAACCAGGTGTCAGACGAGCTGGTCATCTGCGACGAGGCGTCCATGCTGGACACCTTCCTGGCCAAGAACCTGGTCGCTGCCCTGCCGGACAGGGCCCGGCTCGTTCTGGTGGGGGACGTGTACCAGCTCCCCTCTGTGGGAGCAGGCAATGTCCTGCGGGACTGTATCCGCAGCGGGGTTATCGCAGTGACCGAGCTGGAGACCATCCACCGCCAGGAGGAGGGATCCTGGATCGCTCAGAACGCACATGCGGTCAAAAACGGAGAGATCCAATCCATCAATTTGAGCAATCGGACCAGGGACTTCTTTTGGGAGGATCTGGCCCGGAGGTTTCCCCACCTCTCCCCGCAGGACAGGAGCCTTGAGCTGCAGAAGCGGATCTTGCAAGCTATAGGTACGCTGCGGGAGAAAGGCTATGTCCCCGGCTCAGTGCAGGTGCTGACCCCTATGTACAAAGGACCTGTGGGGGTTTCCGCGCTGAACACCGAGCTGCAGGCCATGCTCAATCCGGCTGATTCCGGGAAGCACGAGGCAAAGCTCGGCCTCAAGACATTCCGCACTGGAGACCGGGTTATGCAGCTGAAGAACGACTATGACAAGGAGGTGTTCAACGGGGATCAGGGCTGGATTCACGCCATTGAGAACCAGGAGGGCAAGATATTTATCGAGTTCGACGGCGCGCTCGTGGAGTACGAATTCCTGGAGGCGGATCAGCTGGCCCTGGCCTATGCCTGCACCATCCACAAGTCCCAGGGTTGCGAGTTTCCCGTGGTCATCATCCCGGTCACTAGCTCACACTTCGTCATGCTGCAGAGGAACCTGCTCTACACTGCCATCACCCGGGCCAAACAGATGTGCTTCCTGCTCGGGGAAAAGAAGGCCCTGGCCATCTCGGTCCAGAACGACAAGCCGGTCAGCCGCAATACCACACTGGAAAGCCTGCTCAGACAGGGACAGGCAGCTGCTGGCAATTCGGGGGCAGTTTCGGGGCAGCTCGATCTGCCTTCCTTTACCACAGGAGGTAGTTGAAGGGCATGGAGGAGCGGATAGCCGAATTGCGGGAGAGGATCCGCGAGTTGCAAGAGCGGATCCAGGAGCAGGAGAGGCGCATTCCGCCCCATTCGGTCCAGCCCGTTCATCTGCGCGAGCTGGAGCGGCTGGAGGAAGAGCGCGACGCCCTGCAAAGAGAGCTGGATTCCCTGGAGGGCTCCGGCTCCTGATCTAGAAGAGCCGGGGCCGCAAGAAGGACAATCGGACCGTGGCCGAGCTCTCGCAAAGTGCGGGAGGACTCTGGCCTAGGTCTATTATTCACCTTGCTGCAGTGAGCCTTCTCAGGGGAGGTCTTCGCTCCGGCCCTCCATGAGGTAGTGCAAGAGGACCAGGCGGCATTGGGCACACTCGAGCTCCTGCAAGAGCCCTTCTATGCCCTCCGGGCTCAGGGGATGGCGCTCGCCAGCGCCTTCGGACAGGGGATCCGGACGTAGGCGGGCCACGGCCCCGAATAGTCTCTGATCGGAAAAGGAGCTGTTCACGGGCCATCCCAGCCGGTTCATGAGGCGAAGATCAAGCACCATGTCCGCGGACAGGTTCAGCTCCCGCAATAGGATTCGTCGCGCCGCTTCCTCCACGGAGCTGCCCGGGACCCGACCCCCGGGAAAGTCCAGGGTGGTTTCCCCGATACCCGGGCGGAAGGTGCGCGGGGCACAGAGCAGGGCGTCGCCGTGCACAGGGAGCACGATCACGGAATCCGCCCGCTCCGCTCGATAGTACTCCAGCCGCTCGCCGCGCTGGTCCGTGTAGTGCTCTCCCACCAGGGTAACCCAGTTGGTGCTAAGGGTGAGGAACCGGTCCTCCAGGGTCCATTCGGGCATATCCATCTCCTCAGGGCAAGAGTTCTCGCCGCAGGACAGTGCACAGTTCTGTAAGGTCGGTGCGCGCTTCTGCTTCCTGGTCCCGGGGCTGTCCGGGTTGATAGGAGAGCCCCAGGTGTGCGTTGATTTCGATGCCGCGTGTGGCGCAATAGCTCTCCAGGGAGGCCTTGGTGTTGATTCCCACGCGGAGGGCGCCGTTCTCCGCGGCCCAGGAAAAATGAGGGCCGTCCCCTCCGCTGTCCCCGACTACAGCGGTGCGGTGCGCCGGTATACCGAGGGCATGGAGCGCGGCATGGGTATTTGTTCCCTTGTCCTCGATTTCCAAGAGCTCAAAAGTTCGCTCCGGATCGGTGCCCCTTGGCGCGTAGCGAAGAAAAGGATGCGCCGAGAGCAGCGGGATCCGGGGTAGGAAACCCCGGGCCAGGGCGCGCTGGAAATATCCCATGGATCCGGTGCTGTTGATCATGAAGGCGATTCCGTGTTCCAGACACCAGGTGATGACCTGGGAAAGGCCGGTGTAGGCGGCGAACTTTTCCCGGAGAAAGGTGTCCATCTCCTCCTCGGCGAGCTCCGCGGGCAGTAGGGACTTGATCTCTCCCACCGCCCGGCTCAGGCTGATCTCATTGGAGGTATACGCGGAGAATATCCGGGTTAGGTCCGCTTCCAGATGGGGCCAGGTATAGATCAAGGGGTCGAAGGGTCCGTTGGGGGAGAGACACTCGCTCCAGTCCGAGGCTACTAGGTACTGGAAGTGTGTGTGACTGGCCATGGCTCAACTCCTTGCCTTTGCATCCTTCCCGGTCAATGGGAAAAGAAAGGCCGTATTTTCCGGGTTTTCTTATAACCTTCATTCCCGGGCTGACCCGGGCACAACGAAACATGAAAATGATCGGAGCCTATCCGGGGAGAGCGCTTCACTCTGCACCCATTCAAAGAATGGGTGCATGTGTTCGCTGGGTTTCATATAGAGCGGGGCTTTGAAGTAGAGTGCATGAGTCCCGAGCTCGTGCCTCTATTTTCCAGGGTTAGCCTTATGGAAAATCGTGCCCGTTTTACCGGTGGATAGGGAGTGGAGCCGCTTGGATGTTGCTGTACCCTGTATTGGTTAGGATGGAATGAAACCCGCGCTTACAGTACTCTCCCCGGATAGGCTCCTTTACAATTTTATTAATTAGTTCAGTTCGCAAACCACCAGTCACAAGGCCTCAGTCATCGAGTTCGAGCCCCTATGATCCCAGAATTCGCTCATCCCCTCGCCTATCTGGTCAAGAGATACGGCATATATCTTGTCTATGCGCTACTTGCGGCCGGCTTTTTCCTGCTCTACAAGAAAGCCGGGGCCAAGACCTTTTTCCTCGTTCTGGCCGCCTTTGTCTGCATTGTCTTCCTCCTGGGCTACTGGGGCCAGAAGTTGGTGATCTTTTATCCCCAGCAGGAGATGGAGGCCACTCCCGCTAAGCACGGGGTCCCCTTTAGCGAGACGCGGATGGGCACAGCGGATGGAGAGAGCCTCTACGCCTGGTTCGTGCCTGGAGAAAAGGACAAACCGGTGATCCTCTTCTGCCACGGCAATGCGAGCACTGTCTCCGATCCCAGTTACCTGCGGTTCCTGCAATTGGTGCACGACATAGGGCTATCGGCCCTCATTTTCGACTACCGGGGATTCGGCAGGAGCTCGGGATCGCCGAGCGAAGAGGGGACCTACAGGGATGCGGAGGCGGTCTGGGAACACCTGCGCGCAGAGCGCGATTTCTCCGCCCGGGACATCGTCATCTGGGGCAAGTCCCTGGGAGGGGGACCTGCCGCCTATTTGGCCACCAGACATCCCGACTGCCGTACACTGGTCCTGGAATCCACCTTTACTTCTGTCCCGGAAGTGGCCCAGAGACTAATTCCCTTTCTCCCCGCCTCCCGGATCATCCACCACGAGTATCCTGTCGCGAGATATGTCCGACAGATCGGCTGTCCGGTCCTGGTTATGCACAGTCCGCAGGACGAGACCATTCCCTACAGCCTGGGCCGGGAGATCTATGCCCTAGCACCGGAGCCCAAACGCTTCCTGGAGCTGCGGGGAGGCCACGTTTGGGGGCTGTGGGCCTCCAGGGAGAGGGTGGTCCCGGTTCTCGAGGAGTTTCTTCTGAGCCCGCCCCAATCCAGGGCGCACGAAAGGTGACAGGTCCGCTTCCAGGCCTAGTCCGCTCTCTCTTCCAGGGCATGGGCGAAGACGGACTGGTCTTTCTTGCTAAAGAGCACGAAGCGCACGAGCTTAACGGAGGAGAGATGCGGCGCCTGTTCCACTACAGTGCGGACTGCGATCCGGGCCGCCCTCTCCATGGGAAAGCCGAAGGCCCCTGTAGAGATGGAGGGAAAGGCCACGGAGGTGAGGCCCTTTTCCTCCGCAAGCTCCAGGGCCCTGCGGTAGCAGGAGGACAGCAGCTCCTCCGAGGGCTCGTCCCTGCCGTGCACCGGACCCAGGCAGTGGATGACGTGGCTGTTGGGCAGATTGTGGGCTCCGGTGATCACCGCATGGCCTGGATTTATAGGGGCCAGAGGCCGGCATTCCTCCGCCAGCCCCGGTCCGGCCGCCTTGTGCAGCGCTCCCGCCACGCCTCCTCCTGGCATGAGCTGGGCGTTTGCCGCATTGGCCACCGCGTCTACATCGGGCTGGTTGGCAATATCCCCCTGCACGCACTCCACTGTGAGGCCTTGGATGTGTCGTTTGCTCATAGGCACCTCCCTTGGGACCTCTTTGCAGCATGGCCGCAACTCAATTGTCTGCTAAATACAATGTGGCGTCCAGGGCAACCCAATTCTCGCCTGTAAATACCAGGGGATTGATATCCAGTTGGCTGAAGTAATCGCCCAGATCGACCACTAGCTTCCCTATGGCGGTTATGGTTTCCGCCAGCCCGCCCTTGTCGAGACGCATTCCTCGAAAGCCGGAGAATATGGGAGCCGCCTTCAGCTCAGAGATCATGCGCACGGCTTCCTGGAAGCCGCACGGTGCAAGACGGAAGACAACGTCGTCGTAAAGCTCGGAATAAATCCCGCCTGCTCCAACCATGACCGCCGGGCCGAGAGTGGAATCATGGATTGCTCCCACAATAAATTCCATGGCCTGGAAATCGATCTGCTCCTCAATCAAAAGCATGGAATCCGGAAAACTAGTCCTCAGGCTATCCGTCGCCTCTACAAGGGAGCCCTGATCCAGTCCCGTTATCACCCCGTGCTGTTCTGTCTTATGCGCCATTTCCGGATGGCTGACCTTAGCCACATACGGGGAGGGAAAGGTCAATTGTTCTTGCAAGCTATCCTGCGGTGAAACGCGGGTTCCGCGAGGGCAACTGATGTTGTACATAGCCAGGAGCTTCTTTGTTTCGAACTCATCCGGCCTGTTTTCGTAATACAGCTCGCTAAGCCAATTAAAAAGCTCTTCATTCATGGTAAATTCATTTATGCTGGAAAAGACTTCAAAATTTCTGCACGTTCCACCAGCAAACGAGCAGCCCTTATCGCTCTGGACATAGAAGGAAAGCCTACAATTCCGGCCTCGTGAAACTTAAGAAGATACCTGTCGGTAAAAGGTCCGTATTGGGTAAATACGATTATGGGTTTGTTAGAGTATGCGACTAGATTTCCGATTATGGTGACTAAATCCTCAGACAAGCCAGGCGGAGCGAAGAAAGCCGTGCAGATAATAATATCCACCCCGGGGTCCTCAAGCAGGCATTGCAGTGCTTCCCCCATCATATTGTCCGTCACGCTCGCGGTGAGATCCACCGGGTTGTTCACAGCGGCAAAAGGGAAGGAGGCCCTCTGTATCCGCTGTTTGGAGGATTCCCGGAGCTCGGCCATAACCAGTTGGATTCTCTCTTTTTTAGATTCCACATAATCCGCTCCCATGACCCCATATCCACCGGCGGGAGTAAGGAGGGCCACCTTATTCCCCGAAGGAGGCGGTAATTCGGATAAGGTCTTGGCTGCGTCGCAGAGCTCCTCGTCGTCCCGGGCCATTTGTATCCCGTATTGGCGGAAAGCCCCGCTGATTACCCGATTGGAGCCTCCCAGCCTTCCGGTGTGGGAGCTCACTGCCGAAGCCCCGGTTTCCGAGCTTCCGGCCTTGAGAATGACCACCGGCTTTTTCCTGGCAGTCCTTTCTGCCTCCTCCAGAAAATTCCTGCCCTGATCCAGGCTTTCCAGGTAAAAGGCCAGACAGGTGGTCCGGGAATCGCGTTCAAAGTAGCGGAGAAAATCCAGCTCATTTAAATCGCATTTATTGCCCAGTCCCACAAAGGCCCTCATGCCGAACCCGGTATTGCTGGCAAGCCCCAGGGCTTCCACACCTACAGATCCGCTTTGGGAGATAAAGGATACTCCCCCTCCGCCTGCCAGGGCCTGATCCCCGTGTTCCACGAAAATGGTGTCCAGCTTGTTTTCAGGCTGAAAAACGCCCAAGGTGTTGGGACCCAGGATCCTGGTGCCATACTGCTTGCTAATCTCCTGGAGTCTCTGCTCAAG
>JAIPEP010000031.1 GCA_021737085.1 Desulfohalobiaceae bacterium | reverse complement strand
ACCGCCTGCTCCGTGTCTTCGCTTTCCTGATCCGGAATGTAACCCACCGGCAGGAGATAGGTCTCCGGTTCCCCCTCGGTGTAGCTGACCTCCAGATGCAAGAGGTGAAAATCCTGCCCTTCCGCGGGAAGGGGAATATTCTCCCAGATGAGGATCCTGCGGATCTTTCTGGACTTGGAGCGGAACCATCGCTTCTGTCTCAAAAAGCCGGGCAGGATCCTCTCCTCCAGACGCATCTTGTTCGCGCCGTCGAAGATCTCCTTCCATTGCTGTCGGAGGGGAAAGAGCGGAGGCTCCCATTCCCCCGTGCTTTCCGGCTCCAGCTCCGTCTCGGGGTGCAGGGAGAACCAGAAGTAGTCGTGCACTCCCAGGGTGAAGACATAGGGGCTCTCCCGGATAATGGGGAATCGGTTCCCGCTGAAGACCTCCACCGGAGTGTATCCGGAGTATTCGGAGAGATCGAGCTCTGCCACCTGAGGGAAACGGGAAAGGTTAATGACCACCAGGATCCGCTCCTGCTCATATCTGCGGATGAAGCTGAGCACTTTGTGATTCTCCGGGAGCAGGTATTCAATATCCCCGCGGCCGAAAGCCCGAAATCGCCTACGCGTGGCGATGACGCGTCGCATCCACCACAGCAAGGAGGAGGGGTTCTGGGTCTGGTTCTCCACGTTGACGGACTCGAAGTGGTATTCCGGGTCCATGATCACCGGAAGATAAAGCTGTTGGGGATTGGCCATGGAAAAGCCGGCGTTGCGGTCCGGGCTCCACTGCATGGGCGTGCGCACCCCGTTGCGGTCTCCCAGATAGTAGTTATCTCCCATCCCGATCTCGTCCCCGTAGTAGATTACCGGTGTTCCGGGCAGGGAGCAGAGGAGAAAATTCATCAGCTCGATCTTGCGCCGGTTGTTGTTCAGAAGAGGGGCCAGCCTGCGCCGGATGCCCAGGTTTATGCGGGCCTTGGGATCGCGGGCGTAGATCCGGTACATGTAGTCCCGCTCCTCGTCCGTGACCATCTCCAGGGTCAGTTCGTCGTGGTTGCGCAGGAAGATGGCCCATTGGCTGCTCTTGGGAATCCCCGGGGTCTGCTCCAGGATATCGATAAGGGGAAAGCGGTCCTCCATCCATAAAGCCATGTAGAGCCTGGGCATGATGGGGAAATTAAAGGCCATGTGGCACTCGTCCCCGTCTCCGAAGTAGTCCACCGCGTTCTCCGGCCATTGGTTGGCCTCGGCCAGGAGCATGCGGTTTTGGTAGTGGGTGTCCACATGGCTGCGCAGCTCCTTGAGGAAGGCGTGGGTCTCGGGCAGGTTCTCGCAGTTGGTGCCCTCCCGCTGGAAGAGATAGGGGACGGCGTCCAGGCGCATCCCGTCCACTCCCATATCCATCCAGAAGTCGATGACCTTGCGCATGGTCTTGCGCACTTCCGGATTGTCGAAGTTGAGATCCGGCTGGTGCGAGTAGAAGCGATGCCAATAGTAGGCCCCGGCAGCGGGATCCCAGGTCCAGTTGGAGGACTCAAAGTCCTGGAAAATGACCCTGGCTTCCCGGAATCTGTCCGGTGTGTCGCTCCAGACGTAGAAGTCCCGGAAGGGGGATTCCGGGTCCGAGCGGCGGGCCAGCTGGAACCAACGGTGCTGGTCCGAGGTGTGGTTGAGCACGAGCTCGGTTATGACCCGGATGCCGCGGTAATGGGCGGATTTAACGAACTCGCGGAAATCCTTCAGGCTGCCGTAGTCCGGATGGATGTCGAAGTAATCCGCGATATCGTACCCATCGTCCTTCTGGGGCGAAGGGTAGAAGGGAAGCAGCCATATAGCGGTCACACCCAGGTCCTGGAGGTGGTCCAGCTTCTTCAGCAGCCCCTTGAAGTCACCGATGCCGTTGCCGTCGGCGTCCATGAAGGTCTTTACGTGGAGCTGATAGATGATCGCGTCCTTGAACCACTCCGGATCGTCGGTTAGCTGGATTGCGCGCGGGTCCATGGGGCCCTCCTCAGGTCCCGACACAGATTCTGATGGTCTCGGTCCGAAATTTTGCCCATAGTACAAAGAATATTGAGAAATAGATCCTACCATGACATGCGTAAAATGGGAAACTTCTGTTCTAATCAGTCACCAGTCACCAGTCCAGGGACTTGGCCCACTCCTTGGGTGCGTCCAGAAGGAGCCTTCCCTGTTTGATCCAGCCCCTGCCCAGGATGCCGAGGTGGGAAGCGAGGATAAAGGGTCCGGCCTTGGCTACATTCTGCTCCCAGGGCAGGCTTTCTCCCCGCATCAGGGAGGGCACCGCGTCCGGATCCACTCGGATCACGTTCTTCTTGGCCAGGTGGCCGAAGCGTTGCAGAAAGGCGGTCGTGGGCAGGCCCCTGGGCAGCGGCTGCCGCAGCAGGGGAAGGCCCATGGTCTCCAGATCATCCATATCATCAGGGAGGAGGCTTTCCGCTGCGATCCATATAGTGGGTCGCCCCAGGTAGTGCCAGAGGCGATAGCCCCGGAAGCCTTCCGGGTCCATGCCGAAGCGGCCTTGCAGGTGGCTCCAGATCTCCTCCGCGCCGGGATAGGGCTCAAAGCTTGCGCAGCGCGGCAAGGAAGAAACCTCCGGTATTGTTTTGATGGGGCCAGAAACGGGAAGCGTGAACAACGTCGGCCCGGAAGCGCATTCCCTTCCAGTCGGTGACTCCGGGGGTGGTCCGTACTCCCTCCGGCAACTCCAGTGGCTCCATGCGGGCCACGCTTTCGTAGATACCGGAGAGGACCCATTCGTTCTCCTCCGGGGCGAAAGTGCAGGTGCAGTAGATGACCAGCCCGCCGGGTTGCGTTAGGTTGAGCGCCCGCCTGAGCAGGCCGCGCTGCAGCCCGCTCAGCTTGTTCCAGTCCCCTTTCTTCTGGTGCCGGATCCATCCCTGGGATTTGCGGCTGGTGCCTTCCCCGGTGCAGGGCGCGTCCAGGAGGACCCGGTCGAAGCGCTCCTCTCCGGGTATGTGCAGACCGTTGCCGCGGCGCACACCAATGCAGGTGAGCCCCAGGCGATCGTTCATGTCCCGGAGGGCCCGGAGACGCTGCCAGCTCAGGTCATTGGCCACGATCCGGGCCGCATCCTTCGTTGCGAGACCGATGCGCACTGTCTTGTTTCCCGGAGCGGCGCACATATCCAGAATGGCCTCTCCGGGACGGGGAGCCATGGCGAAAACAGGGTAGAGGGTGACCTCTTCCTGGCAGTGGATGAGTCCCAAATGGAATTCCGGCCATTTGCCCGGATTTTCTTCTGCCGGAACCAGGCAGGCGCCCGGAGGCCAGCTCAGAGGCCGGGCCCGGGGGCAGCGCACCAGAATCAGCTCCGTGATCTCCTGCGGATCGGCCTTGAGGGGATTGGGCCAGACCACGCGGGGAAGGGGGCGCGAGGCCGCCTCCAGAAAGGCGGACATGTCCTCCACCAGATCGGCGTAGCGCAGAAGGTGCTCCGTATCGCTTCCCTTCATTGTCACCTCGATACAGATGGGCTATAACTACGCCCATCCGGATGCCTGGAAAATGGAGCCGGGCTCCTGAGGGAAATCGAGGATAAACGAAACCGAATCCGCCTGCAAACCCCGGTGTGCGACGAACGAGCCTCAAGGGAGCGGACGATGCAGCAGCCCGGGTCGCCACGGGCCAGACTGGGATGGTGCCTCTACGACTGGGCCAATTCCGCCTTTGCCACCATCGTCCTGGCGGGGATCCTGCCGGTCTACTTCGTGCGCATCGTGCCCGAGACAGGGGCGGTGCTGCCCTTTGTGGATCATACGCTGCGGGCCAGCGTGCTCTGGAGCTATTCCGTCTCCCTGTCCATGTTCCTTGTAGCTGTGGCAGCGCCGTACGTGGGAGCGCTGGGGGACAGAAGCGGCAGGCATTTCGAGCTCTGGGCCGGATTCTGCCTTCTGGGCTCCCTGGCCACCTGTCTCCTGGCCCTGACCGGCCACGGAGACTATTTCCTCGCTGCGGGGCTCTTTGTGCTGGGCAACTGGGCCTTCGCCGCGGGCAATATCTTCACCAACGCCTATCTCCCCGCTCTTTCCGGAGACCGGGATATCGACCGCCTCTCCGCTTACGGATTCGGGCTGGGCTACATCGGAGGGGGAATCGCCCTGCTCCTGGCTGTGCTCCTGATCTATTATCCCGAGGCCGTGGGACTGACAGGCCGGGCGGCCGGGACAAGGGTAGGGTTTGTCCTCGCAGGTTTGTGGTGGGCCGGTTTCGGGCTGCTCTCCTTCTATCTCATGCGGGGCTCACTGCGTCTGCCTCCAGTACGGGCGGTCCCGCACGGGTGGTTCCGCTACGCCCGGCTTTTCGCGGAGCTAAAGAGCTATCCAGATCTGCTGTTTTTCCTGGTGGCCTTTCTGATTTACAACGATGGGATCCAGACCATCATTACCGTATCCGCGGTGTTCGCCAAGGATGTGCTGGGCCTGTCCACTGGAACGGTGCTGGGTTGCTTCCTTATGGTCCAGTTCGTGGCCATGCCCGGCTCGCTCCTTTTTGGCGCGATTGCGGAACGGATGGGCACCAAACGGGCCATAGTGCTCAGTCTGCTCGTGTTCATGGGGATTACAGTGTACGCCTTTTTCATTAATTCTGCTCTGGAGTTCTGGATCATGGGCTTCGCCGTGGCCCTGGTGCTCGGAGGTAGCCAGACTGCGAGCCGTTCCCTGTTCGGAAGCATGGTCCCGCGCGGCAAGTACGCCGAGTTCTTCGGCTTCTACACCCTGAGCCACAAATTCTCTTCCATTATGGGGCCCTTCCTCTTTGCCCTGATCGCGGACGCAACCGGCTCGGAGCGAACCTCCATCCTGGTTCTGAATCTCCTCTTTCTGGTCGGGATCAGTTTGCTGACCAAGGTGGATATTTCCAGGGGCAGAAGTCGGGCTAGGGTGACTCGTGAAACGTGAATCGTGATCAGCGACTGGTGACTGGTAGCTGGTGATTGGTAAGAGTGGCTCGTGACTCGGAAAAAGTAAAAGGTGAAAGGTGAAAGGTGAAGAGTTTGCCTGAATTGTGAGGTGCTTTCTGACGGTCAAAGACCATCTTTCAAAAAGACTCGGACTATTTCTTCTTCAGCTTTCAACTTGGAACTTGGAACTTTCAACCCGGAACGAGCAGTGTCATGACCCGATTCTTTTCTCCCCATACCCCCAGGCTCTTCGCCCACAGAGGGGACAACATACGGTGGCCGGAAAACACGCTCCCCGCCTTTCAGGCGGCAGTGGATCGGGGTGTTTTCTATCTGGAGCTGGACGTCTGGCTCAGTCGGGACGAACGGGTGGTGGTGCATCACGACCGCAGTACAGCCCGGACCTGCGGCAAGAGGTGGAAAATTCCGCGCCTGCGCTTTGCGGATATCCGCAGGCTGGATCCGGGTAGGGGTTTTATAAATTATCAGGGCGAACGGCCCTTCCAGGGACAGGGAATCCGGATACCGGCTTTGGAGGAGGTCCTGGATGCCTTCCCCCAAGTGTTTTTCACCGTGGAGATTAAACAGGACTCGTCCCGCCTGCGACAGCGGATATTAGAGATACTGCGCAGCAGGGAATGCCTGGACCGGGTGCTGCTGGCAAGCCATCGGGATCGTGTTATCCGGGGTTTGCGGCGCATGGAACCGGGCCTTCCCACGAACTTCGGTTACAAAGAGGCCAAGGAGCTAATCCAGCGGGCCTGGAATGGTAACCTATCCAGGTACAAACCGCCTGGCGATGCATTGCAGATTCCGCCCGCAAGCCGGGGCAAGAATCTGGTTACTTCGGATGTGATCCGGGCTGCACACAACCTGGGCGTGGAGGTCCATGTCTGGACCGTTAACGACGCGAATTACGCGCGTTCTCTGCTCGAGATAGGCGTGGACGGGATTATGAGCGACGATACGGAGGTGTTAGTAAATCTCAAAGAAAATAAAAAAATCAAAGAGTTAGATAAAGATTTTACTGATAAAAATAATTAAGAAAAAATTAGGGAATAATAAATCCCTATCATACAAGGATATAGAAGTATTGAAATTGGAGGGATAGAAAGGACGAGAGATTTTATTAGTAAATCTAAGTAGATACATGAAATTATAGTGAGATGATAGTATGAGTAGTTTGTTTGGAGACATTCAGTTTTATATGGTTTTAGGACAATTATTTTTGATTGATGAAGATAGTATTATATATTATGGTAAATGGAAACTAAAATAAAACATAAAAATACTAATATATGATTACATAAAGAGAGTAATGTATGAAAAGAATACTATTCGTATTTTCAGTATCATTGATAATTCTTTTTATTTGTAATGTAGGATTGTGTAAGAATGGAACTGAAAAAATCCAATACGATGATTATGAATGGGGAATGAAGAAAAGTGAAGTAAAACAAAAGATAAAAAATAAAGGACATGAAATAAGATTTGAAAGACCATACTATGGATTTTATGTTATTCATTATGTCGATAAATTATTTGGTTCCAAAAGTAAAGTACTTATGTATTTTACTAAAAAAACAAAACAACTTTACCAAATCTCTATTAGATTAGACAATTACGTCTATAATGACATAAAAAAAATATATCAAAACAAATATGGTAATCCAAATAAAATAAACATTGATGGTAATATAATATATGTATGGAAAAACAAAAACTCTCTATCGTTGTCTAATCACAGTGATTTATGGACTTTTTTATTATATAGATCTGAAATGTATGAAGAGATAAGAAATTATGAATGGAAAGATATGTAAAAAAAGATATAGTTAAACTATAATGATGGAGAGCAAAATGGAAAAATATGTAATCTTACAACTTGATGAGTATGAAAACGTAGAATGTATTATTTTACATACAAAAGAAACGGAAGGACAAGTAATTGAAAGAATGAAAAAACAGTAGTGTCCGGTTAACTTGTCAATGGTAATCGCCTGTTTTTGCTGGATATATTCTTTTTTCTCGGTGGCTTAAACAGTTCTTCTATTCTTAATCTGTGGAACAGATTGAGTTGCAGAATTTGCAACATCTGTTGCATGCTCAGCCGAATCTTTGACAGATACCTGAGAATTGCTAGCAGTAGATACAGGATCAGTGCCACGTAGATTTGGATTAAGACTGCGTTCTCGCTTCTGCCCACGAAGGTCTTGATCTTCAGATTCTGCTTGATCCAGGTCCAGGAGCTGCAATCATATGACCAGCAGGAGGCCTTCACGGGGTTATATTTCCTGATGACGCTGAGATGTTAATCGGCCTTGAAAAAGAAGCAAAGGTGGTGACGACTTAATCCTGTGATTTTCTTGTTTCTTTTTTTGGCAAAAGAAATAGCTAGTAGTGCCGGGTAAGCTATCGTATTATTCCATATAAAAGTATTAATAAATACAGAGGGTTCGACATAAGGGTTTATATGTTGTATATTTCTTAGCTGAGTTCTGGTTTTTGCTTCACACTAATAGCTGTATTTCGTTTATTTGCAGTTTTTAATGTATGAGGCAATTTTATTATAATAGTAATTTTAAAAAGTAATAGAAAAGGAGCACTTTATGGCGAATGAATGGGACATTTTTGGAATTATAGACCGAGTTGATCCAAGCAACTGGCATAATCTAGAAGAGCTGCTGCAAGATCACTTTTCTAATGGAAGCACAGAAGATGCGAATGAAGCATATAAAGTTCCCATAGATACAAATGGGGCCCTATGGAAATATGATGGAGAGCAGCAAAAGGTAAAAATAAAATGTTATAGCGTCTCCAGCATAGATAGCTTTATAAAAACTTTAGCCGAAAACCCTGGCAATATGTATATTAATAAGAATTTGCTTGAGGAAGATGAATTTGTAGCCTTTTTATTGGTAAGATACAGCAACGCCTTTCACACTGAAGAAGTTGTCCTTACTGCGTCTAAGGAAGAGGAGCAAGGATTTTTGGAAATCTTACCCAGTGGTCCCTCCATAATTTGATATTTTTTCTATCCGGGTCTCTCTCGGGTAGGGCGGTAAGTTATGGGATTTTTGGATGTCTTGTTCCAGACAAGCGACAAAAGCCGCGTGATCCGCTTTTACCTGGAGGATACGGATAGTGAGGAGCTGGCCAAGTGCCGCAAGCGGGAGCCGCTTATCTTTCGGCGTCATCCGCAGAAAGCGGGGCGGGTACTCGTTTTCCGCAAACAAGACCAGGGGACGGAGGTCCGAGTGGGTGCTGTGCCCCATGTGGAGGCGGAGCGCGTGGCGAATCATCTTTGGCAGGGATTCATCTGCGAGGGAACGATTATTGAGCTCAAAGGCAGCGCCTGCCGGGTCAAATGCCGTTTGATCGGGCTGTGATCCCTTCTTTTCCGCGTTGCGAAAGGATCAGGAGCCGGACTTTTTGCGCGCGGCCAACTGTTTGCGGTAGTAGTCCCAGATAACCTCCGGGGTGCCGCGCTCCCGCTGCATAAGAATGGAGTAGCAGTCCATCTCCGTTCGCAGGACTCGCCGCAGGATATGATAGTAGTCCTCGGAGCGCTTTTCCACCTCGAGGCCGAAGCGGGCCAGGAAATCGTCCGCCAGCTTTTCCGAGGAGGAGCCGAAAAAGCCGTAGGACAGCCTGTCCTTCATACGCCAAATGGCATACTGATAACGCTCTAACCGCTTGCGGGAGGCCTCGCTCTCTGTCTCCGCACTACAGCCGCTTCCCGGATTCGAAGCTTTAACGCAACCGGGATTGCCCGCACAGGCCTCTTGGGCGGGAATCTCTTCTAGCCTGGCCTGGAGGAACCTCTCCAGGCAGCGGGATAGAGTCTGCTCATCCGGGGCCATGATGGCTGTTCCCTGTTTCGGTCCTCGCTTCAAGGTGGCGCCCCACCGGCTCCATCTTTATCCCCGTACACTGCCAGGAAGGACCGGTTTTGCAAAGTGGTTTTTTTTACCCCGGAGGAGGCGGTGCCTGGGACCGTGCATCCCGAGATCCCTGACTCGCCCTTTTCCCCGCGCTGGCTCCCTCTGGGTGGAGCTGTGCTGCACTATATGGACGAGGGTCTGGGCACTCCTCCCATCCTCATGTTGCACGGCAATCCCACCTGGTCCTTCCTCTACCGGGGAGTCGTATCCCGCCTGCGGGATAGCTTCCGCTGCATCGTCCCGGATCTACCCGGATACGGGTATTCCCTCCCGCCACCGGGGTATGGATTCACCCCGCAAGAGCATGCCGCCTGGCTCCGGACCCTGCTCCGAGAGCTGGGGGTGGAGCAATTCATACTGGCAGCCCAGGACTGGGGAGGTCCTATAGGGCTCAGCCTTGCTGTGGAGCATCCCGAGCGGGTAAAGGGCCTCGCACTATTTGCCCGAGGACGCGCCGGAGCGGATGGCCGGGGCGGTGCGGGCGGTAGCTTCCACGGAATAGAGTCCTCTCCGGAGCAGGCCGCAGCCGGCCAGGAGTTTAACTGAGGCGCAGGGATCAGGGAAATTCCATGCTCTCCACGTAGCGGTCCATGAAGCTCGGGTGCTCTGCGGTGGATAGGTGACTGATCCCGGAAACCCGCGATTCAAGGTAGCGGCGGTAGGTAATGTCGTTCACAAGCCAGACACAGCCGCTTCTGCTGGCGTTGCCCGCGAAATCAACCCGGCTATGGGTTCCCGGAGGAATAAGGCCGATCCGCTCCAGATTCTTCGGCTGCAGATGAAACCCGAATCCTCCTGCCACAATGATCCTTTGCAGGTCTTCCACCTGGAGCTCCGCTTCGGTGAGCAGGATGTCGATGGTGGAACGGATGGCTCCCTTGGAGAGCTGTATCTCCCGGATGTCGCCCTGGGTGAACACTGCTTTCTCACCCAGACGGATTGCCGGCTGTCCATCCACCTTTTCCAGCATCTCTTTGAGCTCCGGGCTGACATCCGGGCATTCCTCCGCGGTCTTCATCCGTCCGGTCCGGTCCACGATCCCCAGCTCAAGCAGGGAGGCAAGGAGATCCACTATGCCGCTGCCGCAGATTCCCTTGGCCGGGAGGTCGCCGATGGTGGTAAATTCCAGATGGTAACCGTCCGTGGATGCGGCGGATACTGCGCCTAGAGCGGCCTGCATCCCGCTGGTGAGGGTGCTGCCCTCGAAGGCGGGGCCGGCTGCGGTTGATGCGGCCTTTCTGTGCCCGTGATTGTTGACCGCTATCTCCCCGTTGGTGCCCACGTCGATGTAGAGCACCCCTTTGGAGTCATTGAAGAAGTCTCCACTCATGAGCAGGCCGGATGTGACATCCGTACCGATGAAGGCATGGAGAACCGGCGGGATGTAGACCCTGGCAGCGGGGTTTACCTCCAAGCCGAAGCGGGAGGCGGGATGGCTCGTTCCGCTGTCGATATCCACACGGAAGGGGATCTTGCCCAGGGGGGATGGATCGATATGGGCCGCAAGCTGAAGCATGGTGGTATTGCCCCCGATGACGGCATCCAGGATTTCCCGGGTCTCGGAGCCGGAATCCGTGCAAGTCTCCCGAATGAGCTCGTTCAGCCCTCCGGAGACGGAGTCTGCGAGCTGCCGGAGCCCCTCTGGAGTAGAGCCGTGTCGAATGCGGGTAATCACGTCGTGGCCGTAGATGCTCTGGGGGTTTAGCATGGAGGCAGTGGCCAGCTCTTCCCCGGAGCGCAGCGATACCATGGTGAGAACGATGGTGGTGGTGCCCAGGTCCACAGCCAGCCCTTTGGGCTCCAGTTCCTCATGCCACTTGGGCAGGGGGATGGCTTCCTCTTGTCGGTCGTAGCGGAGAAACCAGGTGTCTTCCTCTCGGAAGATGTGGACCGCACTGGCCACGCGGCCCCAGCTGATGCGCTCTCCCTCCAGGATTTGCTTGGTTTCCCGGATCCTTTGGGCGTCCCGGCTGAAATCCTCGGGGAGACGAATGGTCATGTCCGTCTGGGGCACGATCCGGCAGGAGAGCCTTAGGCCGGCTTGTTCCTGCTGCAAGGAGATATTGCTGTGCGGCGTGGGGGGGACATCGCTCGGGCTCTCGACCCATATCCCGCACTGGCCGCAGATACCCTCTCCGTTGCAAGGGCCCTCGATGTTGATCCCGTACCGCAGGAGAGTCTCGCGCAGGTTTTCTCCGGGCCGGGCCTGGATGGTTTCTCCCACCGGATTGACGGTAATGCGCACGCTTTCGGTCATAGTCTTCCCGCTTATCGTTCAGAAGAGGCCTTGGTCAAAGTAATGGATTCCTGAAGCTCATTTGCCAAGTTTTCCAGAGCATTGCGGAACTTTTCCCGGTCCACCGACTCGGGGATCTCGATTAGGGTATACATCTGGAAAAGGGGGCTTTCCCGTTGCGGATCCTTTTCCACCCGGGTTTCCATCTCCAGGATGTTTACCCCTCGCTGGGAAAGGAAGCTGGAGGTTTTGAACACGATCCCGGTGCGATCCTCGCCCCGGACCCGCAGGGCGTAGCGTGGCTTGGCTCCTTCGGCCTCCTCCGGGACGGGTGTGGTGGGGACCGGGAGGATCCGGGTCGCGATTTCCGTCTGTTGTTCCAGCTCTTGAAGCTTGTCCGCGAGCCGGTCGAGAACGCCATCGTCCTGGACCACGATGTGGATTATCAGCGTAAAGTGCTCCGCGAGCAGGGTCATGTTGGAGTTTTCGATATTGATCCCGGACTGGTACATGGGCTTGGTCAGTTCCGCGACCACACCGGGTCTGTTGCCTCCAACGGCGGAAATTATATATTCCTTGGCCATAGGCCCTCCGCTGTTTTTCCCCGAGTTCTACACTGGCTCCGGGAGCAGCGCGGAGGCTGTTTCCCGGCAGGAGAGACACCGCCTCACTTGGTTTCCGTCTTCTGCAGTATTGCCTCGATATCCCGCCTGACCTCTGCGGACAGCTCCTTGCGGCGAGAGGGGGTCTCCTGCAGCAGGTGCAGGGTTTGTTCCCGAATCCTGTCCCGCATACTCTTGGAACCATCCTCCCGCCAGGCCTCGTAGCCACGCCGTTCCATGAGCCTTGGCCGCCAGTTTTCCCGGGTCATTTGCCTGGTGAACTCCGTTTCCTTGTAGCTCCCTCCGGGACCGACGCGATGGATCTCCTCCAGGCCGAGGGCTCGGTCATCCACCGGCATTCCCCGGATAATGCGCCTGCCCATGCCCAGGACCTCGTTCGCAAGGACCAGCTGATACAGGGAGCCGGTCATGCCGGACTCCAGAAAACCCACGTCGTGCACCAGGTTTGCTCCGGAGAGCAGGGCGGAGTGCAGGGAGAATGTGGCCTCCATTGCCGCCTGGGGATCCGTGGTCTTGGCGTCGCTGCAGCCTCCGGCAACGAATACGGGCAATTCCAGGTAGTCCGCCAGCTCCGTGAGGCAGAGGCTCAGTATGCTCAGCTCTGGGGCGCCGTAGGAGAAGATCATGCGCCGCATGTCCAGGATGGATTGGGTTCCGCCGACAATGATGCAGGATCCCGGCTGCTGGACCTGGGACAGGACCACGCCTATAAGGGATTCGGCAAGGGTCACCACCAGATGGGCGGCGTGCGTTGCCGGGACTGTAGCACCGCTGGTGTTGGCTGGAGCAAAGATCTGGGGGATGCCGTGTTTGGCGCAATAGAGGAGCTTGTCCACGGCGTTGAAATTGCAGGTCAGGGGAGAAATGGGCTCGTTGTAGAAGAAGTAGAGGGGACGGTGCCGCAGGTTGTCCTCGCCCCCGGCGACTGCGATGGCGATCTCGTGGATCCGGGCGCAGTGCTCCGCGGAATAGCACCAGGCTATGAGCGGCTTGCTGCTCTCCTGGATCATCTCCGCGAATTCGTAGACCTCCTCCAGCCCGTCCGTGACATCGGAGATGGAACCCAGGGACATGACGAAGTCTATTTGGGGAAGGGAGTCGCAGATGCGGGCCACGTCGGCAGCATCTTGGCGCAGATAGAGACGCCTCTCTCCGCTGTGTGGATCGATGAAATAGGGACAGGTAGGACCGGGACCGAAGTAGCTCTTGTAGGGCTCTATACGCACCCTTCCGGAGCGATCCCAGCGGTAGACCGTGGTGACCGGAGGCACCGTGTGCAGACACTCTTGTACCAGCTGGGAAGGGATGTAGACCCGCTTGTCCCGCACTGAGCATCCCTTTTTCTGCAGGAGCTCGCGGGCTTCTTGGTGATGGATCTCGGCACCTGTGTGCTGCAGGATTTCCAGCACTTCGCTGTAGATCAGGGATTTTTTCTTCTCCGAAAGGTAGGCGAACTGCACTGCGGGATCCTGAGAGGTGTATTGCTTGTGCATGAGGCCTCCTGAAATTGAATATCTCCTGGAAGCGGACAACACCGGCGTATATGCTCCATAGGCCGCCATGGGCTCGGACAGACTCTACTCTTTGTGCGGGCTCGGGGCAATCCCTGCTGCCTTACCCGCAGCGGCCGATCGCTAGCAATGTGGGGGCTAAATAGGGAGAAACGCTCGTATTTCCCTGCAAATTGCAATATACTCCTCCTTGTCCTACATTTGTAGAGGGTGCGCAGGTCAAGCGGAGTGATCACTGTAATTCTTTCTGCTGCCTTAACAACCCTCAACTCGGAGTGACCCGGGCACAACCAAGCATGAAAATGTCGCGAGCCGAGCTAGGGAGAGCGCTTCACTCTGCACCCATTCAAAGAATGGGTGCATGTGTTCGCTGGGTTTCATATAGACCATGGCTTTGAAGTAAGGTGCAGTAGGCTCAAGTAGCGTGCCCATTTGCTTCAAAGGTTGCCTTGGAGAGAAACTATCTCCTTGTTGACCGGTGGCTTGAGGGTGGAGCCGCTCAAGACTTGCTCCTCCAGGCATTTGATGCCCGGGATGAAACCTGCGCTTCAGCGCTCTCCCTGGCTCGGCTCGCTAAAAATGTTTCCAGCAATTCAGCATGTTATCGACATTTACATACGAAAAAAGTAGCAGGAGCATTCCGGTATTATGTGCCTCGTGGTGATCGGCAGGCGGATACGTTCGGACTATCCCCTGGTCCTGGCCACGAACCGGGACGAGTTCTTCGACCGGCCCGCCGCATCCGCCCGGTTCTGGCCCGGGAATCAGGACATTCTCGCCGGATGGGACGAGCGAAGCGGCGGGACCTGGGCCGGTGTCTCCCGCTCCGGCCGACTGGCCGTTCTGACCAATATCCGGGACCCCAAGGGCTTTAGACCCTCTGCTGCCTCCCGGGGGCATCTGGTGCGCGAGTTCCTGCAGGGGCGGCAGGATATTGCGGGGTACATGCGCTGCCTGATCTCCACGGCCCACGCCTACAACAGTTTCAACCTCCTTTTTGGCTGGCTGGATGAGCTCTACTGTTTCGCCAGCCGGGGAAAGCGCCTCTGCCGCCTCGGTCCGGGGATCCACGGCCTGAGCAACGGCCTGATCAACGAGCCCTGGCCCAAGGTGCAACGCGGCGTGCATGGCCTGAGTCGACTGCTGCACCGGAGGGAGCCCCCGGGACAGGAGGAGCTCTTCTCCCTGTTGGCGGACGACCGCCAGGCCGAGCCAAATCAATTGCCGGACACGGGGATGGGACCGGAATGGGAGCGCTTCCTCTCGCCGGTGTTTATACGGGGAAGGGAATACGGGACCCGTAACGCCACCCTTTTGCTGCTGGATGCCTCGGGCAGGGTTCATTTCCGGGAGCGCCGTTTTTCCAGGCAGGATCATGCCCGGGGAGCGCCCCGGGTGTGGAGCGCTCCGGAGACTGTGTATACGCTTACTCCGCCGTCTCCTCCAGGGGACGGAACATGCGGCGCTGGCGGAATTCTTCCCGCTTGCCGCGGTTCCACATGGTAACCGGCCGGTAGTAGCCCACCACGCGGGTGTAGACCTCAGCCTCCCCGCCGCAGTGGGGGCAGGTCCACTGCTCCCCCTCCAGATAACCGTGATCGCGGCAGACGGAAAAAGTGGGGGTGATGGAGAGATAGGGCACCTTGGTCTGGCGCATGGCCTTGACCATGAAGCTCTTCAGGGCCTGCGGATCGGCAACCGCCTCGCCCAGAAAGGTGTGGAACACTGTGCCCCCGGTGTACTTGGGCTGGAGCATGTTCTGGTGCTCCAGTGCGGCGATCACGTCCGAGGTTGCGTCCACAGGCAGCGTGGTGGAGTTGGTGTAGTAGGGCTCCTCCTCTCCGGAGGTGAGTATATCCTGGTAGAGCTGCTTGTCGATCTTGGCCAGCCGGTAGCTGGCCCCTTCTGCGGGGCTGGCCTCCAGGTTGAAAAGGTTCCCTGTCTGTTCCTGGAACTTGCTGGTCAGCTCCCGCAGGTGGTCCAGGACCCGGGTCATGAGCCGCACTCCGGCCTGGGTCTCGATCCCCTTGCCCAGCAGGTTCAGGCAGGCCTCGTGTCCTCCTATGAGCCCGATAGTGCTGAAATGGGCCTTGAGGCCGTTCTTCAGGTAGCGGTAGGAGAAGGGGAACAATCCCCGCTCCAGGTTGTCCACCACCCACTTGCGCTTGAATTCCAGGGAGTCCTTGGCCAGGGCGGCGTACTCCGCGATCAGGTCCAGGAAGTCCTCCTCGTCCTGGGCCAGATAGCCCAGCTTGGCCAGATTCAGGGTAACCACCCCGATGGAGCCGGTGAGGTCGCCGGCGCCGAAGAGCCCGCCGGTTCTGTGCTGCAGCTCCCGCAGGTCCATCTGCAGGCGGCAGCACATGGAGCGCACGTCCTCCGGCCTCAGGTCGGAATTGATAAAGTTCTGGAAATAGGGGACCCCGTACTTGGCTGTGAGCGACAGCAGCAGCTCTCCAACCTCCGAGTCCCAGGGGAAGTCCTCGGTCACGTTGTAGGTGGGAATGGGGAAGCTGAAGATGCGGTCGTGGTAGTCCCCCTCCAGCATGACCTCCAGGAAGGCCTTGTTCAGCATCTCCATCTCCTCGACGAAGTCGCTGTAGCACTCGTCCTGGATTTCCCCACCGACTATTATCCCCTCCTTGGCGATATGCTCGGGCGGCACCAGATCGAAGGTGAGGTTGGTGAAGGGGCTCTGTCCGCCCCAGCGGGAAGTGGTGTTCAGGTTGAACACGAACTTCTGCATGGCCTGCTTGACCTGGCGGTAGGACAGGTTGTCCTTTCGCACGAAGGGGGCCAGGTAAGTGTCCACGTTGTTGAAGGCCTGGGCCCCGGCCCATTCGTTCTGCAGGGTCCCCAGGAAGTTGACCATCTGCCCCATGGCGGCGTCCAGGTGCTTGGGCGGGCCGGAGGAGCAGCGTCCCTCCAGGTTGAATCCCTCCAGCAGCAGGTCGCGCAGGCTCCAGCCGGCGCAGTATCCAGCTAGGCCGAAGGAGAGGTCGTGGATGTGGAAATAGCCGTGATCGTGGGCCAGGCGGATCTCCTCAGGGTATTTCTCCAGGGCGTAGCGGGCCTGGACCGATCCGGACAGGTGCAGCATCAGCCCCTGGAAGGAGTGGGCCATGTTTGCGTTCTCCGCGATCCGCCAGTCGTGCTTGTTCACGTAGTTGTCTATGGTGGCCCCGATGTCCAGGAAGGCCTCCTGCTGGGAGCGGAGCTGTCGTCGCTGCTCCCGGTAAAGGATGTAGCGCTTGGCCACGTAGAAGAGGCGGCTCTCCATGAGCACCATCTCCACCATGTCCTGGACCTGCTCCTGCTCCGGGACCTCTATGCCCACAAGCTTCTTCTCCACTTTCTGGGCCAGGCGCTGGGCCAGAAGGGGATCCCTGACCCCGCTGGCCTTGAGGGCCTTTAGAATGGCGCCCGCGATGCGGTTCACCGCCCAGGTTTCCAGGCATCCGTCGCGCTTCTTGATCTGCTTGGGCCTGGACTCAGCGGTCCGGGATCCGGAGATGCGCTCTTCCAGTTCGTCTGTGTACATAATTCCTCCAGAAGGCCTTGTTGGGGATTGGTTATGGGGTGCCCGTGACTGGTAACTGGTTATTGGTGACTGGTTATTGGTGACTGGTTACTCAAAGCCCATTACCTGTAAACCGTGTTCGTTACTGACGACGCGCGGCTTTGCCATGGAGGTGAATTTCCAGCTATACTTCGGTGTTTGCGGTTCCGCCTGTATCCCGACTCCCGACTTCCGCATCCGGTGTCCCGGATGCGGAAGGCTCTCCTGCCGGCTCCGGAGGCCTGCGGTAGTGCTGCACGGTCAGGCTGTGCGTCTTAGGAAGATATCCTCGGACAATGTCCAGATCTTCATCCGTCAGGCCGGGTACCCAGGTGCAGCGGAAGGTGAAGCTCTCCGGACGCTCCGCGGCCAGGGCGAAGACGCGCTCCAGGTTGCTTCTGGCCTGCTCCGTATCCGCCCTGCCTCCGGTTAGGGAAGGGTAGCTGTCGAAAGGGCCCTTTACATCCACTGCGAAAAGGGAGACCAGGTGTTTTCGTAGAAGGCTCTCCAGCACCTGGGGGTAGAAACCGTTGCTGTCCAGCTTGATGGGCAGATCCAGGTCCGCCAAGGTCTGCAGGATCTTTTCCAGGCCGGGAACCGCTGTTGGCTCGCCTCCGGAGACCACGACTCCGTCCAGCCAGCCCTGCCTGGAGCGGATGCGGCGCAGGAGGGCCTCCCGGGATATCCCGGGAAGGATCTCCGGACGCCGGGCCAGATCCGGATTGTGGCAGGTAGGGCAGCGCAGGTTGCAAGTGCCGGTAAAGAGGACGAGGCTGGTTCTGCCTGGCCAGTCGCAGAAACTGACCGGCTCCAGCCCCTTGATGTAGGACCAGGGATTTTCCGGATCTGGATGCATTGCGCTCATATCTCGCGGTTAATTCGATCTTATACAAATGTAGCATGTTACTTGGCTATATTCAATGAGTGCAAATATAGAATAGCAGGACTTTCCTGTATAAACTACTGTGATAAAGAAATAAAATTAATCAGCTCGCGCTGCGTCCTGATTCCGCAGCAGGGGAAGGGGGTTGACCAGGCGATCCAAGGCGCTCAACCCGAAGTGGAGATGGGCTCCAGTGCTGCGTCCGCTTCCTCCGCTGCGGCCGATCACCTCGCCCCGCTTTACGAGCTGTCCCTCCTTAACTCCTATGGAGGCAAGGTGGAAATACATGCTGATCAGGCCCCTGCCGTGATCGATAAAAACAGCCCTGCCCTCGAAGAGGAATTCGCCTGTTAGGACTACGCGCCCGGCTTCCGTTGCCCGGACCGGAGTCCCGGAGGGAAGGGCCAAATCTATGCCGGTGTGCGGAGAACGGGGCTTGTCGTTGAGGATGCGGCCCAGGCCGTAAGTGCTGGTGATATCCCCCTGGGCTGGCCAGCGCAGGGGATGGCTCCAGAAGCGCTTGGCGCTCCTGGTGTTCAGGGCAGCGCGGATTGCGCTCTTGTCCTTTCTGTATCGCTTGAGTTGGGAATGGGAAAGGGTGACGCTTTCTTCCGGCAGCGTCAGGTGCTGGCTGGGGAAGTCCTTGCTTTCTACGCGGATTTTCCACTTATGCACCAGGCTTACGCCCTCCAGCGTCCGTACGCCGATCCAGTGGGTTCCCGGCTCGTCCTCGCCCACCTGGGTGCCCAGAATGATTTCCCCATGGCGGCTTTCCCTGCTCTGCTGCAGGGGGAGTCGGAAGTCCTCGCCTAACCAGGAAATTTCCACAGCCGAAAGGGACTGCTCGGTGCGGACCCAGACGGAAAAGGGGTCTCCGATGGCTACCCGGTCTGGTGCGCTGACTTGAAAGGATGCGGACTGCCGGGCTAGAACGTTGCCGGGGAGAAGCAGGAGACAGGCTAGAATCAGCAGGAGGTTAGCTCGCATTAGCGCCCTTCTTGAAGACAGTTCCTTGAAACACGGCACAAGCGGTATCCTGCTGGTCATACACAGTGACTATGTAGGTGGCCAGCTTGCGGTTGGAGGCGGTTTCCCGGGCCTCGGCCCGGATAAGGCCGGAGGTGATGGGCCTCATGTAGGAGATGGTGGCGTTGATGGATACCGCTGTCTCCCGTCTGGAGTTGGAGGCAGCGGCGAAAGCCAGGTCCGCCAGGGAGTAGATAACCCCGCCGTGGGCCATGCCCAGTCCGTTTTTGTGGTAGTCCTCCAGCTCCGTCTGGGCCTCTGCGTATCCCTCCTCCATCCGGGTTACGTGGCAGCCGATGTGCACCGCGAAGAGATCCCTGGAGGTGAACCAGGTGGGGTCGTTGTTCTCGTCCATGGCAAGCTCCCTTTGCAATGCGGCGCTTTACGCTGTAGTCGCTCCGCACTTTTATAAAGTCTATATCCCGGCAACTAGCGAGTCAACGCCCATTACAGCCAGAACTTTGCTTGTATCGGAATTCGACTCCGGACCCGATGTCCTGTATCCTGTCTCCTGCATCCTGTATCCTGAATCCTGCCTGAGGAGGTGCCTATGGCGGATATTGTGGCTATTTACGGCAGTCCGCGGCGAAAGGGAAATACCGCACAGCTCCTGGAGCGGGCGGTGCAGGGGGCACAGGAGCAGGGCAGCTCCGTGCGGGAATTTGTGCTGCGGGATCTGCGGATCAGTCCCTGTCTGGAGATCTACGCCTGCAAGAAGGACGGCGAGTGCGCCATCCAGGACGACTTCCAGCTGGTGCGAGACGAATTGCTTGACTCGAAGGGGATCATGCTCGCCTCTCCCATCTTCTTCTACTCCGTGACCGGGCAGACCAAGGTTTTCCTGGACCGCTTCCAGTCCATGTGGGTCAAGAAGTACCTCCTGGATCAGGTCCCTTTTGGGCAGTGGAGCCCCAGGCGCAAGGGCTACTTCATTTCCGTGGGCGCCACGCGGGGTAAAAAGCTCTTCGACGGCACCCTGCTCACCATGAAGTACTTCCTGGACACGGTGGATGCCGAGCTGTGGAAGAGCCTTCTCTGCCGGGGTCTCGATCAGGCGGGAGAGGTGCTGGGATATCCGGAGCTTCTGAATGAGGCGTACAATGACGGGGCGGAGCTGGCAAGCAGCCTTGCCTAGAACACAGTTGTTCCCGAAACAGGGTCAGGAAAACAGTTTTTTTCTCTTTTCCTAGTTGTCTGGGCCGCATGCATGGTGTAGGATCAACATATACTCTACTAGGTATCTCTGCCGTTCAGCCCAGATCCGTTTCCGGGAGATGTCCCGGAAGCAACCCACCTGCCAAGTAAATCTCTAGTCCAACAAAAACTAAACGCTTTTTATAGCATCAGGTTCCAGGGGCAGTTTTTTCGAAAAGCAAGGGATAGCGGATTCTCTCGGCAAGAGGGGAAAAGGGGGGTTCCATGACCAAACCGGCTGCGGTGATTTGTCAGCTCCTCGGGGCCGTGATCGGCGCCTATGGCGCCAGCTCGATCATGGCCGGAGGAGCGGGATGGGGCTCGGTATTCCTGGGTGTGGTGCTCATTTTCTTCGGGAGCAAGTCCTTCCTGCAGAGTCCTGCCAGGGAAAAGCCACGGAGAGGGGAGAAAGGGGACAGATAGACCGGAGAGGAGGCTACCCCAGTTTCTCCAATCTTTCCGTCTGGGTAGCCTCTGGATTGAGGCCCAAAAGTCAGGTAACTACTTTATAACCTTACCCTTCGGACAGGTAAAAGCTCCTAAGATCTTCGCTCCAGGTTAGCTTCAGAAATCCCCTCCGGCAAACCGGGCCTGAAAAGGTCCTTGGGGCAGGCCCTCAAATGGATTCCCCATCCCTTTACTTCTAATGGGTTATCTCCGTTCAGACAGGTCAAATGTACTCCGGATAGGTCGGATTATACATATATCCCTGGATAGCGGCGCTGAGATCATCCGGCCTCTCCGTGGAGGCCAAGCCCTGTTCGTAGGCGTATTCCGCCACTGCACAGGCAATGTCGCAGGAGACCTCCCGAATCCGCGCAAAGCTGGGATATATACAACCCTGCTCATAATCGGCCTCGCTGACATGGCGGCTCAATACCTTGGCAGCAGCTAGAAACATGGCATCCGTAATCTGCCTGGCTCCGCAAATAACCGCTCCCAGTCCTACTCCCGGGAAGATGTAGACATTGTTGCTCTGGGCGGGGAGAAAGGTTTTCCCTTGCACGGTCACCGGATCGAAGGGACTGCCGCTGGCAAAGACCGCTTTGCCACCTGTCCAGCTATAGGCCTCTTCTGCGGTGCATTCTGAATTTGAAGTGGGGTTGGAGAGAGGGAATATTATGGGCCGGTAATTGCAGTGGGCCATTATTTCTAAAACGGACTTGGTGAAGGCCCCTCTTTGGCCGGAAACGCCAATAAGGGCGGTAGGCCTGATCTGCTGCACAGCGGAGGCCAGCTCAGCCACTGGTTCAGATTCATGAGCATATGGCAGTTTGTGCTCGGCCAGATTCTTCCGGCCGCTGACCACTAGTCCTCTGGAATCGACGAACCAGCAGCATTGTCTGGCCTGAGCCTCATCCAGCCCTTCCTTGACCAAGGCGGAAACAATCAGGTTGGCTATCCCTATACCGGCCTCGCCTGCTCCGAAAAAAAGGACTCTCTGGTCTCTAAGACTTCCTCCGGTAAGGTTCATTGCGGAGAGAAGCCCCGCCAGAGCCACTGCCGCGGTGCCCTGAATATCGTCGTTGAAGCAACAGATCTTGCTTTTGTATGCTTCCAGCAAACGGAAGGCGTTGGCGTTGCCGAAGTCCTCAAATTGCAACACTGCCTGGGGAAAGACCGCCTGAGCCGCTTCTATGAACTCATCCAAAAACTCGTCATACCTCTCGCCACGAATACGGGGATGATGCAAGCCGAGATAGA
>JAIPEP010000030.1 GCA_021737085.1 Desulfohalobiaceae bacterium | reverse complement strand
GCTGGGTTTCATATAGATCGGGGCTTTGAAGTAGAGTGCATGAGTCCCGAGCTCGTGCCCCTATTTTCCGGGGCTTGCTTTATGGAAGATCGTGCCCGTTTCAGCGTTGGGTTGGGAGTGGGGCCGCTTGGATGTTGCTGCACCCTGCATTTGTAGGATGGGATGAAACCCGCGCTTACAGCGCTCTCCCCGGATAGGCTCCTTTCCAATTTTATTAATTAGTTCAGTAGGTTCGAGACATTTTCATACAAAAAAATGGCACAGATTAGTTCCTTTTAGCACTCTTTTATCTTGAGTGCTAATTTGTAGCAAGAGGCAACAAAAGTGTCAAGATAAAGATATTTGGGAAAATGAAGGAGTTAGGATACAGGGACGCCCGGTTGGGCGTCCCTGTGTGTTACTAGTGTGTGTTACCAGCCGATGGTGAGGTAATCCTGGATGGAGTTGGAGGCGAGTCTTCCGGCCCCTGCGGCCAGAATCACAGTGGCCTGACCGGTGACGATGTCACCACCGGCCCATACACCGGGTTTCTTGGTCTTGCCTGTTTTGGGGTCCGCAACCACATATCCCCGCTTGGTCAGCTCCATGCCCTTGGTATTCTGAGTCAGGACCGGGTTGGCCCCTGCGCCCACCGCGACGACCGCCAGATCGCAGTCCAGGGTGAACTCGGAACCCTCTACGGGCTGGGGCCTGCGCCGGCCAGATTCGTCCGGCTCGCCCAACTCCATCTGCATGCAGCGCATGCCAATCACCTTGCCCTGATCGTCGGAGAGGAAGCGAACCGGATTGGTTAATAGATAGAACTCTATGCCCTCCTCCTCTGCGTGGTGAATCTCGTCCACCCTGGCCGGCATCTCCGCCTCGGATCGCCTGTATACGATACGCACCTTTTCCGCTCCCATGCGCAGGGCGGTGCGGGCGGAATCCATGGCCACGTTCCCGGCTCCGATGACCACCACATTTTTGCCGGGCATAAGGGGAGTGTCGTATTCAGGAAACAGGTAGGCCTTCATCAGATTGGCCCGGGTAAGATATTCGTTTGCGGAATAGATACCTACCAGGTTTTCTCCAGGGAGATTGAGAAAGGTGGGCAGTCCGGCGCCCACGCCGATAAAAGCCGCATCAAAACCCTGGGAGAACAGCTCGTCCACGTCCAGGGTCTTGCCCACCACCACGTCGTATTCGAACTTGACTCCCAGACGCTCCAGATAGTGCAGCTCCGAGGCCACGATCTCCTTGGGGAGCCTGAACTCAGGGATGCCATAGACCAGCACCCCGCCGCCTTTGTGAAAGGCCTCGAATACGGTCACCTCGTGTCCCTGCAGAATCAGGTCCCCTGCCACAGTAAGCCCTGCCGGACCGGAGCCAACCACTGCTACCTTCTTTCCAGTGGGCTCAGCCTGGGGAGGAAGCTCCCCCGATCCGTAGAGCCGCTCGTAATCCGCGGCAAAGCGCTCCAGATGGCCTATGGCCACTGGCTTGTCCTTCTTGCCCAGAATGCACTCCCCCTCGCACTGATCCTCCTGGGGGCACACCCGGCCGCAAACTGCCGGCAGGCTGTTCTTCTCCCAGATCTTGCGTATGGCCTTGGTGAATTCCCCGTCCCTGATATGGGCTATAAAGCCGGGTATATCGATCCCTACCGGGCAACCCTGAATACAGGCAGGCTTCTTGCACTGCAGGCACCTCTGGGCTTCCTTTTGGGCCAGCTCCGGGGAAAGGCCCAGAGGAACCTCATCAAAATTCTTATTCCGAACGTTGGGCTCCTGTTCCGGCATCTCCTGCCTGGGTATTTGCTCTTTCTTCTTCTTCTCCTCGGTCATTTCCGCCTCCCTTTTCTTCGGCTTGGCTCAGATCGCTTCTTAGTTTTTTTCTGAGGAAATACAGAAAGCAATGGGTTTAAACCTGCTAGCTCGACTGACATTCGCACTGGTACTTCTCATGGGACTGCTTCTCCTGGGGCACATAGGCCTGCAACCGGGCGGAAAGCTCGTTAAAGTCCACCTGGTGGCCATCAAACTCCGGACCGTCCACACAGGCAAACTTGGTCTCCTTGCCTACGGTAATCCGGCAGGAGCCGCACATGCCTGTGCCGTCCACCATGATGGTATTCAGAGATACCAGAGTCTTTACGTTGTACTCCGCGGTTATCTGGCAGCAAAACTTCATCATGGGCACCGGTCCGATGGCGATAACCAGGCGGACGTCCTTAGTGTCCAGCACCTCCTTGAGCTTGTCCGTGACAAAGCCATGGTGCCCGTAGGTCCCGTCATCAGTGCACACGTGGAGCTCATCCGAGGCGCTGCCCATGCGGTCCTCCAGCATCACCAGATCCTTGGACCGCGCGCCGATAACGGAGGTCACATTGTTGCCCGCATCCTTGAAGGCCTTGGTGATGGGATAGAGCACGGCCACACCAGTCCCCCCGCCCACGCAGACAACCTCGCCGTCCAGCTTCTCGATGTCCGTGGGCCGGCCCAGAGGACCGATCACATCCATGAACTTCTCTCCCACTTTCATGCTCTTGAACAGGGCTGTACTCTTACCCACCACCTGATAAATAATGGTGATCGTGCCCCGGGTGGGATTGGTCTCCGCTAAGGTCAGGGGAATGCGCTCTCCTGTTTCATTGGCCCGAAGAATGACGAATTGCCCGGGTTGAGCCTTTTCTGCCACAAGGGGAGCGCTGATCTCATTAAGGACCACAGACTCATCAGCCATTAATTCGCGTCGTAAGATCTCAAACATGCTCATCCTCCACCTGTTTGATTTAATAATGCTTTTTCCGAGGGCCAATTGCCAAGCCTGCAATATAACCCCTTTATAAAACTCGTTATCTGTCTCTGAAGCAACGCTTAAAAATCTTCAGGAGCCTAATATTAAATAGGAGTCAGGTAAACCCCTTTGACCGATTAATCAGCCGCTGCCTCCCGGGCCTGCTCCAGCTTGGGTACGATGTTGTTCTCTATCCATTTAGCATCCCACCATTCCACGGGAGTAACCGGCATACCCGAAATCAGCATCTCGAAATGAAGATGATCTCCTCCGGCCAGCCCCGTCGCGCCGGTTCTGCCTATGATTTCGCCCTTGTCCACACTCTGCCCCTCACTCACTCCTATCTGGGACATATGTCCATAAAGGCTCTGCAGTCCCAGGCCATGGTCAATTATCACAGTTTGGCCGTAGATACCCAGACGGTCCGCATAAACAATACGGCCGGAGTTGGCTGCTGGAATCCGTGCCCTGGCCACAGAGGCCAGATCGATACCCAGGTGCGTGGCTTGGCTGATCTGTTCCGACTGGTAGTAGTAATTCCTTCGCACCGCATAGGAGGACTGTTTGGCAGCATTGGGCTGCCGCAAAAAACGTCCCGACCATAAAGGGCGCGAAACAGTGTGATTTCCGATCTCCCGAAGCTTGGCCCGATTTTTCCGGCGCAGCTTCCCGTTGACCGCTAGGAAAAGCTCCAGTTTATCCTGGATTCCGGGGAACGCGTCCCTGAAGCCGGGCATGGTTCGATCCAGAAACCGATCCGTGATGCGGAGGCGCTTGGTGGGCTGACGTCTGGGAGTAACAGAGCAACGGAGGGAGGACTTTGCCTTGTTTCCTGCCCTGTCCTGCACGGTAACCACTGGCCGGCCCTGGCCAGCGCGGAGGTTATAAGGATAGGCGAAAAAAGCAAGGTAAATATCCTTCTCCTGATGATAGGCCGGGAAAAAGGCTTCTCCCACGGAAACGCCGGCTCGCTCCTTTTCCTCCTCGTCTATCCGGAAAGCAACAGCTCCAGAGCCCCCTCGGCTCATGTTGTGCCGGAAGCTCTCCAGCCTGATACGAGGCGGGGTGGTATCCAGGACATAGGACTGTTCAGCGCTTGCCCGATTCCCTTGCAAATAACGAAACCAGGAATTGTCTTCTGCTATTACACGCAGCTGAAATGGACCTTCCTGCAGACCCATCTCTTTGACCTGGAGAGTCGTAGACCAATGCGCCGGGCTCTGCTCCATGGTGTGGGAGAGAAGGGTCTTCTCCGTCTCCCCCTGGACGGCGACAATGTTCACCTCGGCCAAGCCTGAGAGACTATCCTGCAGGTCGATCTCCGCTATAGCGTCTTCGTTTATGTACTTCGACTCGGGCATCAAGGTTATCTGCGGCTCCTGCTTGTCGGCAAAAAACACATAAAGCCCTGCCACACATACAAAACTAATCAACAACACAATCACTAGCCTCTTTGCTCTACCGGATTGATTTCCCATAGCCCCTCCTTTCCTTTTTCTTAGGACATATGTCAATAAGATTGAGACCCGGACCAGACAATTTGAAGGAAATTTCCCCTTGGGACTGGAAACTTCAGTCTCAGTCTCCAGGAAATGAGTTGTAAGAAGCAAAAAGAGATCCTGCCCCCTCGAGCTCAATCTAAGGATATAAGAGGGTTTTTACCTTAGCTTAGCCTCATCTCAACTATATGATAGGGGAAAATTTTGTAAAATTTATTCTCGCAGCAAAAAGCCTCTACTTATCCTGGAAGGGATTAAATTACCAAATAAATTTTTAAAAGGCCTTTACAAAATAGTACATGTACTGTTATTCTATTGGCAAAATGGTATGGTTGATAATGAAAACAAGGAGGTAGCGGTAATGGATGAATACGTAAAAGAAGCTTTGGACATTGTGAAGGCCCAAGCAGGCGTCAGGAACATGACCGAAGATGAGATCACCTCGATGGTACAGTCCGTGGCGGATCGCTTGCGAGGCGTAGAGTCACATGTAGAAGGCGAACAAGAACAGGCTCAACAGAAGCCAGCTGTGGACCCTAAAAAGGCTATTCGAGAAAAGTCTGTGATTTGTCTGGAATGCGGTAAATCCTTCAAGATCCTGTCCAAACGGCATTTGGCCACACATGGTCTTACACCGCAGCAGTACAAAGAAAAGTGGGGATTCAAAAAGAACCAGTCCTTAGTAGCCAAATCTCTTTCCCGGCAACGCCGTAAGAAGATGCAGGAGATCCAGCTCTGGAAGAAACGAAAAACCGCACAGGAGTAGAAAATGCCCGATAAGACAAAGAAGGACTTAGTTGAGTCAGTGGCTAATGAAACCGGTCTAACCAAGGCCAAAACCAAACTGGTAGTGAATGAACTGATAAATAGCATCCAAGAAGAGCTAAGATCCGGTGGTAAGGTCACATTGACCGGATTCGGAACATTCCAGGTAAAAAAGCAGGCTGCCAGGAAAGGGAGAAATCCGCAAACTGGACAGACGATGCAGATCCCTGCGAAAAGGACCATAAAGTTTACTACAGGGGAAGGACTAAAAAAGCTTATGGCCTAAAGCGGCTCAAGACTTTGTCAAGTCCAACACCAGAAGCGACCCCAAGCGAATATGGGGAGTCGCTTCTTTACTCAACCACGCCGGTTTTTTTTCGTAGAGTTCTATCCAACAGTGATTAGAAGTCTATGCATCTCCCACTTCCTGCTCCCTATGTGGGATAGAGCGCTGAGGGCGGCGCTCTATCCCACATACTGCTTCAATGATCAGGGTCTACATGACTCCTTCGGAACCGGTTTCCAAGGCTGATTGCTGCTGTTCCTCCATATCACAACAGTTGATCTCCAGGATCTTCACCGAAGCCAAGACACGGAAGGCATAGCGATCAACTGCTGGAACGGATATCCCGCGGCGACGCAGCTCTTCTGCTGTTTCCCTGAGCCTGCCAATGAGTTGCTGCAGGGTGGAGATATGGCAATCCTTTTGCATTATTCCCCTCCTTAATGACTCCGTATTCCTTGCCCAACTCCCGGATGCAGCGCACTGCCCCTCGATGGCCGTGGAAACGAACAGGACTCCCTTGACCTTGGTCATGTCGTCCGCCCGGCCAATGACTCCGTCCTTGATCATGGGCAAGGCATGGCCGCAGGAACAGGTTTCCTCCCGCCATTATCGAATATCGAGTGCGTGCTGGTTCTCCTGGAATTGAAAAATTTCCTTTTTGGCTGTTAGTAATACAACGTAATTTTGGACCTTGCCGGGGAGTTGCCTTTTGCTCGGGCTGACCCTTTACCCACTTCGTAAAGTGGGTGAAGGGTGTTTTCTCGCCTCGGCTCCAGGCGCTTTGTGATGCGCGAACAAGGTTTTGAGCTAGTTAGTTTCCGTCCGGAAACTGAGAAACTTATAAAGGAGCATACTCATGAGCTGGAAACATCGCCCCACATGCGCGTCTTGTCCAATTCCGTTACCTGAACGAGCCTGTATGAATCGCAAAGGCAAGGGGCCGGACAACTGCCCCACTCTAATGCAGTCGGAGCTGAAGGATCAGGCCCTAGCGGCACAAAACCAAGCAGACACGCTTGAATTCGCCCGCCAAGCCTCCCTTCAGGAGGCAGCGGGCTACACAAACCGCGACCTCGGCTACTCCCGCCTTCAGCCGGCCAAGCCGAGAATCCAGGAAACAGTGGAATTGGCCGCTCGCATGAATTATAAAAGACTGGGCCTGGCTTTCTGTGCCGGACTTGTAGGGGAAGCAGAGGTGGTTCAGGAAATTCTGGAGACCAACGGCTTTGAGGTCGTATCTGCGATCTGCAAACTGGGACGGGTTCCCAAATCCAAGCTAGACCTAGCCCAAAGCGATCACATAGATACCCAGGCCGAGGAGGAAACCATGTGCAACCCCATCCTACAGGCCTATCTGCTCAATCATTTGCAAACGGAGTTCAACATCCTTCTGGGGCTTTGCGTGGGACACGATTCCCTGTTGATGCAACATGTCAGGGCTCCCTGCACTGTACTGGCAGCCAAGGACCGGCTTCTAGGACATGCCCCTCTAGCCGCTGTATACACTTACAACAGCTACTACCGCTGCCTTAAGCAACCACTCTTTCCTGCAAAGGACAAGGAATCCGACGGCTCCTGACATCTATTTTTCAGATTCACTGCGCCTTTTGGTAACCCTTCACGGGGTTTTTTTGAACGATTTAGCGGAGGTTCGGTCCGTAGAAACCACGTGAGCCCGGTTTATGAACGGCTTCTCCCTGCTCAAACCATATTTTCTGGAACATAAGGGCATTATTTTCTTAGGGCTGGGGAGCCTCATCCTGGTGGACATCCTCCAGTTACTCATTCCCCGGGTTATCAAGTTGGCGGTGGACGACATCACCGCCTTCCGCATAGAGCCCTCTGCCCTGCTAAAGTACGCCCTCCTTATCGTGGCTATTGCCCTCTTCATGGGACTTTTTCGCTATGTGTGGCGGCGCTGCCTTCTGGGCACCTCCCGACGTATAGAAGAGGGCCTGCGCAATAGACTCCACTCCCATGTACAGAGCCTGTCCGCACCCTATTTCGACCGCGCAGAGACAGGCGACCTCATGGCCCATGCCACAAACGACATCCAGCAGGTACGCCAGGCCACGGGCATGGGCCTGGTAGCGGTCAATGATGCCCTATTTCTGGGGCTTGCCGCGGTGGGCTTCATGGCCTGGATCAGCCCCAAGCTCACTCTTTTCGTCCTCATGCCCATGCCCGGGATTGTGGTGGGGGCCCTGTTCTTCACCAGGCGTCTGCACAGACGCTACCAGGAGGTTCAGCGCTCCTTTTCCTAGCTCACCGAGGTGGTGCGGGAGCGTCTTGCCGGCATGAGGATCATCAAGGCCTACAACCTGGAGGAAGGCGAGGCGGACAAGGTGGACCGCTCCTCTGGAGACTATTTCCGGCGCAATATGCAACTGGTGCACACCACCGGCGCCTTTTTTCCCCTGATGCTCTTCTTCACCAACCTGAGCATGGCTGTCGTGCTCTATGTGGGGGGCAGGCAGACCATCACCGGGGCCATCACCGCAGGGGACTTCGTGGCCTTTGTCAACTATCTGGGCCTCTTGACCTGGCCCATGATGGCCATGGGCTGGGTGATCAATCTCATCCAGCGCGGACGCGCCTCCCTGGACCGTATCGGAACCATCCTGGCCACTCCCAGAGAAATCCGGGAGCCGGAAAAACCGCGCCTGCTTCCGGAAGAGCCTTTGAGCCTCTCCTTTCGCTCCGTGTCCTTCAGCTATCCCCGCACAAAGGAATACGCTCTGCGCGAGGTGTCCTTCTCCGTAGCGCCTGGCGAGTCGTTGGGCTTGGTCGGTCCTCCGGGAAGCGGAAAGTCCACCCTGCTCCACCTCGTTTCCCGGCTCTACGATCCAGACCAGGGGTCGGTCCTGCTCGGAAACGAGGACTTGCGAAAACTCGATCTGTGGCAATTGCGGCGACTGGTCACCAACGTTCCCCAGGAGCCCTTTCTCTTTTCCGGGACCATTCGGGAGAACATCACCTTCGGAGACGAGGACGTAAGCGAGAAGGAACTGGAAAAGGCCGCTCGCAAGGCGGCGCTCTGGGAGACGATCCGCTCCCTGCAGCACGGGCTGGAAACAGTGGTGGGAGAAAGGGGGGTAATCCTCTCCGGAGGGCAAAAACAGCGTGTGGCCCTGGCCAGGGGCTTTCTCTACGGTGGCCACGTCCTCTTACTGGACGATCCGGTCAGCCAGGTCGATTCGCAGACGGCAAGCTCCATCCTGAACAATCTGTGGCTGGAAACCGCGAACCGCACCATCGTGATCGTTTCGCACCGCCTGTCCGCAGTCCGCTCCGCGGACCGCATCCTGGTGCTGGACCAAGGGATTGTTGTTGAGGAGGGCACGCACGAGGAGCTTTTGCGGCTGGAAGGATACTACGCCAGAACCTGGCATATGCAGCAACTGGAAGAGGAGATCCATGCGCTCTGAAGGCCCGTCTCCGGAGGAGAAACCGCGAAGCGGACATAGTCGGGGTGTCTGGCGCCACCTGGGACACTATATCCGTCCCTACACCCTCTTCTTCCTGCTCTCCCTTGTCCTGGTTCTGCTCATAACAGCCTGCGAACTGGCCATTCCCTACGTTACCAAGTCCGCCATAGACCGCTACATCGTTCCCGAGAGCACAGCGGAGCAGAGCTCGGGCTCCCCTTCCCAGGGCCGGATCTATTCCGTCTCCTTGGACGGCCCCCAAAAGCGCCGAGTAGTCCGGAAACACAAGAATGTCTTCCGCATAGACGGAGACGAGGCCCGCATCGACTACTCCGAGCTTTCCCGGCTGCCTGAGAAGCAGGTGCGGATCCTGCGCCGAGGCGATCTGGCCGGGATAGGAAGGATAACCCCTTTTTTCCTATCTCTTGTCGCGGCCAATTTCGCATTCAGTTTTCTGCAACGGGTGGTCATGGAGTACACCGGGCAAAGGGTTATGTACGACATCCGCACGAGTCTTTTCCGCCACATCCAGAGCCTCTCTCTCTCCTTCCTCAACCGCAATCCGGTGGGTCGCCTGGTAACCAGGGTCTCCAACGACGTAAGCAACATGCACGAGTTCTTCACCAGCTTCATCTCCTTTATCCTGAAGGACATGATCATGCTCACCGGCATCGCCGCGGTGCTCCTTATCATCAATCTGGAGCTGGCCCTGATCTCCTTTGCCGTGCTCCCCCTGGTGGCCTTTGCCTCGGCCTATTTCGGCCGCAGGGCACGAGAGGTCTTCCGCTCCTTGCGCATCCGGATCGCTGAAATCAACACCCGCTTCGCCGAGATGATCGACGGTATTCGAGTGATCCAGCTCTTCCGGCGCGAAGAGCAAAATGACCGCACCTTCCGCAAGCTCAACCGGCAATACTACCTGGACGGGATGCGCCAGATCCGGATTCTGGCGATATTCATGCCCGTGGTGGAGGTTCTCAGCTTCATCGCCATCGCTAGCGTAATCTATTACGGCGGGGGCAAGGTGCTGGCCCGGAGCATGACCCTGGGAACCCTGGTGGCCTTTATCTCCTACATCCGGATGTTCTTTCGGCCCATCCGGGATCTGACGGAGAAATACAACCTGATGCAGAACGCCCTGTCCTCCGCGGAGAGGATCATGCTCATCCTGCAGAGCGAAGAACGGATAGAGCCGCTTCCGGAGGCGGGAAGGGAGCCCGTAAATCCCGGTCAGCTGCGAAGGCTGGACCTGGAGAGGGTGCATTTCTCCTACAACAGCGACAATCCGGTGCTCCATAATGTATCCCTCTCCGTGGCCGCAGGGGAAAGAATCGCCCTGGTGGGTCCCACGGGATCGGGAAAAACCTCCATAATCAACCTGCTCCTGCGCTTCTACGACCCGGAAACTGGCAGGATCCTGGTCAACGGCACGGACCTGCGCCAACTGAACTTGCAGGCCTGGCGGGCCAAGCTGGCCCTGGTTATGCAGGATCCCCATCTCTTCGCCGGGACAGTGCGGGAAAATATCCTGCAGGGCAATCCATTTTTGAGCCAAAGGGAATTGCAGCGGGTAGTGGACGAATCCAACTGCCGAGGACTCGTCCGGCGCATGCCCCACGGCCTGGATTCGCATCTGTCCGGGGGAGGCGCCTCCCTGTCCGCGGGTGAGCGCCAGCTAGTCTCCATCGCCCGGGCCTTCGCACGGGATCCCCAGCTGCTCATTCTGGACGAGGCAACCTCCGCAATCGACTCCGCTACGGAGCAAAGCATCCAGCAGGCCCTGTCGCGGCTGCTCCGGGGCCGCACTTCCCTCACTGTGGCCCACCGTTTGACCACAGCCAGATACGCTAACCGGATCCTGGTCCTGCACAAGGGCAGGCTAGTCGAATCCGGCACTCACGAGGAGCTCTTGCGCGCCCAAGGGATCTACGCCAGATTGTCCCGGATGCAGCAGTAGGCCAGCTCTTTGATGACCTTGTTTTATCCTTAAACAGAGCGGGCGAAAACCGCTACCAGGACAGCCGCATGACTCAGGAAAATTTTCCAGAAGCTCCCCCAATTGCCGGAAAAGCTATGGACAAGACCGAGCGCAGCATCCTCACGGTGACCTGTTTCGGTCACTTCATGAGCCACTTCAACATGATGTTCTTCCCCGCCCTGGTCCTGCCCCTGACCAGGCACTTCCAACTGGACTTGTCCTTGGTCGTTCCGCTCTCCTTCTGGATGTACCTCCTCTACGGGATCACCTCCCTGCCCTGGGGCATGCTCAGCGACCGCCTCGGAGCGAAGCCCCTGCTCCACCTTCAATATCTCGGAGGAGGGCTGTGCGCCGGCGCGGCCGCACTGGCCCTCAGCTCCCCTCTGGCCCTGTCCCTGGTCCTCGGCGGACTGGGATTCTTCTCCGGGATCTATCATCCGGCGGGTCTGGGGCTCATATCCAGGGGAATCTCCCGCATGAGCATGGCCCTGGGGTACAACGGCATGGCGGGTAATGCCGGGCTGGCAGCCGCCCCGCTGGCCGCCGGAGTAATGAATCACTTCCTGGGAGTTCAAGGGGCCTTTCTCCTCTTGGGAGGACTCAATTTGGCTGGATCTCTGGTCATGCTTGTGCTGCCCCTGCGCGACCCGGAGCGAGCCCCGCTGGAGACGATTTCCACCAGCCGTGCGCGGCGTCTCGCCCTGGGCTTCGGCCTCCTCTGCGCCTGCATGGTGCTGGTGGGGCTCGTCTACCGCGGCTCCACTGTGGTGCTTCCCTCCTATTTCGAGCTGCGGAGCGAGTCCCTTTTCCAACAACTGGAATTGCTGCAGGGATGGGTGCTCTCGCGCAACGTGGCCGCCACCGCCCTGACCTCCCTGGTGTTCGTTGTGGGCATGGCAGGCCAATATGTCGGGGGCCGGGTAGCGGAAAGATTCGATCCCAGGCGGGGTTACCTCCTATTCCACACTGTTGCGGTGCCCCTTATCCTGATGATGGCCTACGCCTGGAATCTTACCCTGCTTGGCCTGAGCGCCCTGTTCTTCTTTTTCATCCTGGGTATGCAGCCCATAGAGAACACCCTGGTGGCCAGCCTCACACCGGACCGCCTGCGTCACAGCGCTTACGGGGTCAAGTTCATCCTGAACTTCGGGGTGGGAGCTTTCGCTGTCCATCTGGTGGGGATGATAGAAAGGGCATGGGATCTGCCTGCGGTCTTTCTGGGGCTTACCGCTGCCTCAGCAGGCATCGCTCTACTGGCCGTGCTGCTTTTGTTCGCGACACGGAGGCTCCGTTTATAGGCCCGCTTTGGACAGGGCGATATCTCGTGTTTCCGTGGCTGGTAACTCGGTTTCCCGGACACGCTCTGGGGAATGGAAGAATAGTTTCGGCAGGCGAAGGAGGGCGCAAAGTTTCGGCTGGGAAGCTTTCTGCAACCTTCCCTCCGTGTTGTAGATCTTGGGAGAAGTCCCGAGCCCTATGCCATCTACTGGGGAAATTTTTCCGCAATGTGAATGAAGAAGTCTGGATCGTCCTCGTGGAAGTCCTCCTGGAAGTCCCCATAGGTCTCCACATGCTGAAAGCCCACCTCGTACATGAGGTTCCGGACGTAATCCTTCCGGATGGGGCACATGTTCAGATAGTACTTGGAGTTGTCGGAGAAGGTATAGGCAAACCGGGCCAGTCCGTGGTCGAGGTGCTCCGGTTCCGCGCGGACATTCTGTCCGCAGTAGTAGTATTTATGCTTGCACTTGAAACCTTTGTCCAACATGTGGTCGTAATTACGCTGATCCAGGATCAGGAGTCCATCATGGCTCAGCATAGCGTAGAATTCGGCAAGTGTCTTGCGCCGGTCTCCTTCATTGAACAGGTGGGTGAAGGAATTGCCCAGGCAGATGATCGCGCCGTACTGGCCGTAGAGATCACGAGTCAAATACCGCCAGTCAGTGTGGGCAGTTTTCAACACAAGCCCGTGCTGCCCGGCGTTATGAAAGGCCTGAAGAAGCATGTCCGCGCTCCCGTCCACGCTCACCACGTCGAATCCGGCCTTCAGCAGCCTCACCGAATGAAATCCAGTTCCAGTTGCGGCATCGAGGACACTGCTCTTCCCTCGGTCCTTGAGGGTATTGATGAAGAAATCCCCTTCGCTCTCTGCACGGCGTCTCCAGTCTATTAGCTCGTCCCACTTGGAGGCGAAGCTCTGGGCGTACTCCAAAAAATAATGATCGGAGTGCCGGACTGCGATGGGATCACGACCAAAGTCCTGTTCTTTCACAAAGTTCATAGCCAACCCCCTCTGTTTTACTTTTTTTGCTCCCCATGGCTGAGAGCTGGAACGGAACTCCTCCCAACTGTCTCACAATATTGTAAATCCCTCTAAGCATCTTTCTCGGGACTTACTCTCACACTCCTTTTTAGAAAAAGAGAGTTTAAGGAAAAAGATGCCTATCTCCTTCATATTATTGGAGTTAAATAAGAGATGTTAGCATTTTACAATATGAGAGAAAAGACTATTCTACTCATAACAAAAACTTATCGTATGTCAACCCGCACTTTCTCTTTCTTAAGACTCTGTATACACTTGTCAACTTAAGCAAGGAAAAGTTGAATATATTAACCTGTTCTATTCTTTCCCAAATTTGAAAAATCGTAAAGGTCGCAATGTTACATATTAGTAAAAGTTTTGTATTTTTGCATAAATAAACTTTTAAAATTGTATTTAGCGTGCATATTAGCATCATAAAACTGTTATAAAAAATAAATAAAACTTTATGCGCTGAAGCTCAGCTTTTTCCAGTAAGAACTTAACGTCCTAACCCGGCAGCTTTGGGGTGAACACAAAAGGCCGTCACGGCTCAACCAGGTGTGTCCCCAAATAGATTAAACTTTTAAGAAAAAGACCTTATAGCAGCCCGGTGCACCATTTTCCGGCAGAGAGGGACTCGGTTGCGCCTATCCGGCCACGCGAACCAATATTGCGCCGTAACCTTCCCCAATTACGCCTCCTTATCAGCATGGGGTCCGGCCTCGGTAAATATATTTTTATCCCTCCAGGTCAGCCCCGGGTACAGGGCACAAATAACATCACCCCGGAAGGGGCATTTTTGCTGTTAGTTGCAAGTGACAAATTTGATTACATTAGTGAACAATGTTCATTATTATAACCTCTGTTTATAAAAAAACTTTGATGCTGTAAGGAAGTTTTTTCAACACAACAGTTTATAAAAAATACTTGCGTGTGGAGATGAGCAACAAAGAACAAGAAATATATACTACACTATATATCTATGTTAATGAAAATGTATAAATTCTAGAAGGAAAGAAGGGATTTATTTTAGAAGAGAGTGGAAGGAAAGATATAAGGAAGTTAATTAGCTAATACAAGCTAAAGTTCAATATTAATTTATAAACAATAACATATTACGTTATCTAGCGCTTGTTTTTTAAGCTAGACAAATGACTAATGGTTATATCTTTTTTACTATAACAAATGAGGCACTAATCTATTGTAAATTGAATACTCCACCGCCTTTAGGCGGTGGAGTATTCAATTCCCCGGCCGGGAGAAGCGTCTCCAGAGCGGCTCGTGATAGTCTACAGGCTGCACTCGATGGTTTTACCCTGCTCCAGATAGTAGACCCAGTCCCTGATCTGAACCTTTACCGGCTCCGCTCCGCTCTCCAGGGCCTCGATCTGTACACGGTCCGTATTTATATCCAATTCGATCCAGTGGCCTCGATAGCGCAGATGGAACTTGACCCGATCCAGCTCCTCGGGAAACTGCGGGTTGAAGCGCAGGACGTTGCCCCTGGCCTCCAGGCCGGTAAAGCAGCGCTGTACGATATCCACGCACCCGGCCATGGCCCCCAGGTGGATCCCCTCGGCTGTGGTTCCGCCCTGGATATCCTCCACGTCCGTCTTGAGGGCCTCCTCAAATAGCCTCCAGGAATGCCGCCTGTCCCTTCGCGCGGAGACCCAGGAGTGCACCACGTAGCTTAGGGAGGAGCCGTTGGAGGTGCGCTCCAGGTAGTAGTCGATGTTTTTGGGGATGTCCTCCCGCTTCAGCTCGTATCCCAACTGCTCGAACAGGCTCAGTAGGTACTCCGCGCTAAAGAGATAGAAGAGCATGAGCACATCCGCCTGCTTGGAGGCTTTGTAGCGGTTGCAGGTGTCTCCTTCGGCCTCCAGGATCCGGTCCAGTCTCTGGATATCCCCGTATTTCTCCTTGTACCCCTGCCAGTCGAACTCCAGGAGCTGATCGTAGCCCTCGAACTGGCTAATGATCCCGCCGTCGTGGAAGACAACCCGCATCTTCCGGCTTATCTCCCGCCAACGATCGATTTCCGCCTTGCGCACATCCAGCCGCGCGCAGAGCTGATCCCACTCCTGTCTGGGGAGGAGCTCCGAAAGCTCCAGGGCGCGGTTCATGACGAACACGACCATGACATTGGTGTAGGCGTTGTTGTTCACTCCGGGATAATCCGCATCAAGGTAGCCGTCATGGAACTCGTCCGGACCCATTACCCCGCGTATCTCAAAGCGGTCCAGCTCCTCGTTGTATGCGGTGATGCTGGACCAGAAGCGGGCGATCTCCAGGATCATCTCCGCGCCATAGAAGGAGAGGAACTCGAAGTCCCCGCTGATCTGGCAGTACTGCCAGATATTGTACACGATGGCCACGTTGATGTGTCGCTGCAGATGCGACTTGTCCGGGAGCCAGCGTCCAGAGTTGGGATTTAAGTGCATGCTCTGGGTCTCCTCCCGGCCGTTGCTACCGCTCTGCCAGGGAAACATCGCCCCTTTGTACCCTAGATCGTGAGCCATCTGCCTGGCTGTGCTCAGGCGGCGATAGCGGTACATGAGCAGGGTGCGGGTGATTTGGGGAGCCCGGAAGTTGAGGTAGGGAAAGATAATAATCTCGTCCCAAAAGATGTGGCCCCGGTAAGCCTCCCCGTGCCAGCCGCGGGCGGGCATGCCTACGTCGATGTCCAGGGAGTGCATGGAGGCGCTTTGCAGCAGATGGAAGCAATAAAGGTGCAGGGTCCGCTGCACATAGTGATAGTGATCGTAATCCTGGCCACCCTCCTCCGGGGATCCGTTCACCTTGAGCTCCACCTCCATGGCGAACCTGCGCCACAGATGCTTCCACGTCTGGGTATGGCTCCGCAGAAGGGATATGAGCCGCCCAGAGCGGCGAACAGCATCCGAGGCCTCCAAAAAGGGTTCGGATATGGCCGGATCCCGGGAGGTATACATGGAGACCACCTTCTCCACCCTCACCCCCTGGTTTTCGGCGAGCTCGACCCGAAAATCGTGGGCGATGTATCCCGAGTCCCTTCGACACTCCCGCTGCACGCGAAGGGGCTTGCGCTGCTGGAACACCTCGGTGCGCGCGGCCTGGGCCACGGCGAGCTTGGACTGATTAGTCTGCACCTGAAGCCCGAGGGTCCGCTCGTCGATCTCGCTAGTACCCACTGGCTCCAAATGCTTGTTGTTCAGTTTCTGGTAGCGCTTGACCCCGGAGTTGTCCACCTGTCCGTCCAGGGAGCTCCGTATCTCCAGGTCCCCGGACCAGTTGACCGGGACTATGCCTGTCTCCAAAGCGGCCATGTGCATGCTGTGCATGCATACTATCCGACGATGGTAGATGCGCGTTTCCCTGCCGGCGTGATCCCGAACGTGGAGGTTACGCAGGAAGACCCCGTTCTTAAAATCCACCCCCGAGTTGTAGGACAAAAGCTCCATCTCATCCACATTGAACCACTCCTCTCCAGGAATACGGAAGGTGAGACCCAGCCAGTTGGGCATGTTGACCAAGTCCTCGTTCTCGATGATCCGCCCAGCCATCTCGGTCTGGAGACGATTGTACCCGCCCGCGAGATAGGTTCCCGGATAGTGGATCGTATCTGCCTTCATCTCCGGTTCCGCCCCCCTGGTGGCGAAGTACCCGTTGCCCAAGGTACACAGTGCTTCCCGCAAGCCCTCCAGCTCGGGAACGTACTCGTTGTAGTCCAGGGACCAAGTCCGCCAGTTCCGTAGATAGGCAAAGAGCATGGACAGGAAATCGCGTACCTCGCCCACGGATTCCAGCCTGTACTTGGCTTCGGTGGGGCGGGACTCGTTGGCCACCACCAGGGTAATGCCCCTCCTGGAGAGGGCGTGGAAGGCGTTCTCATCAGTTACGTCGTCGCCGATGAAGATGGGAACCACTCCGTACCGGTCCAGCTCGAGCTCGCGCAGGAGCCACTGTACCGCCCATCCCTTGTGCCAGGGAATATCCGGTCCCAACTCGAAAACCTTCTTGCCGCCCCCTTTGCGGAGCCCTCCGGCGCGTTCCAGGACCCGGTCCACGCAGGCCTCCACCTCCGGAACGCGATCCTGGTCCACATTACGGTAGTGCACAGCTATGGAGAACTTCTTCCGCTCCACCTGGGCCCCGTCTATCTCCGCGAGCTCGCTGTTCAGCTCGGACTCGGCCCGATCCAGCGCAGGGAGGCTCTCCCGGGCCTCCTCCACTTCCATGTGGACCCCTCCCGGCCCTTCGATCTCGAATCCGTGACTGCCGGCGAAATAGAGCCCCTTCACATCCACGAGTTGCCGGGCATCCGCGAGACCGCGGCCGCTGATTACGGCAACTGTGCATTTCTCGGTCAGGCTGTGCAGGATGTTGCGCATTTCCGGGGACAGGGTCGCCTCATCCGGTCGGGAAACGATGGGGGTCAGGGTTCCGTCATAGTCCAGAAAGACCGCCACCCGTTTGTCCTCGAAACGCTTCCTGATCTCCTCGAAGAAGATAAGGCCGTGCGGCAGGCGCTGCACATCGTCCCTGAGATCAATCTCGCCCAGATCCTTGACCACAATGTCTGCCCCCGCCTCCCGGAGCTGTTCCTCCACACCGGTGCGGTCCACTCCGACAACCATCCCGAACTCGCCCTTGCGCCCCGCCTGCACTCCGGAGATGGCATCTTCGAACAGCACGCTCCGGGAGGGGGACACGTCCAGGAGGCGGGCCGCCTCCTGGAAGGAGTCCGGCTCGGGCTTGCCCTTGAGGTCGTTGTGCTCGATGTCGATGCCGTCCACCCGGACGTCGAATAGGTGGCCGATGTTGGCCGCATCGAGAAGGGTCTGGCAGTTCTTGCTGGAGGAGACCACGGCGATACGGAAGGCGCGGCTCCGCAGCTGGTGGATAAGGTCCACGCTGGTTTCGTACACGTCCACGCCCTTTTGCTGGATGCTCCGATTGAAGATACGGTTCTTCCGGTTGCCCAGGCCGCAGACCGTTTCCATCTCCGGCGAGTCGTCCACATTGCCAAAGGGAAGCGAAATCCCCCTGGAGTCCAAAAAGGATTTCACGCCCTGGTAGCGTGGCATTCCATCCACATAATCCCGGTAGTCCGTTTCAATGGAAAAGGGGGTGAACCCGTCCTTGCCGTATTTGGCACGCAGGAACTCGTCAAAGAGCTCCTTCCAGGCCTCGGCGTGAAGCCTTGCGGTCGTGGTGACCACTCCATCCAGATCGAAGATGCAGGCCTGATAGTCCGATCGGGAAATACTAAATTGCCCTGTGGTCATTACCTTACTCCTTAGTCCTGTCCCTCTTGGATTGGCTCCAATAAAACAAGCAGTAATTGCCTGTTGTTCCAGCCCTCTGTCAGAAACCTTGCCACCGGCTTTCCTGTTGTGCTGTTATACTAACAGAATTTATGTGGATGCAAACAGGGGATAAACGAAATTTCTCCGGAAGGAATAAGGAATAGAGCCCTTGCGCCCTGACGGCAGCTCTGCCATAGAGTCGGTGTGTAGCTGAACATCTCCCCGTCTCCAGCAACCCCGTGCCCAGACGTATCCTACGGGGCATATAAAATCACGGAGCAACAATTCAAAACTTCCCAGGGAGGACCTATGCGACGACTCGTACGCAATGCCGCCTTTCGTATAGCGCGCCGCGATCTTCTGCGCTTCCTGGAGGACCACCAGGAGGATCTGCTAGTCATCTTTCGGGAGGAGATACAAAAGCTGGACAATCGCGTGGAGGAGGAAAAGGCCTTCATAGACATCCATATGGTGCCCCTGGGCGAGGAGATCCTGCACGCCGTGCTCAACACCCTGAAGCGTTTTCTCCGGGAGTGCTGATCTCCCCGTTAAGGGAAAGCACAAAGATATGGCCCTCTCCGCGCCGCCGGCGGCCCTTGAGGAGTGCCTACGCCGCAGAACACAGTATACGAGCCTTTCTAAGGCTATCCACCCAATAGGACCAGGCCGGCCAGGCTCAACAGGCTCAAAAACCCTACGCTGTCCGTGATTGTGGTGAGGAAGATGGTGGAGGCCTGGGCCGGGTCGCGGCCCAGCTCCTGCAGCATAAGGGGAATAGAGGCCCCGGCTGTACATCCCACGAACATATCCAGCCACATGGCCGCTCCCGCAACTCCGGACAGGGCCACATTCTGGGTCAGGACCCAGACTACGCAGAAAATGGCACCTCCCAGCATCATCCCGTTGACGAATCCTATCCGCGCTTCGCGGATGACGCCCAGCCAGAACTTTTTCCGCTCGAACTTCTCCACCGCGATCTGACGGATCATCACGGCCAGGGCCTGCTGACCGGAGTTGCCGGCCATATTGCCCACAACAGGCATAAGAACCGCCAGGATGGTAATCTTGGCGATATTGTCCTCGAACAGATGCACCACATAGGCCGCCACCGCGGAATTGACCATGTTGAGCAGAAGCCAGGGGATCCGTTTCTTAACCGAATAGAACCACGGCGACTCCGTGGTTTCGTCCATGCCCGCGCCGACCATGGACTGCATATCCTCGCTGGCCTCCTCGTGGATGATATTTATCACGTCGTCCACGGTTACCACGCCCAAAAACTTGCCTTCCTCGTCCACCACCGGCAGGGCCAGGAAATTGTAGTTGGAGATAAGCCTGGCCACCTCCTCCTGGTCCGTGGCATGGTGCACGGAAATCAGCCTCTGGGATTGGATCAGGTCCTCCAGATGCATGGTGTGCGGGGCGATCATCAACTCCCGCAGGGAAACCACCCCGATCAGGCGGTTCTCGTCGTCCACCACATAGGCGTAATAGGGGATCTCCTTGTCCTCCACCTGTTCCCGGATCAAGTTAATGGCCTGGTCCGTGTCCAGATCCTGGTGCAGGACCAGGGCATCGGTATTCATCACTCCGCCCGCGGTGTCGGGATCGTAAGTCAAAAGCTCCCGCAGCTCCACGCGATCCCGGGGCGGAATTCTGGCCAGCAATCTCCTGCGCAGCTCCTCGTCCAGACTGGCCAGAATATCCGTGGCGTCGTCCGGGGCCATATTGGACAAAACCCGGGAGGCCATGCCCAGGTTCAGGCGCTGAATGAGCTCGATTCGCTCCTGATGCCCCATTTCCGCGATGGAGGAGGCGGCCTCCTTGACCGGGAGACGCTTGATGAACTTTATCTGCTCCTCCAGCTCCAGAGATTCGAGGTGATCCGCCGTATCCGCGGGATGAGCCGACTCGGAGGAATCGACCTCCTCAGGACCCCGGACTATGACCCCGTCTTCCCGCCTGGGCTCTTCAGTCTCCGTCATTACTCTGCCTCGCGCTGAATCGTGTTTCCCCTGCCTAGCAATCAGCCGCTTTGTCCATTTTTCCGGACAGTGCCCTCAGCCATTCGCAAAAAAACTTGCAGATTCCCCTAATCCGAAAAAAACGCCTGGCCTCCAGGACAACGTAGTCAATTCCCTTTCCTAAGTCCAATCCTGCAAATTCCCTTTCTCCCCTTGTTGACCCCATAAGCAACGTAGTGTACTGCTTTTATCATTCATTCCTGCAAGTTGGCTATCAGGTTAAGCCCCGGAGCACGAGGCTGACCAAACACGAAGTCAAGCCTTTGTTTTCTCCAAAAAACTCGGAGGTTTTCTTATGTATATCGGCTGTCCCGCAGAAATCAAGAACAACGAGTTCCGTGTCGGCCTTACGCCCGCGGCTGCCAGGGCCTATATCGAAGCCGGCCATCGTGTAGCGGTCCAAGAAAGCGCCGGCCTCGGCTCCGGAATCACGGACAAGGAATATTCCGACGCCGGAGCCGAGATCGTTCAGGGGCCCCAAACCATATGGAAAGAAGCGGAGATGATCGTCAAGGTCAAGGAGCCCTTGCCTGAAGAATATCCACTCATGCAACCGGGTCAGATCGTGTACACCTATTTCCATTTAGCTGCGGACAGGGAGTTGACCCGGGCCTGCCTGGATCGAGGAATCATCGCTCTGGCCTATGAAACGGTGCAAGACAAAAGCGGAGCCCTTCCCCTCCTCAAGCCCATGAGTGAAATCGCCGGCCGCATGGCGCCTCTTATGGGCGCCTATTTTTTGGGCAAACCCTTTGGGGGACGGGGCCTGCTTCCTACTGGAGTTCCCGGAGTGCTCCCGGCGAATGTGCTCATCATCGGCGGAGGTGTCGTGGGGAGCAACGCGGCCAAAACCGCCTCCGGCTTCGGCTCCAGAGTCACTGTTCTGGACATCAATGTGAACACCCTGGAACACCTGGGCGACATCATGCCGGCCAACGTATTCACCCAGTTCAGCAACAGCCAAAATCTGGAAGAATCCTTGAAGCAGGCGGATATTATTGTCGGAGCCGTGCTTGTTCCCGGGGCTAAGGCCCCCAAGCTCATCAGCAGGGATCGACTGCGGATCATGAAACAGGGCGCGGTGCTTGTGGACGTGGCCATCGACCAGGGAGGATTCGCCGAGACCTCCCGGCCCACAACGCACAGCGATCCGGTCTATCAAGAGGAGGGCGTACAGCACTACTGCGTGGCCAACATGCCCGGAGCCTATGCCCGCACTTCCACCTACGCCCTTAACAACGCCACCATACCCTACGGCCTGGAGATCGCGGCCAAGGGGGCCGAAGGGGCCTGCCGGGACAACCCCATGCTGCGCCAGGGACTAAACGCATACAAAGGGACCCTTACCTGTCCTCCTGTTGGCGAGGCATTTCAACTCCAAGATGTATGCCAGC
>JAIPEP010000029.1 GCA_021737085.1 Desulfohalobiaceae bacterium | reverse complement strand
GCTTCACCACCGAACGTATCGAAGCGCTGACCATCAACGGGGAAGTGGTAAGCTCCACCCGGATCCGGGAGCTGATCCAGCAGGGCCGCGTGGAGGAGGCCAGGCCGCTTCTGGGACGCCACTTCCAGGTGGAGGGCACGGTTATCGAGGGAAGCCGCCGCGGGGGCCCCCTGATTGGCATCCCCACCGCCAACCTGGAAGTTACCGACGAGCTGGTCCCCCTTTCCGGAGTATACGCTGTCCGGGCGGAGCACGACGGCACCGTCTATCCCGGAGTGGCCAACGTGGGGCACAACCCCACCTTCAACCAACAGGCGCTATCCGTGGAGGTGCATCTCTTTAATTTCTCCGGCAATATCTACGAGGAGCGCCTCCGTGTTTCCTTTGTCAGCCGCCTTCGGGGAGAGGTGCGCTTCTCCGGGGTGGAGGAGCTAAAAGCCCAGATCCATCGGGATATAGAGGAAGGCAAGCGCCTGTTGCAGGAGGGCAATTCCGGAGACTAGGCAAAGGGGGGTCCCATGCCCATGAATGACTCCATGTTCCACGTCTTCCGCAACACGCCCTTCGGGCGCGAGACTTTCCTGCAGTCCCTGGACTTCTGCCAAAAGCTGGACCTGCGGCTGCAGGTGTACATTCCCAAGAGCCGCAAGTTCCTCCTCTACCTGGGGAACCGCGCCCTGCAGATCGAGCTGACCAGCGCCTATCTGCGCAGCCCGCCCACTGCAGAAGACCACGTCCGCGAGCTCATCCGGGACGAGCCCGACAGGGTGCACTTCTATATCCCGGCTGACTACAGCGCTTCCAACCTCCCGGATATCGTGGGCGATTTCCAGTTCATGACCTGCCCGCGCAACATAAGCGACCTCTCCACCAAGATCAGTCTGGGCCACATCGGCTCCAAGGTGCGGCAGATCCTCTTCAACGCCACCTTCCCCGTGCTGATACCCAACCCGGTGTTCAAGCCCTGGGACAGCATCAGCGTCATGTTCGGCGGCTCCATCAACGGCATCAAGTGCTTACAGCTAGGGCTGATCATTTCCCGCCTCACCGGGCACCCCCTGTACATGTTCACCCAGGCCGAGGGCAAAAGCCAAGAGGCATACAGAGACATCCTGGAGCAGAGAGGCATGCTGCAAGAAGTGGAAAACGAGGTCCAGGAATGGCACTTCTTCCATAGCGGCCCTCTGGAGGAGAACCTCTATGATGTTCCCCACGACTCCCTAGTCATAGCGGGCACTTACGGCCAAAAGGACCTCAAGGGGTTTATCTTCGGCAGCACCATGGAAAAGCTGCAGAGCATCCTGCCCAACAATCTGCTTCTGCTGAGCCAGCATTTCCAGAAACATCCCTGGATCAACCCCTATAGATCGCGGATGGTGTCATGACGGACCTATTCCGCTCCCTGCAGCAATTGTGGGGCCGCTTCACAAAGATCTATCAGGGCACGAACCTGTTCCGCCTGCTACTCATGAGCGTATTCGTGGGGATACTGGCCGGGCTGGCCGCGAGTGTCTTCTTTATGGGAGTGGAAGGGCTCAGGCATCTAGTTCTGTCCCAGATAGGCGGCTTTTCCCTGCCCACACCGAGCGGGGAGGAACTCTTTACCTCCCACGGCGGAACCCTCCGCCTCTGGGTCCTGCCCACGGCGACCACCCTGGTGGGGCTTCTCACCGGATGGCTGGTGCTCAAGTTCATTCCGGACTCCCAGCAGGACCGGGTGACCGACGGCACGGACGCTATGACCCGCTCCTTTCACCTGGAGAACGGCCGCATCAAGCCCCTGGTTCCCCTCATCAAAGGGGGGACGGCAATACTCACCATCGCCAGCGGCGGCAGCGCAGGCCGCGAGGGTCCCATCACCCAGGTCGGGGCGGGGCTCGGCTCCTGGGTGGCCAGAGTCTTCAGACTCTCCTCCAAGGAGCGGCGGCTCCTTCTTTTGGCCGGAGCCGGAGGAGGCCTGGGCGCCATCTTTCGCGCTCCCCTGGGCGGGGCCATTACCAGCGTGGAGATCATCTACACCGAGGATTTCGAGAGCGAGGCCCTGCTCCCGGCGATTGTCTCCTCGGTCATCGCCTACACCGTGTTCACCGCGATCTTCGGCAACCAGCCCATGTTCCAGATCCCGCACTTCGCCTTCCACCCCCAGGAGCTGGGGTTCTACATCCTGCTGGCCCTGTTCTGCGGCCTGACCGGCTGGGTCTACGTCAAGACCTTCCGCTTCATTAAGTATTCCTTCTTTCAGAAGATCAAGGAAAAGATGGGCCTCATCCTGACCACGGGCCTGGGGGGGCTGCTCATGGGCTGCCTGGGGCTTGTATTCCCCCATGTGCTCAGCGGCGGATACGGCTGGGTGGAGATGGCCATCCTGGGCGAGCTCTCCATCCTGACTATGCTCCTGCTGCTCATAGGCAAGACCGTGGCCACCTCCATCACCATAGGCTCGGAGATGAGCGGGGGGATGTTCGCTCCCGCCCTCTTCGTGGGGGGCATGAGCGGGGGCATCGTGGGAAAGCTCTGCGCCAATTACTTCCCCGGCATGGTGAGCCAGCCCGGAGGCTACGTGCTGGTGGGTATGGCCGCCTTTTTCGCCGGCGTGGGCAGCGCCCCAGTGGGCCCCTTTATCCTGGTCTGCGAGCTTACCCAGGACTACGGACTGCTGGCGCCCCTGATGCTCGCCTCTGCCGTGTGCATCTTCCTCACCCGGAAGTTCTCCCTGTACGAGAACCAGATGGAGAACAAGTTCGAATCCCCGGCCCACGCGGGAGAGCTTTTCGCGGACATCCTGCAGAACCACAAGGTGGAGGAGCTGCGAGAGCAGCTCAGGCAACCGCACGTGCTCACAGAGAACACGCCCTTCCCTGAGCTGAAAAAGGTCTTCAGCGCCACGGAGCAGCACTACTTTCCCGTGGTCAACGAGGAGGGCAAGCTCACTGGGATCTTCTCCAGCAACGACTTCCGCAGCGTGCTCTTCTCCCAGGAGGTGGAGGATCTGGTCCTGGTCAAGGACATCGCCACCTCGGACATCATCACCACCACGCCCCAGGAGGATCTTTCCACCGCCCTGACCAAGTTCACCATCAGAAATATCGACGCCCTTCCCGTGGTTGAGGACGGGGATCCGGATCAGCTGCTCGGCATGCTCCGGCGGCGGGAAGTGATAGCCTTTTACAACGAGCAGATGGAAAAGCTGGGGTCCAGGTCACCGGCTTGAGGCATCCTCTCCCGGGCAGTAAACCGCGTTTTGCTGGCGATCCCGCGCCCGGACAACCCTAGCGCCCCGGCTCTGAGGCAACATTTTTCGCAAAGTCTCCCCGTTACGCCACAAAAGCAGCTTAAGCCCGGATAACGCTCACCATGGCCCCAAAAAGTTTTTTTTCCTCCTTGCGGCTCTTGCCCAAATCCGCTTCCAGCTCCAGATGGCTGTTCTATTTTCTCCTTATTGGCATCATCGCCGGAGCCGGGGCCATCGTTTTCCAGGTGCTCTGCGAGACAGGCATGCGCTTCCTGCTGGATCAGCTGGCGGGATACAGGCCAGATACAGCCGGCGGAGAGACCCCCTTATTCGCCCACTCGGAAACGATCTTCAACCGCTGGATCCTTCTCTTCCTCCCCGCCCTGGGGGGATTGGTCAGCGGATGGATCGTGTACACCTACGCCCCGGAAGCCGAGGGGCACGGCACGGACGCAGCAATCGACGCCTACCACAACAAGGGCGGAGTGATCCGTCCCATGGTGCCTCTGGTCAAGACCATAGCCTCTGCCATCACCCTGACCTCTGGTGGATCGGGAGGCCGTGAGGGACCCATCGCCCAGATCGGGGCCGGATTCGGTTCCTATCTAGGGGCCAAGCTCGGCTTCTCCGCCAGGGAGCGGCGGATCATGCTCGCCGCAGGAGTGGCGGCGGGAGTAGGGAGTATTTTCCGGGCTCCCCTGGCCGGCGCCCTGTTCGCGGCGGAAGTGCTCTACCGGGATCCCGAATTCGAGGCGGAAGTCCTTATTCCCGCGGGAATTTCCTCCGTAGTGGCCTATTGTCTCTTCTGCCTGGTCTTCGGCTGGGGGACGCTCTTCCACTCTCCGGACTTCACCTTCAACAACCCCCTGGAGCTGGGGCCTTACATCGTTTTGGCCCTCGTCCTCTCCGGGATCAGCTTCTGCTACGTGAGCTCCTTCTACGGAGTACGGGACATCTTCCGGCACATTCCCCTGCCCCTCCATCTCAAACCCGCCCTGGGGGGCCTGCTAACGGGCATGGTGGGCTTCTTCCTGCCCCAGACCCTGGCCTTCGGGTACGGGCTGCTGCAAAAGGCCCTCTTCGGGGAGCTGGGGATGTTTCTTCTGCTCTTCATCGCCTTCGGCAAGATCCTCACTACCTCCTTCACCATAAGCTCCGGGGGCAGCGGCGGGGTCTTCGGTCCCTCCGTGGTCATCGGTGGCTGCCTTGGCGGAGCCTTGGGACAGGCCTTCCAGATCTTCGCCCCGGCCATAGCCGCGGATCCGGCGGCCATGGCCGTGGTGGGCATGGCCGGATTCTTCACCGCAGTATCCAGCGCCCCCATTTCCACGATCATCTTCGTCAGCGAGATGACCAACTCCTATCAGCTCCTTCTGCCCAGCCTATTGGTCTGCCTGCTCTGCTACCAGTTCGCGCGCAGATGGACCATCTACGAGGAGCAGGAGACCAACAAGATGGCCTCCAAGGCCCATGCCGGGGACTTTTTCGTGGACATCCTCCAGGCCTATCGCGTGGCGGATCTCCAGGACCAGATCCAGACCGTGCATACTGTCCCCGAAACCATGTCCTTCGCCGAGTTCAAGGAGTTCTACACCCAGACCAATCAGGAATACTTTCCCGTGGTCAATGAAAAGGGCGATCTGACCTCCATCTTCTCCATCTCCGACTTCCGGGCGATCCTGTTCTCCCCCCACGTGGAGAACCTCGTGGTCATGAAGGACATCGGCACCAGCGACCTCATCACCACCACCCTGTCCGAGGACCTGGACACGATGATGGGCAAGTTCACCCGGAAGAACCTGGAGAGCATCCCCGTGGTCCGGGAGGACAACCCCAATCGGCTGCTGGGCATGCTTCGGCGCAAGGAGGTCATCGCCTTCTACAACCAGAGGGTCTCCGAGATCGGGCGAACGCGGTAAGCCTGATCCGTAGTCAGTAGTCGGTGGTCGGTGGTCAGTAAGCGGAGAAGAACGAACCGGGGGTGGTCAACACTTATTCAATGCCTTCTTGCTTTCTCCGAACGTTGAACGTTGAACGTTGAACGCCACTCCTACACCTTCTCCGCGAATAGGCACCGCCCCTTCTTCACCGCCAGAAGGGCCAGGGGCAGCCCGCGCCAGTAGAGCCCCAGAAAACGGCCCTCGCTGGCCACGGAATAGCTCTGTCCGGCGATCAAGTGACGAATATCCGCCGCATCCCCCAGATCCAGCCCCCCCGTTGTCTCCGGCGGCGGCAGGAGGGTGCGCAGGCGGGAAGTAAGCCGCACGCCCTTCCTGTGCTGCGAACCTATATATCGTCCCCTCCAGCTGGATCCGCCGGGAAGGACTTCAGCTACCCGGCTGGGAGCAAAGTAGATCCCACTCTCTGTGCGCTCCAGCCGGCCCGGGGGCAGGTTCCGGGCATCAAGCCCCAGATCGGCGAACCACTTCCCCGCCTCTTCCGGGGCATTCCCGGACACATCCCCTTCCTTGGCCTTATGAACGCCCTCCTCGCCGGAGTCTCCGGGCTTGCGGAGCCGGGCCAGAAAAAAGGACTGACCCCCGTGTTCCGCGCCGTGGACCCGCAGGCATCCGGAAGCGTCCGCCTCGTTCCCAAAACCCTCCACAGGGGACAAGGGCTCCACCTCGGCCCCCAGCTCCCGCGCCGCCCATTCTATCTGCTCCTCGTTCTCCCGGTCATGGGTGGTACAGGTGGAATACACCAGTCTTCCCCCGGGAGAGAGCAGTTCGAATCCGCGCCGCAGCAGGCTGCGCTGCAACTCGACTAGGGAGCCCGTCCTCTCCTTGGGCCACATCGTTGTCACCCGGGGATTTTTCTCCGCAGTGCCCCAACCGCTGCAGGGGGCATCCAGAAGAATGCGATAAAATGGCCCCGACTCCGGGAAACGCTCCCCGGAATAGCTGGTGGTCACCGTATTGAAACACTCCAGGAGATGGAGATTGTTCCGCAGCACACCCAGCCGTTTTCCACCGGGCTCGTTGGCCACCACAGCCCCGGAGGCCCCGACCAGACGACTCAATATCCCGCTCTTGCCCCCCGGAGCGGCGCAAAGATCCAGCACGACCTCCCCCTCTTGCGGGGCCAAGACAAGGGGCGGCAGCATGGAGGTGAGGTCCTGGATGTAGAGAAGGCCAGAGAAGGCGGCAATCGAGCTCCCCAGAGAGCTCGGCCCGGAAACGGCGACGCGAGCCCTGTCGTCGAAGGGAGGCCTCTCCAGGGCATATCCCTCCTCCTCAAGCAATTGTTCCACAAGGGGAATCTCCCAGCTGGCGCAAGACAGACGAAATCCCCGTCCTTTCATAGCTGCCCCAACCTCATGCAGCGCCCTCTTTACCTTCTTTCCCGCTTTGTGCTAGGGACTGCTAGCTAGTTTTACATCCGGAAATCAGCTAGTGTTTCTTTTTTCGCAAAAGAGAGCAAAAAGGAAAACAGACCCCCGCAATCCGCATCTGGAGAAAAAACATGCCTCAGCGCTTTACTGTCTGCCTTATCCTTGTCTGCTCCCTCCTGGTGATGACCTCAGGTTCCGCTGTCGCGGCCCGGACCTTTGCCGTGGCCCCCCTCAAGATCCACGCCCCGGACAAGTACAACTACCTGAGCCACGGCATCTCCAGCATGATCGCCTCGCGGCTGAACAAGGAGACGAGCCTCCAGGCCAAGGAGGACCCGATCTCTGGCGAGACGAAAGAACTCTCCCGGGACCAGGCGCTCGAAATCCTGACCAAGGCGGATCTGGACTACCTTATCTACGGCAGAGCAGTCATAATGAAAGAGCAGCTCAGTGTGAGCCTCAATATGCTGAGCCGGGAGGACGAGCTAATGATTCGCACCTTCCAGATGCCTCTGGACAATCTGATACCCCGTATGGACACCATTGTCGGCGAGATCAAGCAGGAGCTGGGGGTGGAATCCCCGGAGCAGCCCAAGCACAAGGCAGAGCCCGCCCCGGAGACCGAGTCGTCTGATAACCACACCATCCGTCAGGATGAATATACCGGGAGGAACTCTACCCTCAATTCAAACAGCAGCAAAAGCCGCAAAAAGTGACCTCCTCTACAGAGCCTTGATCTGCCACAGCACTCGCGTTAGGCCTTATTCCGCCCCTAAACAGTCAGAAGGGCTTACACCGGAAAAGCTCTAGCAACACTCGCTCAGCAAGTCGCCTCATTCCTCCAGAGGGGCCCGCAGTCCACAATAGAGCAGATAGAGCGGGATCTTGAACAATCCGGTCCTGTATCCCATGCTGCAATTGACGATGCGCAGCATGTCCTGAAACACGTAGCGATTGCGCACCAGCCATTCAAAGCACTCCCGTTGCCGGGAATAAAACAGGCGGGCCAGCCTGGAGGCCCACAACAAGTCCTTGCCGATGTGGTGCCGTACCCATTGGGGATAGGAGGCCAGCTCCCCCTGGGCCAATGCCTCTGCTGCGAGTTTTCCGCTCACCATGGCGTGCCGGATGCCCTCCCCGGTAAGGGGGTCCACCAGGCCGGCGGCGTCGCCGACCAAAAGGATTCTGCCCTTTTGTCGCAGTATTTGGGGAGCATACAGAGGCAGGGGATGCGCCCTGGAGGAATGGCCCTGCACCTCGATCCCCAGTCCGGCCATGGCCTGCTGCAACCTGGAGAGGAGCTGACTTTTCCCCTTTACTATTCTCCCTATGCCCAGGGAGAGGTGATCCGCTTTGGGGAAGATCCAGTAGTACCCGTTGTCCAGTGCACCCAGCCCCACCAGGAACCTCCCCCTGTAGGAGTCGAGGATCTCGGGGCCGGGATCCACCTCCATCTCCAGTCCCACGCCCATATCCCTTGTCTGGGCCATCCCGGCGCAGCGAGCCACCCTGGACTGGGGCCCGTCCGCGCCGATAAGGTAGCGCGCACGCAGACGCTTTCCGCTGCGCGTGCTAACAGTCACTCCATCCCTGCCCTCCTCCACGGTCTCCGCCTTTTCCCCCTCCAGCACCTCCGCCCCGGACTGCCTCAGGAGAAAAGCATCGAAAACCCCGCGCTGGACCATGAACAGCGAATCCTGGGGAACGGGTTGCGTGACCCTGCGCCCGCCGTAGACAAAGGTCCCTTGTTCCATGCGCTGCTCAATCACCCGGGAAAAGGAGAAGGGAAAGAGCTGCAGGGCGCTGCCGGGAACGCCTCCGGCGCAGGTCTTGTACCTGGGGAGCCGATCCCGTTCCACAATTACGGCCCTAAGTCCCTTCTGCTCCAGAAAATAAGCAGCGCTTCCGCCGCCCGGCCCTCCTCCCACCACGATCACATCCGCATCGAACCCCATTCCGCACTCCCTGATACAGTCTGCCGGGTTGACCTTATTCCTATCCGGCCGCAGTTTGAGCTAAACCGAGGATAAATGGCTGTTAAGACATCCAGGGCCAAGGGAAAAACGCACCGCTTGCCTATAAATACAGAGGGTGGGCCGCACTTGCATGCATCGCCTTTTCCTTTACAATGCCCCAAACAGTAGTTCCCCTAGGGACAATGCCCCAGCTGAAAGCAAATTGCAAAGCCGTTTCCCTGTCTTGTACCGAGGAGCCATGGACCCTCTCTACTCCATACACTCTAGTACCTTAGCTGCCAAGGCCGCAGAGCTCCGGGGCGGACTACAGCGACTGCAGCCCGGCCTGATCGCCGTATCCGGCGGCATCGACAGCCGGGTGCTGTTCGCAGTGGCCCGGACAGCAGACCTGAATTTTTTGCCTGTATTCTTCTCCGGGCCTCACCTCAGCCCGGAAGAACAACGGCAGGGCAGAAAACTCCTCGCCGCCTGGGGAGGCCACGGTCATGTCCTGGAGGTCAACCCCCTTTTGGACGAATCAGTCCGCGCCAACGAGGCCTTGCGGTGCTACCACTGCAAGCGGCTCCTTTTCACCACTGCTCAGCAGCTGGGCCATTACCTGGAAAGGCCGCATATACTGGAAGGCAGCCACAGGGAGGACCTAGGTGATTATCGTCCCGGAAGGAAGGCCCTGGAAGAGCTGGGCATCTTCAGCCCTCTCGCCCAGGCCGGCCTGGACAAGGAAGACATCCGGAGCCTGGCCCGGATCATGCAGCTGGACCTTCCGGAACAGCCCTCCAGGCCCTGCCTCCTGACCCGCTTCGCCTACGGGCTCCGGCCCGTTCCGGAGAAGCTGCCGCAAATCGGCCGTTTCGAGGACGAAATGCGGAGATACGGTTTCCGCGACTTCCGGCTCCGGGTTCTGGCCCAGGAAAGCCATGTGCTCCAGATCGCCGAGGCGGAGAAGGAGCTCTACCCAACCAGAAAGGAAGAACTGGAACCCGCCCTGTCCCGCCTGGGGCTTAAGCCGTGTTCTGTTCGCTTCAGCCCCCGAGTCAGCGGATTTTTCGACGGAAACGGATCAAGCGGGGCTTGAGCACCGCGGCATAAGGGGCTGCTGCAACTCTTTATTCCGCCCCGTTGCAGGGAGAAAAACATGGGCAAAAAGCAGGCTTCCCCCTCGCGCGTTTTTTACTGGGATCACAGCACCACGCGGCATTACACCTTTGAGGCCAAGCTGCGCGCGCTGCTCAAGGAGACCCGCATAGGAGCGCATCTGCAAAGCGGGGATCTCACCGCAGTCAAAATACATTTCGGTGAGCGGGGCACAACCTCCTTCATCTCGGCTACCTGGCTCAAGCCGATCCTGGATTTCCTCCGCAAATGCGGGGCCCGGCCTTTTTTGACGGACACCAACACCCTGTATGCGGGGAGCCGTGGCAACGGCGTCTCCCACGCCCTTCTGGCCAGGGAGCACGGCTTCGACCCCGCGGTTCTGCAGGCCCCTGTAGTGATAGCGGACGGGATCAGGGGAACCAATCAAACCCAGGTAAGCTTCCAGGGCAAGCACTTCCAGGCCTGTCATCTGGCCGGAGACATCACCGCTGCGGATGCCATGCTCAACTGCAGCCACTTCACCGGACACCACCTCTGCGGCTTCGCCGGGGCACTGAAGAACCTGGCCATGGGCTGCGCCAGCCCGCGGGGAAAAATGCAACAGCACAGCACTACCGGGCCAGTGGCCCAGAGTGACAAGTGCATCGGATGCGGCGCTTGCCGTGAAGTATGCCCCACTGGCGCCCTGATCCGGGAAAAGGACCAAACCGTGGGGGTGATCCAGGAGCGCTGCACCGGATGCGCCCTGTGCCTCCTGGCCTGCCCCGCAAACGCCCTGAGCCCCAACTGGGACACCCGCGGCAGGGATTTCCTGGAAAAAATGGGCGAGTACGCCGCTGCCGTCCTGTCTGTCTTCAAATCCCCTGTTTTGCACCTCAATTTCCTGCTGGGGATAACACCGGGATGCGACTGCGAAGGCCGCTCCCAGCCCCCGGTCTGCCCGGATCTGGGTATACTCGCCTCCTACGATCCAGTGGCCCTGGATCAGGCCAGCCTGAATCTGGTGAACAGTGCCGCCTGGGCCCATGCCGGCTCCCCGGAAAAGGAGGCAGCCCTCTTCCCCGGAATCCCTCCGGGAACCCAGGGGGACCACCTGCTCCGCTACGCCGAGAGGCTCGGGATCGGCTCGCGCGCCCACACCGTCGTTTCCCTCTAGCAGGCTGGTGAAAAAGTCCTTATAAGGCAGGGCGTTCAAAAATTCCAAGTGCAAGGCGCAAAAAAAGTTCAAGGTCGTAGCGTAGTTAGCCTACGTGAGAGTTTGAACTTTTTTGAAGCAACGCAGCAATTGGAAGATTTTCAACGCCCTGCTAGGCCCCTCTCTCGCCTGGCCCGGTAAGCGAAAGGAATTAGCGCCTCGCCTCTGGACAAACCCGTATCCGGACTGCTACTTCTAAAAGGCTTGTTTGCATTGGGCACCGCTTTGCGCCGAATCAGAGCAGGGCACGCTGCCCAGAAAAGATCTGAGCGGCTATTCTTATTAAAAGAAAAGCAAGAAAAATCAATAGGCTACACATGGAGTCCCCATGGGCTCTCCTTTTTTATCACTTGAGGCAAAAAAATACGCAGTCGTCGGCATCCGCAAGCCTGGATGCACCCCGACACGCACCAAGGAGGTAGCTATGGCCAGACACAAAAAGATCGAGCGCAAACGCGAGCTGGATCGCCGCCGCAGGCGCAGGCAAAAACGACTCAAGCAGCGGATCAGAGAGGCCAAGGCGGAGGCGAAACACGCCAAGAGCTAATTTCCGTACGGAAACTAGCTAGATTGTGAGATCTGCTGGATTGACTGAGACAGCTTACTGATTACTCTATCTGCAACTCTAAACCATGTAGACTGTATCCCCCTCGCGTAACTATACGCCTCTGTCTGCACAGGACAGTACATCGGAGGCCTCACGAGGGAGAGCATTTCTAGGGCAGCACTCAGGAGGGTTGGCAATGCCTATCTATGAATATCGATGCCAAGACTGCGACAACGTCTTTGAGGAATGGCACAGGGGGTACGAGGAAAAGGAAATCACCTGCCCCATTTGCAAGGGTAAGGCCAAGAGGCTTATCTCCAACACCGCCTTCATCCTCAAGGGCAGCGGCTGGTATGTAACGGACTACGCCCGGAACCAGGACAACGCAGGGGGAGACGGCAACGGAAAGGACAAGGGCGAGGGGCAGGCGGCTTCCTCCTCCCAGGACACAGGCTCCGCCAAGGAGCAGGACAGCTCCCAGGCGGGTGGCGAATCAGGAGGAAACGGCGCATCCCAGGCAGGCAAGGAATCCGGGAGCCAGGGGGCATCCAAGGAGGAAGCCGGAAAGAAGCCTACAGGCCAAACTCCCCCCAGCAACAGCAGCAGCACGGAGTAGGCTCCCGCTATGATCGAGCGCTACTCGCGACCCGAAATGAGCCGGATCTGGGGCCTGGAGAACAAGTTCTGGGCCTGGCTCCGGGTGGAGATCGCTGTGTGCGAAGCCTGGCACAACCAGGGCCGGATTCCCGCGGATGCCATGCAGGAAATCCGCGAGAAAGCCGGCTTCGACCTGGATCGCATCCAGGCCATAGAAGAAGAGACCAAGCACGACGTTATCGCCTTTCTGACCGCTGTGGAAGAGAAGGTCGGCCCGGCCTCCCGCTACATCCACCTGGGCTGCACCTCCTCGGACATCGTGGACACCGCGAACGCCCTGCTCCTGCTGGAAGCGGGCCGGCTTATCTCCGCGGATCTGGACTCCTTTCTCCAGACCCTGCACAGGCTTAGCCTGGAGCACAAGGGCCGCATGTGCATGGGCCGGACTCACGGCGTGCACGCAGAGCCCATGAGCTACGGGCTCAAAATGGCCTCCTTCTACGCGGAGTTCAGTCGCCACAAGCAGCGCTTCGACCGGGCCCTGGAGGGTATAAGAGTGGGCAAGATCTCCGGTGCTGTGGGGACCTATGCCCATCTCTCCCCGGAAGTGGAACGCGACGCCCTCCGGCTGCTCGGACTGGAGCCGGACCCTGTCTCCACCCAGATCGTGCAACGGGACCGGCACGCGGAGTATTTCACCTCCCTGGCCCTGGTCGCAGGGGGAATCGAGCGCCTGGGGCTGGAGCTCAGGCACCTGCAGCGGACCGAGGTCCGCGAGGCAGAGGAGGGCTTCTCCAAAGGCCAGAAGGGATCCTCTGCCATGCCGCACAAAAAGAACCCCATCTCCGCGGAGAACCTCTGCGGTCTGGCCAGGATGGTGCGGAGCAACTCCCTGTCCGCCATGGAGAACATGGCCCTGTGGCACGAGCGGGACATAAGCCATTCCTCGGTGGAGCGGGTGATCATGCCGGACTCCACCATCCTGGTGGACTACATGCTGAACCGCCTGGACTCCATTTTGAACAGGCTGCGCCTTATTCCGGAAAACATTGATCGCAACCTGGAGTCCTCCTACGGTCTCCACTTCTCCCAGAGGCTCCTTATAGCTCTGCTGGAAAAGGGGCTCCCCAGACAGAAGGCGTACGAGCTGGTGCAGGAGCCGGCTCTGCAGGCCTGGGAGGAAGGGCGTTCCTTCCGCGATCTGGTCCTGGGGAAGGAAGAGATCACCTCACAGCTTAGCCGCTCCGAGCTGGAGGAGCTCTTCGATTCCCAATACTACCTGCGCTTTGAGCAGGAGATCCTGGACCGAGTGTTTCCAGAGAAGAGTTGACTGATAGCCTCTGGCCCGCCCATAGCCCATAGCGGTCAGTTGCAATATGAAAGGGCACCAGTTTGCCAGTCTTTTGGGGTGTTAACCGCCCGCTCCCTCCGGTCGCTCGACATACGGGACATTCCCCGCGGCGGACCGTTGCCGCGGGGAAAAACGCAGGCAAGCTTCGCTTGCCGCAGGCTCGCCGAGGCGCAGCCGAGGCTGGGCCCTTGAGCCCTGCAACGGTCTGCAGGGCTCAACCCACGTCCCTCTTGTCCCCCAAGTCGAGTGAGCGCTAGCGAACGGGCGGTTCACACCACGGTTAACAAACAGCCTATAGCCCCATAGCCTCTATCCATATCCCTTTCCCCAAACAGCTTGCCAGAAAATAAAAGCCCGGTTATACTCCCTCCCTAAATCACGCTGAATTTTTCGCACTTCCACCCCGGATCATCCCAAGTGTTGCCGCAATGGAAGCAAAACACGAGTAGAGTTTGCCATGGGCCGCTATTTCGTCAATCTCCCCTGCCGCTACATTGCAGAGGACCGATCCTATCTGGAATACTTCCAGTGGAAGAAGATCAACCCCGAGCTGGGCCTCGATCCCATAGCCGTGGACAAGCTGGAGGAAGACTGGCACAGACGTCTGGCGGACGCCCTGCATAAAGAGGGCCTTCTCTGCTCAGTCCATCTGCCCTTCCACGATCTGCAGCCCGGAAGCATCGACGAGTACATCCTGCAAAGCACCCGGGACAGGCTCAAAAAGGCCATTCGCATTGCCGCCATCTACGAACCGCGCTTCCTGGTAGCCCATGCCAACTTCATCCCCCTGTACAGCGACCTCTACTCCTCCTGGCTCAAGCGCGCTATGCGCACCTGGGAGGAAGTTCTTGTGGAGTGGCCGGATCATCCCGCTCTGTACCTGGAGAACGTGCGGGAATACGATCCCGGCCCCCTCGCCGACCTGATGGCTGAGCTCCAGCAACACCGGGTGCGCTTCTGCTTCGATCTGGGGCATTGGGCCAGCTACAGCGGCGGGGTCCAGTACAATAACCTTGGCCTTTGGATGCAGACCCTGGGTCAGTATCTGGTTCATCTGCATCTGCACGACAACGATGGAGTAGCGGATCAGCACCTGGGCCTGGGGCAGGGGAATATCCCCTGGGCCGAGGTCTTCTCCGGACTGGAACTGCTAGATCTTAGTCCCACCCTCACCCTGGAGCCGCACACCAAAGAGGACCTGTTCTCCAGCTGGCAGTTCATGAAGGAACACCCCTCCTGGTTCTCTCGGCTCCGCATCCGAAAGCAGGAAATACCCACTCCGGATACTGAACAATCCTACGAGTCCAGGGACCTCCACGATACCGGCTGAAAGCCTGCCCCGCCCGTGCCGGAATGGACTCGGCAGCGGCTCAGAGCTGTTCCAAGTCCCGGGAGCCGACAGCAAATCGTCCCTGCCAGGGAGGCGGCAGGGAGAAGCTCCGCTCCTGCCAAGCCAAACGGTAGGCGTGCAGCAAAAGGCCCTGGGACGATCCTCCCTGCCCGTACTTGCGGTCCCCCAGAACCGGGTGTCCCCGCCCGGCCATCTGGACCCGGATCTGATGCTTGCGCCCCGTCTCCAGCACAACGGCCACCAGGCTGCAATCACTCTCCCGGCGCAGGGCGCGCACCCGGCTGCTCGCCGGGACCTTCTTCTGCTCCGAATCCCTGACCTCCACCATTTCCTCCCGCAACTCCGTCCAGTCCGGCCAGGTAACACGCCCCCACACCCAGGCCAGATACAGCTTGTGCACCCGGTTCTCCCGCCATAGCCGCTGCAGTGAACGTAGAGTGGCGTAGGACTTGGCCAGCACAAGCAATCCCGAGGTCTCCTTGTCCAGACGATGCACCAGGACCGGGGGCCAGGGGGTGTCCCTGTACTCGGCCTTGATCAGGGAGTCCACACTCTCCCCCACCCCCTTTCCCGGCTGGGTGGCCATTCCGGGTGGCTTGGCCAGGAGCAGAAGCTCCTGGTCCTCGTACACCCTGCGCAGCCGGAAGGGGTTGGAATCCTCCAGACCGGGCTCCTCCATGTGCCCGGCCTCTCTGCGATAGGGCGGAATGCGGACTGTCTGCCCCGCAGTCACCTTCTGGAAGGGCTTGGCCCGGGAGCTGTCCACGCGGACCTGGCCGGTGCGCACCCAGCGCATTATCGCGGAGCGGGGAATCTCTCCTCCCAGCCGCCGATTCAAAAACTGCACCAGCTTCTGCCCGGACTCGGCCTCCGTGACCGAGACATATTGCACGCCTGTCATAATGCCAATCAATGTATCCCACCTGAAACGCTTCGTGCAACAGCTTCTCTGGAGGGTTTCAAGTTTTACATGTTAAACACACTCCCTACAAAAAAATCCCCGGAGGGGAGCCGCGCGGCTCCCCTTCGGGGAACGATAATGCCGGTATTTAATTTCAGTTGGCACACGGGTCCAGCTAATGCGCTCCTCCGCCCAGGATGCCGGAGGCGGCCAGCACCAGGACCAGGACCTCCAAAATCGCGATGGAGGTGAAGAGGAAGTCCTTCTTCTTAATATATGCCGGGATGAGCGTGAGATAGCCCACAATGGTCAGGACTCCCAGAATCACGATGCCGATGAAGTTGAGAAAGTCCCCGTAGCCCAGCAGGGCGGTCCAGCCCCATCCGCCAGGGATGTCCAGCCTGTGTAAAAACTCGTCCGAAGGCAGATGCCACAGGTCGGTGACCCGGTCGATAGTGACATAGGGATCCATGATCCCGCTCAAGTAGAGGAAATAAGTGATGACCATTATCCCGATGCCTATCCAGCATCCGTACAGCAGGAGCGTGGCGTAAGCCTTCTGCTCCGCGGGAACGTGCTCCAGTTCCTTTTCCTTCTGTGTCATATCGCAATCTCCCTCTTATTGTGATCAGCGTACTAAATGCCCAAGCCCTTGAGAAGGGCCCGAACACCGGCAAACAGAAGCACGACGATAACGATGTAGCGAATGGCTGCGGGCTTGGCCCGGGCCAGGATCTTCACCCCCACCAGGGAGCCGAGCATCAGCCCCACGATGGAGGGGATGGCGACCAAGGGAATGATTCCGCCCTTGTTCAGATAGACCCAAGCTGCGGAAGTGTCGGTGATGGAGAGCAGGAACTTGCTCGTGGCCACGGAGATCTTCAGCGGAGCGCCCATCATCAGGTTGAGCACCGGAATATTGGCCCATCCGGCACCCAGGCCGAACATGCCGGCCACCAGGCCTATTAGGACGAAGATGAGCAGTCCCCCCCAGGTGCGATGGGTCTTGTACTCATAGACCTTGCCCGAGGTCTCCTCGATATAGGAGCCGTACATCCCCAGGGCGAGGCCGATTGCGTCCTGCTTGGTCACCACGGGATACTCCACGTTCTTGGAAACAAGCAAAAGGACTGCGATGAAAATAATGGTTGCGCCCAGAAGGATCTGCACGATGGTCGTGGGCAGGGACAGCCCGATGAAGGCCCCGATTATGGCGAATGTCGAGGCGATCAGGGCCACCGGCAGGGCGAGGCGCAAACTGGCCAATCCGCGCCGCAGGAGCCCTGGTCCAGCCATGAGGGCGCCCGCCAGGGCCACGAACAGCCCGGCACCGCGGACGAAGTCCAGATGAAAGGGAAAGAAGGCGCTCACCAGGGGCACATAGAGCACACCGCCGCCTACACCGGCCAGTACGGCCAAAATGCCCAGCACAAAACAGAACACAAGGAGCACTAACGGCCAGAACCACCAGGGCCAGTCAGCCCCGCCGGCTGAGGCAGCGGATTCCGCAGCCGCGTACACCGGCGAGGTAAAGAGCATGAGGCTTAGCCAGAGAAAAACAGGAGTCACTTTTCGCGACCACCACTTGAACATAGGTCCCTCCTCAGGTTTGTCATCCCCTCTCGACCTATTTGTGAAATAATACACAAAACCAAGTGAGCAGATACTAGTTTTTCCACCTCTTGTCAAAACATATTCTCGAGCTTGAGTTATCCTGACAAGGAGACTCACAACCTGAACAATCGGCCATAAATACGAGAGCGGTAAACAAGGGCAGGGCCCAGCGCCTGGACCGGAAAAACAAAGGCGCCGGGCATTTTGTGACTTTAGGAACGCGGTCCCGGAAGGCGGGAATCACTCCGAGTTAGGGGCAAATGTCTGTAAGTGGCGGTCCACCAGCAAGATGTCCGGGATCTCCCCCACCTTGGCCAGATAGGAAGGCATGGGGCATATCTCCTCCCCGACTGCTAGCAGCCTGTTGAAAAAGTCCTTATCAGGCAGGGCGTTCAAAAATTTCAAGTGCAAGGCGCGAAAAAAGTTCAAGGTCGTAGCGTAGTTATCCTACGTGAGAGTTTGAACTTTTTGAAGCAACGCAGCAATTGGAAGATTTTCAACGCCCTGCTAGACCTGATTCTGTCCCACCAGTCTAGCGAAATGCTCGAAGGAGCGATCATAGGTGGCCTCCGCCTCCGGGGGAAAACAGCAAGCAGGGAGCTGTCTGGCCTTAAGATGATGTTGGATGCACTCGCAGCACAACCCCTTCCTGGAACAGTCCGGATAGGTACAGTTGCACCTTTCGAGGTTTTGATCCTGATTGCATTCCATACGTCCTCCTTGTGCGGATTTTGTCGGATATCCCCGTTCAGACGCTAGAGATCAACTTCGGGTCCGGAGGGAGAGGAAAGCCTTCTCCAGCCAAGCGGAGAAGTCCAAATCCGTGTTGAGGGCTGTGCCGAAGCGCAGCCTCAGATCCAGATGGGCCAATCTCGGCTCTCTCATGCCTTCCAGCTTGACGCTGTCCTTGGCAGTACAGACGATGGCCTCGCAGCCCAGGGCGTCCGCGGTGCGCCGTATCAGGTCCCGGTCCTTGTCAGGGAAGGGATGATGGTCAGGGAAGACCAGATGCCGGCTAGGCGGCTCCCCCAGTAGGTGGGTGACGCTTTGTACCACCCTTTCGGGACGGCCCACACCGCTGACTAACAGATAGGGCCCCGCAGGGGAAACATTCGGGTCTGTTCTGTCAGGGCGCCACAACCCTGCCGGCTCGGGATGGACGGAGAAAACGGGCCTGTTCCCCAGCGAGACCCGGGAACGGATCCGGGCGAGCATCGCTTCCTGGCTCTGCGGGTGCGCGTTGAGGACAAAGGCGTCAGCCCGGTTCAGGGCCTTCTCCCCTTCCCGCCAGGGTCCGGAGGGAAGGACCATATCCCAGTTCCGCTCCAGATCCCTGGGGCCGAGGAGCACCAGATTGATGTCCCGCTGGACGCGCAGGTGTTGCATGCCGTCGTCGAGAACGAACAAATCCGGTTGATGCCGCTCCCAGACCCACTGGCCTCCCCTGTCCCGCCGGGGATCGACAACCACAAGGGCCTCCCGACAGGAACGAGCCAGCAGGAGGGGCTCGTCACCGGATTCGCGGGCGGGGGTCTCCGGGCGTACCAAAAAGGGATATTTCGGGGGCCTCCCCCTGTATCCCCGCGTAAGCAGAGAGGGAGTCAACCCGCGGCTGATAGCGAGCTGCAGGATCCACTCCGCGAGGGGGGTTTTGCCGCTGGCGCCCAGGCTGATGTTGCCCACGGATAGGCAGGGGACTGGCGGCCTCCAGGAATCGAGTACACGGTTGGTGTATAAGCTGGCCCGCAAACGCATGGCCGCGGAATAGATCCGGCCTGCCGGCCACGCTGCACGCCTGCCCCACTTGTGCCAGCTTCGTTGCGGGTATAGTCCCATCCCTTGTTCGCCTTTACCCGCTACGGACAAGGGAAACCGCTCCAGCAGGCTCTCATAGCTTGTATGTCGCCCCCATCCTATACACCTTCTTATGCTTCCCACGCTCTGTGTGGGAACGCTTCCTGGCCGCTCTGCGGTCATTCTGGACGCAGAGCGTCCCCAAAACTTATTCCCACGCAGAGCGTGGGAACAATAAAACCGTACCAGCAGGTTCCCGTAGCTTGGGTATCATCCCGCCCTACACATTAAGAGATCAGCCCAACTCCCGTTCTTCCAGCCACCTGAGGGCTTCCCGGAAATCCAGGCTGCCGCTGTAGATGGCCCTTCCGGTAATCACGCCGGCCAGGCCTTTCCTCTGGAGGGGATACAGCTCCTTGATCTGCTCCAGGGTCTCGACCCCCCCGGCCACAATGAGGGGAAGCCCGGTGCGCTCTAGCAGGGAGGCCACCATTTCCGGGTCCACTCCGGACTGCATCCCGTCCCGGCTGATATCGGTATACACCACAAAAGAGACTCCCAGGGACTCCAGCTCGGGCAGCAACTGGAAAACGGTGAGACCGCTGTCCTCGACCCATCCCTTGCTTTTGAGCCTCCCCTGCTCCGCATCCAGGGAGACACCGATCCTCTCCGGGTAGCGCAGGCACAGATCGCGCAGTCCCTGCCTGTCCTCCATGGCCAGAGTCCCCACCACGAGACGCGCCACCCCGGCCTGGAAATAGTTCTCCGCAGTCGCCACATCCCGGATGCCTCCCCCGAGCTGGACCGGTATACCGATCCTGGCACAGATGGAGCGGATCAGCTCGTAGTTCGCAGGAACCCCCTGAAAAGCGCCGTCCAGATCCACAACGTGCAGCCAGGACGCCCCTTCTTGGGCCCAGTGCCGGGCCATCTGCACAGGGTCGCTGCCGAACACGGTCACCTGGTCCGCCCTGCCCTGTTTGAGCCGTACACATTCCCCGTTCTTGATATCCAGGGCCGGAAAAACGATCATAATCCCAATTCCCCGAGTCCGCGGCGGATACCCTCCGCAGCTAGCTCTTGTGCCCCGACCCAGCGCCCGCCTCGACGAATGAAGGCGCCGATCTCCAGCAGGTTCTGGGTCAGGGACTTTTGCTCCTCCTGGAAAGAAAAGACCTCTAACACCCTCTCTTCCTTGGCATGGAACAAAACCAGGCACAGGACCACCCGGGCCGGGCTCTCCACGCCCCACCGTCCGCCCAGGCGCTCTCTCCACTGCATCAGCTGGGGGATCAACAAATAGTCCGCGGAAACACAGTCCCCCACACTGGACCAATACTGCCTCCTGTTCTCAGGAAAGGACGAGCTTCCAGAAAGGACCGCCTTCCGGCATCTTTCCACTCTTTCCGGTCCCTTGGGGGAAGAGTAGCCCCTCTTGTCCAGCTGATGCAGCAGCTCATCAGTGAGCTGCTCCAGAACCCGGTCCGGGACATCCTCTCCGGACCTGTCGAAGGGGCACAAACACTTCCGGCCGGAACCAGGCTGATAAAAGGGGGCCACCGCTAGCTCGTTCTCCGAGGACCTCAGCCCGGCCCGCTTCTGCGGGGCGCAGGACCAGGCCACGGCAAGGAGCAGGAGAAGCGGGAGGCAGAACCGTAACTTGCCGCATTTCATAGCGCGCCCTTCGTGCTCGGCAGTTGATCCCTGCCGGGCGCCAGAGCCTGCCCCAGGGCGAGCCCCAGGGCCTTGAAGGCCGCCTCCAGGAGATGATGCCCGTTTTCGCCGTATTCCAAATAGATATGGAGATTCATCCCTGCCTGGTGGGCCAGGGACTTAAAAAACTCCCGCCAGATATCCTTTTCCTGGCCAAAGATCACTGCAGGCAACTCGGTCCCTCGGTAGACCAGATAGGGACGGCCGGAGAGGTCCAGCACGGCTTCCGCCAGGGCCTCGTCCATGGGGACCTTGGCCCAGCCCACACGGCGGAGCCCCTCTCTGCCCCCTGCGGCCTCGTGCAGGACCCGGCCCAGACACAGACCGCAGTCCTCCACTGTATGGTGGGCGTCCACATGCAGGTCTCCCCGGGCGGTCAGTTCCAGATCGAATCCGGCCCAGAAGGCGAACAGATGCAGCATATGGTCCAGACAGCCCAGATCGGTATCCATCCGCGCCTCACCGCTGCCGTAGAGGTTCAGGGAAGCCGTGACCCGCGTCTCCTGGGTCTCTCGCGTGTATTCTGCCTTGCCCGGAACCATAGGCTTACTCCCCGGCCCGGAGAAGCGCTCCCGCGGGCCTGTTATTCTGTGTTGGCACCGCTCTCCTCTTTCTTCCCTTTCGGCTCCCGTCGTCCGAAAAATCTCGCGATCCAGATGCTCACTTCATAGAGGACAATCACCGGCCCGGCCATAAAAGTCTGGGTGAAGAGATCCGGAGGCGTCAACAGGGCGGAAACAGCGAAAATGCAGAGAATGGCATATTTGCGGGCCCTGCGCAGCATGTCCGAGGTCACCAGCCCCAGCCTGGCCAGGAAGAAAATGACCAGGGGAAGCTCGAAGACGATGCCGAAGGCGAGCAGTATGCGCAAGGCAAAGGAGAAGCCCTCCTTCATGCTGATCATGGGGCTGATATACTGGTTGGTAAAGCTCATGAAGAAGTTGTACGCGGGGGGGAAGATGATGAAATAGCCGAAGATCGCCCCGCCGACGAAAAGAAGGGCGGAAAAGAAGGCGATGGGGATGATGTACTTGCGCTCGCTTGCGTAAAGCCCGGGCTTTATGAAGAGCCATACCTGGTAGAAGATGTAGGGGCTGGTCAGAAAGATGCCGGCCACCAGGGCCACCTTGATGTAGGTGAAAAAGGCCTCGTGCGGCGCGGTGTAGATCATGGAGCTCTTGTCCGGCATCAC
>JAIPEP010000028.1 GCA_021737085.1 Desulfohalobiaceae bacterium | reverse complement strand
AGGACACCCTCAGCGTGGGCATGGAGGAGATGCTCCACCATACGAGGGCAGTGGCCAACGCCGCGGAACGGGCCTTGGTCGTGGGGGACATGCCCTTTCTGTCTTATCAGACCAGCCGGGAACAGGCGGTGTATAACGCGGGCAGATTCCTCAAGGAAGGCAGGGCCCAAGCGATCAAGCTGGAGGGGGGGCACCCGGTGCTGCCCCAGATCGAGGCCATCGTCGCCGCGGGGATCCCGGTTCAGGGGCATCTGGGCCTGACTCCGCAGAGCGCTGCACAGTTGGGAGGCTTCAAGGTGCAGGCCAAAAGCGCCATGACCGCGGAAAAACTGATTGAAGAGGCCCACGCCCTGGCCCAGGCGGGATGCTTCAGCATCGTCCTGGAGGCTGTTCCCGCGGAGATCGGGGAAAAAGTCGCACAGGAGGTCCCGATCCCCGTCCTTGGAATCGGTGCAGGAGCAGGATGCGACGGCCAGGTGTTGGTCTTCCACGATCTGGTGGGCCTTTTCCAGGGCCAGGGCCCGAAGTTCGCCAAGCAGTACGTCAATCTGGCCGAGGCGATCCAGGAAGCGGCCTCCCGGTTCAAGACCGAAGTGGAGGAGGGCGCCTTTCCCGCTGCGGAACACTCCTTTTTCCTTCCCCAAGAGGAACGTAGCAAGCTCTGAGGCCCTGATGCTCCAAAGCGAAATCCAGCTTCTAGCCGAGTCCCTGCCCAGGCGGCCGGGGATCCTGGGCAAGGAACGCTTCTTCAACGCGGCTGTGCTCATTCCCCTGCTGGAAGGGGACGGCGAGATGCACTTCCTTTTTCAGAAGCGGGCCCCGCATATCCGCCAGGGGGGAGAAGTGTGCTTCCCCGGCGGGGAATACGAGCCCGAGGTGGACCGGGTATGCGAGGAAACCGCCCTGCGGGAGGCAGAGGAGGAGCTGGGCATCTCCCGTGAGCGTATCAACATCCTGGGGCGCATGGATACGCTTGTCTCCCCGCGCGGAATCACTGTGGACAGCTTTCCCGCCCTTCTGGACATACGGGATCTGGAGGAGCTGTCACCGGATACCTGGGAAGTGGAGCGCGTTTTCAGCCTCCCCGTTTCCTGGTTCGAGGCAAACGAGCCGGAAACCTACTGGCTCCAGATGGAGATACAGCCCTCCTATACAAATGAGGAGGGAAAAAGGATAGATCTACTTCCTGTGGAGGCCCTGGGGCTGCCCAGGCGTTATGCCTCCACCTGGGAGGGCCTCAAGCACCGCGTCTCCATCTATCACTCACCGCAGGAAGTCATCTGGGGATTGACCGCGGAGCTGATCCGGGAAATCCTGGGCCATATCTCCCACATCCGGAATGCCGGGTAGCTCCCCTTCGGCAGCGACTCACTCCTTGCTCGCCTCGATGCAGGCGTAGGCGTTGTGGTTGTGGATGGACTCGAAGCTCTCCACCTCCGTTCGGAACCACTGTATCTGGCGTTTGGCGTTGAGACGGTCGGCCACATTGCGTACCACATCCTCCACGAAAGCCGGATTGGCGAAGGCCTGCTCGGTGACACGCTTTTCGTCTTCTCGCTTGAGCAGGGCATGCACCGGTGTGGAGGCCGAGTCCTGGGCGATCCTTATCAGGTCCTCCAGCCAGAGCATCCCGGTAAATCCGGCCCGGATGCTGACCAGTGTCCGTTGGCTATGGGCCCCCTGCTCACAGATGGCCAGTGAACAGGGGCAAACCGTCATGATGGGAACCTGCACATCCAGGCACATCCTGGGCTTGCCCGCCTCGAGCTCCCCGGTAAAGGCGCACTCGTAGTTCATCAGCCCCCGGCTCTCGCTCACAGGAGCGCACTGCTCCAAGAAGAAGGGAAAGCGGAAGGTAAGGTGGGATCGCCTGGCGTCGAGCCGCTCCTGGACTTCGCTCAAAAGGTGCTTGAAACTGTAGTAGTCGAGCACTCCGGACCAGTCGTGCAGGAGCTCTACGAAGCGGCTCATGTGGGTGCCCTTGGTATTGGCAGGTAGATCCACGTAGAGATCCACCTGGGCCACCGTATTCTGGACCCCGTTGTTCTTGTTCCGCACTATGAGCGGATAGCGCAGATTCTTGACCCCGACGCGATCGATGGAGATGGTCACATCCGCCGGGGCGCTCTGAACATCCTGCATCAAATCAGATCCTTCCCTGTTGTGGACAGACTGAGCTTACCGTGCTTAATACCCCGTGTGGACGTAAGACGCTGGGAAATATCATTTATATCCCTGACCGCGCCCTTGAGGACTAAAACCTCCATACAGTTCTTATGGTCGATATGCACGTGCAGAGTGGAGATAATAACCTCCAGGGCGCTGTGTTGGATCTCGATCATTTTCTGGGCCAGATCGCTCAGATGATGATCGTAAACCAGGGTCAGGGTGCCAGTCACTTCCTGGTTCTGATCCTGCCACTCCTTCTGCACCAGCTCGTTGCGGATAAGATCCCGAATCGCCTCCGACCGGGCGGGATAGCTCCTTTCCTCGCACAGTCTGTCGAATTTTTCCAGAAGCTCCGAATCCAGGGATATTCCGAAACGTATGGTTCCTCCCACGCCTTCTTCTCCCTGTGGTCTATTTGGCCTTGCCTCCAAAAATGCGGCAGCACCTAAGCTCCGCCGCCTTCCTGGCGCTTCCGTGGATAAGCCTTAGTTCGTCCCCAGGGCAATACCGCACGGACAATCTCCCATTAAAAAGATTTACTTTGACATACAATAGGTCAACGCCCCTTGTCCAGACAGAATATAGACCGAGTGCGGCGGCCCCGCTGCGTTTAAGGGCTTTTTTTACGTCCTGATTGAGCAAATAGCTCCTGCCAAAGATTGAATCCGCGCTTTGTCCAACTCAAACAGCTTCAAGATTTCCAGAACTTTGCGCATCTTTCTTCCTGACCTTTATCTGTGGTGCAAAGCGCCATACCCGCATCGCAAAGCAAAAGAAGCCTAGGTGGAGAAATCTTCTTCCTCCCCCGGTAGGAAAGGAAAAAGCAGAGTCAGCCTGAGCGAAAGAGAGTGCCCGGCATGTCACATAATTTCCCTTTAGTCATGAAGGGCTTTAAAAATGCAATTCAAACATTTTTTTCCTTCAATTTTTCTTTACCCTATTGACAAAATCTCCTCGAACATGGCTAACTATAAAAAATTTTAAAACAGCAAAGTTACGGTAAAAGGAGGGGGAAGTATGAATGAACTGAACGTTGTTAGCAAGCTCAGCGCCAGGGGCTACTCCCGCAGGGATTTCCTCAAGCTCTGCACAGTCATGGCCGCAAGCATGGGCCTGCCGCTCTCCGCAGGGGAAAAAATCGCCTCCGCTGTGGAGAGCCCCACCCGTCCTCCGGTCATCTGGATCTCCGGGCAGGGCTGCACCGGATGCACCGAATCGCTGTTGCGGACCACGCACCCCACTCTGGAGCATCTTATTCTGGACATGATCTCCCTGGATTACAACGAGACCCTTAACGCGGGCGCCGGTCACCAGGCGGAAAAGTTCATGGAACAATCCATCGAGAAGAACATCGGCAAATTCGTGCTGGTGGTGGAAGGCTCCATTCCCACCAAGGACGGAGGGATCTATTGCAAGGTGGCCGGGACGCCGTTTGTGGATATCGTCAAGAACACGGCGAGCAAGGCGGCTGCGGTCATCGCCATCGGCTCCTGCGCCTCCTGGGGAGGCATACCCTCCGCAGAGCCGAATCCCACGGGAGCCAAGGGGGTCTCGAAGGTTCTGCCCGGTGCCACGGTGATGAACATCCCGGGCTGCCCGGCCAACGCCTATAACTTCACTTCAGCTGTAGCCTACTATCTAACTTACAAGAAGCTTCCCGCCTTGGACAAGCAGGGGAGACCCAAATTCGCCTACAGCCGCCTCATCCATGAAAACTGCGAGCGCAGGCCCCATTTCGATGCCGGTAGATTCGCTGAAAAATTCGGGGACGAGGGACACAAGCTGGGCTACTGCCTGTACAAGCTGGGCTGCAAAGGCCCGGTGACCTACAACAACTGCTCCATCCTCGGCTTCTGCGATGTGGGATCCTGGCCGGTCAAGGCGGGCCATCCCTGCTTCGGCTGCAGCGAGGAGGACGTGGGCTTCAGCATCCCGCAGTTCGTGGAAGCGGATCTGGAAAAGCACAGTCTCTTCACCCCTTCAGCCACGCCCGCGGACATCACCTACCAACGTGGCGGCAACACCACCGCCACTGCCGCGGGTTTGGTAGGCCTCGCGGTAGGAGCGGCCCTTGGTGCCGGAGTTGTCGCCTCTCGGAAGCTAAAGTCCGAGGAAGAAGCGAGTAACCAGTAAACCAAGGGAGGGACACGATGACGATCAAACGGCGGGAATTCCTTAAGGCGACTGCCGCCGGGGGAGCCTTGATAGTCACCGGCTCGCAGTCCGCCAGTGCCTCCACTGCTGGAGAAACCATCCCTCCCCAAGCGGTGGGCATTCTCTACGACTCCAATCTGTGCATCGGATGCCAGGCCTGCATGACTGCTTGCAAGGAGGCCAACGATATGCCCCCGGAACATTCCGGGCAATATTCCACCTGGGACAATCCCCTGGATCTGTCCGCCAATACCCTGAACATAATCAAGATGTATAAGGATGGCGAGAAGTACGCCTTTATCAAGCGCCACTGCATGCATTGCCTTGAGCCGGCCTGTGCCAACGCCTGCCCTGTCTCCGCCCTGGTCAAGGACAGGGAGACAGGGATAGTAACCTACGACGCCTCGGCCTGCATCGGATGCCGCTACTGCCAGGTGGCTTGTCCCTACAATGTCCCCAAGTTCGACTGGTACTCCCCATTTCCCCAAATCCACAAGTGCCAGCTCTGCGACCATCTTTTCCAGCAGGGCCGTTATGCCGCCTGCTGCGAGTCCTGCCCCACAGGCGCCTCCCTCTTCGGCCCTGTGGAAAAGCTGAAGAAGGAAGCCGAGCGCCGTCTGCTCCTGGAGCCGGACAAGTACTACGACTTCCCGGTAAACCATATCGAAAAGGGGAACACCAGACGGCACAAAGCAGAGAAGTACATCCCCCACATCTACGGCAGCGAAGAGGTCGGCGGAAGCCAGTACATGATTCTCTCCGGCACCGACTTCAGCAAACTCGGGCTCCCCGACCTGCGGGAGCGATCCTATGTCAAGGATCTGGAGGGCGTCGCCAACACCTTCTACAAGTATCTCATCTATCCCGTGGCCGCCTTCGCCGGGCTGGTCTACCTGGTCCGAAAGCGGGAGCACCACGAGTAGGGCAACCACCAAGCTCTCCAAACCGAGAAAAGGAGTGACCATATGTCCGAAGCCAAACCTTTCGGAGGCAGGGTTCTTACCATACCCTTCATCCTGGGGTTACTGGTCATTATCGTCATGCTCGGCTTCCTGGCCCAGCGCTTCCTCCTCGGCCTGGGCCCGGTCAGCGGCATGAACGACGGCTACCCCTGGGGACTGTGGATCGCCTACGACGTGAACGTGGGCACCGCATTCGCCTGCGGTGGCTATGCCATGGCCATTCTTATCTTCATCTTCAACAAGTTCGAATACAGCCCCTTGCTGAAGCCGGCAGTCCTCACCAGTTTTCTGGGCTACGCCCTGGCCGGCTTCTCCATTTTCTTCGACATCGGCCGCTACTGGAACATGCAAAACATCTTCCTCCCCTGGCACGCAAACGTCCATTCCGCGATGTTCGAGGTAGCGTTGTGTATTGCCGCTTATGTCCTGGTTCTACTGATAGAGACAGCGCCCCCTTTTCTACAGAAACTGAAGCTGCACAACGTGGAGAACAAGCTGAGCAAGGTCCTGTTTATTTTCGTTGCCTTGGGCATTCTCCTGCCCACCATGCACCAGTCCTCCCTGGGCAGCCTGATGGTCCTGGGCGGTCCCAAGATGTCCCCTCTCTACTGGAGCCAGGCCCTGCCCCTCTTTTTCCTTATCGGGGCGCTGCTGCTGGGGTATGCCGTGGTGATCTTCGAAGCCACGCTCTCGGGAGTGGCCTTCAACAACCCTTCCGAGTTGAAAATCTTGAAGAAGCTCTCGGCGATTATCCCCTGGCTTGTGGGAATTTTCCTTATCGTGCGTTTTCAGGACATAAACGCACGGGGAGCCCTGGAAGCAATGTTCGCCGGGGACATGGCGGGGAACTTCTTCCTTCTGGAAAGCGTCCTGCTTCTAGTGGCCCTGTTCATGCTCGTTCCGGCCAAGAACCGTGCCGACTCGCGCAAAGTCTTCTGGGCGGCCTTCTGCGCCCTGCTCGGAGCCGGGCTCTACCGCTTCGATGCCTATATCATCGGATTCTCTCCGGGGAATGGATGGCACTATTTCCCCACCACGCCGGAGATCCTGATCACCTTCGGAATCATCGCCATCGAAATCCTGGTCTTTGTCTGGGCGGCCAAGAGGGCGCCCCTACTGCCCCTATCCGGCAAGAAGAGCCAGGCTTAGCCGTGATGCCAGGCGTCCCATAATCAAGAGAGTAACTCATCAAGATCGAAGGGAAGGAGAGGAATATGGCACAGAGAATAACCGTCGATCCCATCACCCGAATCGAAGGGCACCTGCGCATAGATTGCGAGGTCGAGAACGGCTCGATTACGAACGCCTGGTCCTCCGGACAGATGTGGCGCGGTATCGAGCTGATCCTGCAGGGCCGCGATCCACGCGAGGCCTGGCTCTATACGCAAAGGATCTGCGGGGTGTGCACCACCGTGCACGCCCTGGCCTCGGTACGCGCCGTAGAGAACGCCCTGGAGCTGGAGATCCCTATCAACGCCCAGTACATTCGTAACCTGATCGTCGCCGCACACGGGGTGTTCGATCATATTGTCCACTTTTACCAGCTCTCTGCCCTGGATTGGGTGGACATCGTCTCCGGCCTCAAGGCGGATCCGAACCAGGCGGCCAAGCTGGCCCAGAGCCTCTCGGGCTGGCACCGGAACAGCGCCCAGGAATTCAAGTCCGTTCAGGATAAGCTAAAGAACTTCGTCTCTTCCGGGCAACTGGGCGTCTTCGGCAGCGGCTACTGGGGCCATCCGGCCATGAAGCTCTCCCCGGAAGTCAATCTCATGGCCACGGTCCACTATCTCCAGGCCCTGGAGTACCAGCGCACCATCAACAAGGTGGTGGCTGTGCTGGGCAGCAAGACCCCGCACATCCAGAACCTGGCCGTGGGCGGGGTATCCAATCCCGCGGACATCAACTCCCCCGCCCCACTGACCATGGAGCGTTTGAACTACGTCAAGTCCCTGATCGACCAGATCCAGAACTTCGTCAAACAGGTCTACCTAGTCGATGTGGGCGCTGTCGGCGGCTTCTATGCGAACTGGACCCAGTACGGGGCCGGTGTAACCAACTATCTGAGCGTGCCCGATCTGCCCACGGACCCCAAGGGCGAGGAGTTCATGATGCCCGGTGGTTACATCCCCGGCGGCGATCTGGGATCCTTCCAGGAAATCAAATCCTTCCAGGATCCCCTGTTCGAGGACAACGTCAAGGAGGCAATCAATCACTCCTGGTACGAGGGGGACTGGAACAAGCGCCCCTACGAGGAGGAGACCAAGCCCAACTACACCGACTTCGACGAGAACGGAAAATATTCCTGGGTCAAGGCCCCGAATTTCAAGGGCGAGCCCGCCCAGGTGGGCCCCCTGGCCCAGGTGCTGGCCGCATACGCCGCTGGACACAAGCCAACGAAGAAGTACCTCCAGGCGGCGCTGGACGTGGCAGGGAATATCGCCGGTATGCAGATCCCGCTCAGCGCGCTGCACTCCACCATCGGCCGCCACGCCGCCCGCGCGGTCCGCGCCGCAGTGCTGACGGACACCCTGCCCACGCTGTGGCAGGACCTGGTGGAGAACCTGGGCAAAGGCGACACTCAGACCTTCAATCCGCCCAGCTTTCCCAAGGGAGAAATCAGGGGCTTCGGCTTCCACGAGGCTCCCAGGGGAGTCCTCTCCCACTGGGTGGTCATCGAGGACGGCGCCATCCGGAACTATCAGTGCGTAGTACCCTCTACCTGGAATGCAGCTCCCCGCAGCCATAAGGACAAAAAAGGACCCTACGAGGCCTCCCTGGTGGGCAATCCCATGGCCGAGCCGGACAAGCCCCTGGAAGTCCTGCGCACGGTGCACTCCTTCGATCCGTGCCTGGCCTGCGCCATCCATATGCACGACGAGCACCGCCGCGATCTGGTCCAGGTCAAGGCCCTGTAAGCGATAGAATTCCGAGCATGCCGCTACATCAAGCTCTCGGAGCCGGGAGGGAATCCTCTCCCGGCTCCGTTTTGTTTACGCGTGGAACAGCCGAATCAAAAAGGATATTATGAACAGCAGGGAAAACGAAGGCATCCGGCAGGAGACGGAACAAACGGATATCCTGATCTTGGGGATCGGCAACATCCTGCTCTCAGACGAAGGGGCGGGGGTTAAGGCAGTGTGGGAGCTGCAGCGGGAGTACGAGATGCCTTCCGGCGTGGAGGTCCTGGACGGAGGGACTTCGGGAATGGAGTTGCTCTCCGTTATCGAGAACAGGGAGCACCTTTTCCTCCTGGACGCTCTCAGCTCCGAAAAGGACGCTCCGGGGAGCGTTGTCCGGATCGACCTCTCCCAGGAGCCGGGATTCTTCCAAAACAAGGTGTCCCCGCATCAGCTGGGCTTGAGCGAGGTCCTGGCCGTTACCCAAATCACCGCCACCCAGCCGGAGAACATAGTCCTCTACGGCATCAGGCCGGCAAGCCTGGAAACGGGGACCGAGATCACTCCAGAGGCGGAAAGCGGCATCCGGACCGCTCTGGACATGCTTCTCTGCGACCTTTGGGAACTCGGTCTGGAACCCACCCCGCGAGAGCAAAACATATAATCGCGAATCAACAGATGCGGGGTAATTGCTCTCCTTCCAGCATCTGCAAAAGGCGTCTGCCCCCGATGCCGGTCTCCAGTATCACCCTACCCCTGCTCCATCCGCCCACCTCGCCAATGCAGGCGACGTTCACCCCTGCCTCGTGCTCCCTCAGGACCTGTTGTGCCTCGTCCGCCCACCTGCGGGGGACCACACAGATCAGCTTGCCCTCGTTGGCCAGATAGAGGGGGTCCAAACCCAGGAAGGAGCAGCTCTCCCGGACCTCGGGATCAACGGGAAGATCGGCCTCTCGAAGAAAGATATCCCGCCCGGACTGGCCCGCTATCTCGTTCAGGGTGGTGGCCAGCCCTCCGCGAGTGGGATCGCGAAGCACGCGGACCTCTGGGACCTGTTGTAGCAGATGGGCCACCATGTGATTCAGGCAGGCGGAGTCGCTTCTCACCGGGGTCTGAAAGGAGAGACCCTCCCTGGCGGCAAACACGGCAAGACCGTGATCCCCCAGATTGCCGCTGACCAGGACGGCATCTCCCTCCTCTGCCCCGGCTCCCGACAGGGGGGTATCCAGCAAGAGCTCGCCCAGTCCCGTGGTGTTGATGAAAAGCTTGTCCGCAGCCCCACGGGTAACCACCTTGGTGTCTCCGGCTACCACGCGCACATCCGCCTCTTGGGCTGCCCGGGCCATGGAGGCTGCGATCCGCTCCAGATCCCGCAGCGGCAGCCCTTCCTCGATGAGGAAGCCGCAGGTGATGTAGCGGGGCCTGGCCCCGAGCATGGCCACGTCGTTGACCGTGCCGTGCACCGCCAGGGAGCCGATGTCCCCGCCGGGGAAAAAAAGCGGATCCACGGTGAAGGTGTCCGTGCTCACCGCGGTCAGAGGCCCTGTCCACACACAGGCGGCATCGTCCATGCCATAGAGGTGCTCGTTTCCCATGTACCGGAAAAACACCTCGCTGATGAGCCTGTGCGAGGCCAAGCCACCGCTTCCGTGGTCCAGCAGGATACGCTCTTCGCTCACGTCGTCTCCCCTTTCCATTACAGGATGTCTAGGTCATAGTGATAGCTGGCCGCGCAGCTGCCCTCGCTGGAGACCATGCAGGGGCCCACAGGGGATGCGGGCGTGCAGGCCCTGCCGAAGAGGGGACAGTCCCGCGGCTGAATCGCGCCCTGCAGGACCTCTCCGCAGCGGCATCCCGGAGGATCCTCTCCACCGGTGCGAGACAAAGTAAATCGGCGCTCAGCGTCCCATACGGCGTATTCTTCCCGAAGGCCCAGCCCACTGTAGGGAATGGTCCCCAGGCCCCGCCAGAGGGCGTCCCGAGGCTCGAAGACTTGGTACATCACCTCCCGGGCCCGCGCATTGCCCTGGGGCTTAACCGCCCGGGTGTACTGATTGTCCACATCCGGATCACCGCTCTTGATGCGACTGAGCAGCAGGAGCAGGGCCTGAAGGATGTCCCCTGGCTCGAATCCGGCCACCACTGCGGGAATGCCGTGATCGCGGGCAAGGAACCGGTATGGCTCGGTCCCGATCACCGTGGAGACGTGACCGGGCAAAAGGAATCCGTCCACTTGGATACCGGAATTGGCCACCAGCGCCTCCAGGGCCGGAGGAATCAGCTTGTGGCAGGAGTAGAGGCTGAAGTTACCAAGGTCCTTGCTCCGGGCCATCTCCAGGGTGGCGGCCACAGCTGGGGCAGTGGTCTCAAATCCCACTCCCAGAAAGACCACCTCTTGCTCCGGATGGCTCTCTGCTAGCTGGACCGCCTCGTAGGGCGAGTAGCAAATCCGCACCGAGGCCCCCTCGGCCTGGGCCGATTTTAGGCTCTCTCCTCCGGGCCCTGGCACCCGGAGCATATCCCCAAAGCTGGCCAATGTTACTCCTTTGGTGCGAGCCAGCTCCAGGAAGGCGGAGATATCGCTTGCGTGGGTCACGCAAACCGGGCATCCGGGGCCGGAGACATGGTGCAGCCCCGCAGGGAAGAGGGTTCGCAGACCGCTGCCGAAAATGCTCATGGTGTGCGTGCCGCAGACCTCCATGAAGCTGACCTCGCTATCCAGCATCCTGTGCAGCCTCTGCGCCAGGCCGCGACAGTAACCGGGATCGCTCAGCTCCTGCAGATCCGCCGCTGTGTTGTTTTTTTCCGCCATGTTGTATATCATATCCTTACATCCTTATGGTGTGCCGGCTCCGCTGACGGGGCCTTCCCGGTTCTCTCTCAGTATTAAGGCTATCCACAGGGAGTTTGGATCAATTGGAGCCAAAAGTCCAGGGTCCACCAGCTTAAGCGGGGCCGGCCTTGGCGGTTCAGCTCCGAGGTATAGCATGGATAACTCGGCTCTGACCTGTATCGATTTCCCCGCGCAATCCACAGGCATTGTCCCAGATGACCAGGCCTGCTTCCAGATCTGGCGCGAATTGGGCATGCCAGAGCACATTAGAACCCACAGCCTCATGGTTGCCCGCATCGCCACCCGCCTGGCAGAGTGGGCGGATCAGCGGGGTATAGCCGTACGGGTCCAGGAAGTCCGAGCAGCTGCCTTGCTACACGACCTGGGCAAGGCGTACACCATCACTCATCAAGGCAATCACAGTCACATCGGCGCTTCCCTGGTCATGGATCGCACCGGCAATCCCGCCATCGCCCAGGGCGTAATCCATCATGTCCGCTGGCCGGGAGAGCTGGACCTGGACCGCCATTTCCTCCCCCTGGCAGTGCTCTACGCGGACAAGCGCGTGGTCCACGACCGGATAGTCACCATCCGGGAGCGCTTCCAGGATATTCTGGACCGCTACGCGAATTCCTTTGAGCGGATGCAAAAAATTTACCGCTCCCATGCCAAGGTGCACGCCTTGGAAAAGCTATTGGAGCAGAGCCTGGAGGTAGACCTGTATGCGTATCCTTTTGATCGGCGGGGGGTGGTCCAATGAACGAGAGATCTCCCTCAAGGGAGTGCGCTCCATAAACTCGGCCCTGGAGGCTCTAGGGCACGAGGTGGTCTTCTTCGATCCGGCTTGGAATTTTTACCGGTTGCCGGAACAGGCAGCGGCAAGCGATTTCGCCTTTATCAACCTGCACGGCGCACCTGGAGAGGACGGGGTCCTGCAGGGCGTCCTGGAGCAGGCCGGCTGCCCCTATCAGGGCTCGGGCCCCAAGGGATCCATGCTTGCCCTGGACAAGGCCGCCTCCAAGACGCTCTTCGACGCGAGGGACATTCCCACCCCGGACTGGGAGCTCGTGCCTCTGCCGCCCTCTCCGGATTGGCGATGCCGCCTGGAGCCGCCCGTCTTCATCAAGCCCCACGCCGGGGGATCCAGCCTGGACATCGTCAGGGCGAGCAGTCCGGAGGAGATCCGAAAGGTCGTGGACAAGCTCCTGGCACAAGGGGACTATGCCCTTATCGAGGAGAGCGTGTCCGGAGAGGAGGTCACCTGTCCCGTACTGGGGGAAAGCGCCCTTCCCCCCATATTGATCCGCCCCGCTGACCCTTCCGGGTTCTTCGACTACTACAGCAAGTACACCCCCCAGGCCGCGGAGGAGATCTGCCCCGCTCCCATCCCGGAGAACCTGGCAAGGGAGGTCATGGATCTGGCCCTTCGCTGCCACAGGGTGCTGGGACTCTCGGACTACAGCCGGACGGACTTCCTGGTACGGGATGGCCAACCCTATGCCCTGGAAACGAACACTCTTCCCGGAATGACCGCAAACAGCCTCTTCCCCCAGTCCGCCGCTGTGGCGGGATATTCCTTCTCCGAGCTTATCGCGGAGCTAATCCGGCTCGGGCTCTCCAGACACCGCTTTAAAGCCGAGGTCTAAAGCTTTCCTTCACGGGGCTATAAAGGAATAAGATATACCAAAGGAGACAATGGATGCTGGGAGCGATCGCCGGCGATCTGGTGGGCTCCCGCTTCGAGGCGCGACCCACAAAAAGAAAAGACTTCGAGCTTATCACCTCGGGGTGCCGGATCACGGACGATTCCGTGCTCAGCCTGGCTGTGGCACAAAGCCTGATGGAGGACCTTCCCTACGCGGACAATCTCAAGGCTTTCTATCGCCGCTATCCCCGGGCGGGATACGGGGGAAACTTCAAGCTCTGGGCCTCATCCGGGGACAGCGAGCCCTACTTCAGCTTCGGCAACGGATCCGCTATGCGGGTCCCCCCAGTGGGATGGTACATGAACACCGAGGAGGACGTGCTCCGGGAAGCCGAACGAAGCGCGGCTGTAACCCACAACCATCCCGAGGGGATCAAGGGCGCTCAAGCCGTGGCCCTGGCGGTCTTCCGCGGCAGGCAGAAAACGGAAAAAGAGGCCATCCGCCAGGAAATACAGACCCGCTTCCATTACGATCTCTCCCGGAGTTTGGAAGATATCCGTCCGGGATACTCCTTTGACGTCACCTGTCAGGGGTCTGTTCCGGAAGCCCTGATCGCTTTCCTAAAGTCCGTGGATTTCGAGGACGCTGTGCGCAATGCGGTCTCTCTGGGCGGGGACAGCGATACCCAGGCCTGCATCGCTGGCGCTGTAGCCGAGGCCTTCTTCGGAGGCCTTTCCAGCGCCATCTGTCTGGCGGTATTCCGGAGCCTGGACGAATTCCAGGCAGACGTGCTGCGCCGCTTTCTGCGGAAAACCCAAGGAGTCCTCCCATGCTAAGGTTAGAGATCGCTGCCACGGGCAAGGAAATCCTCTCCGGACGGATCGCGGACTCCAATTCCGCTTGGCTGGCGGAGCAGCTGCGCCTGGCCGGGGCAGAGGCCTCTCGTTTGCACGCGGTGGGTGACGAGGTCCCCGCTCTTACGGAACTCTTGCGCGAGATAGCCTCCCGGGCGGATCTGGCTATTGTCACCGGCGGTCTGGGCTCCACTCCGGACGACATCACGGCCCGCGCCGCGGCGGAATGCAGCGGCAGGCCCCTAGTCCGGGACCCGGAAGCTCTGCAGTCCGTAAAGGATTTCTGGGGAAGCCGGATGGGCACCCGGATGCCGGAAGAAGCGGAAAATCAGGCCCTGATTCCGGAGGACAGCCTCGTTCTGCAAAATCCTATGGGGAGCGCTCCGGGATTCGGGCTAAGCATAAGTGGCTGCCGGATCTACTTCCTTCCCGGGGTCCCCAGGGAGATGAAACGGATGTTCACGGATTTTGTTCTGCCCCAGACCCGATCCCGCTTTGCGGAGGAGCTCCACCCCATCCAGACCAGCCGGATGAACGTATTCGGGCTGAGCGAATCCGGGGTTTCCCGGAGGCTGGATGATTTCCACCTGCATCATCCCCGCATCGAATTGGGATATCGCACCCTGTTTCCCAGGATCCAGCTCTGTTTGTACGCCTACCAGACCGATACCTCGGAGGAGGAGATGGCGCAGGCCAAGCAGCTGATCCTGGAACGTCTCGGGGCAAATGTGGTCTCCGCAGTTGACGAATCCATGCCCGAGGTGATCGGTCGCCTCCTCCGGGAAAGGGATGCCACCCTCTCTCTGGCCGAGAGCTGCACCGGAGGGCTCATTTCCCGCCGGATCACCAGCGTGGCGGGGAGCTCGGACTACTTCTCCCTTTCCGCTGTCACCTATTCCAACCTGGCCAAAACCTCCCTTCTCGGGGTCAGAGAGTCGACTCTGGAAAACTGCGGGGCTGTCCACGAGGAGACAGCCCAGGAGATGGCGGAAGGGATGCGCCGACTCAGCGGATCCACCTACGCCCTGTCCACCACCGGAGTGGCCGGACCTGGCGGAGGCACTGCGGAAAAGCCGGTGGGCACGGTCTGCCTTGGTCTCGCTTGGCCCAAGGGTAGCACCACTCGGCATATACAGTGGGATAGCGGGGACAGGCTAACCAACCAGAGCTTCTTTGCAGAGTGCGCCCTGGATCTGCTGCGACGGCGGTTGTCCGGCTGAGCCCCACCCTATTCTTATCCTAATAACCTTCCCGGACAAAGGGACAGAATCAGTGAAACTCTCCACCCATTTCCCATTGGGTGCTGGGGGACACCTGCGTTTGGGAAGCCTCGAATAGAACGGCTTAGCGCAAACAGAAAGGGTATATTCGAACTGGCCGGCTTGTGCCCGGACGTTGACCTCGCTTTTGTCAGCTAATAATATGATTCTTTTATTCTAACCAATCCCAGGATAAAGAGGGAAATCAACCGCAAGCAGTTTCAGGAGAAGAGACATGGCGAAAAGAACCCAGACAATCGACGGAAACACCGCTGCCGCTCACGTCGCCTACGCCTTGAGCGACACCGCGGCGATCTATCCCATCACCCCCTCCTCTCCCATGGGTGAGGAGGCAGACGAATGGGCCGCCCATGGCCAAAAGAACATCTTCGGCCAGCGCGTTTCCATCCGCGAAATGCAGTCCGAGGCGGGCGCCGCCTCCGCAGTTCACGGCTGCCTGGCCGCGGGAGCCCTGACCAGCACCTACACCGCCTCCCAGGGCCTTTTGCTCATGATCCCCAATATGTACAAGATCGCGGGCGAGCTCCTGCCCGGAGTGTTTCACGTTTCTGCCCGGGCCGTGGCCACACACGCCCTGTCCATCTTCGGTGATCACTCCGACGTAATGGCCGTGCGCCAGACCGGCTTTGCCATGCTGGCCTCCAACTCGGTGCAGGAGGTTATGGATCTGGCCCTGGTGGCCCATCTTAGCGCCATTGACTCCAGCATACCCTTCGTCCACTTCTTCGACGGCTTCCGTACTTCCCATGAGGTACAGAAGGTGGAAATGATCGACTATGAGGATATAGCTGAGGTAGTGGACCAAGACAGCATCGACGCCTTCCGCGCCCGGGCCATGAATTCGGAAAACCCCCATCTCCGGGGCACCAACCAGAACCCGGACGTCTTCTTCCAGAACCGTGAGGCCTGCAATCCCTTCTACGACGATCTACCGGGCATTGTTGAGGACAGCATGGACAAGGTGGCCCGAATCACCGGCCGGCGCTACAATCTCTTCGACTATGTGGGCCACCCCGAGGCGGAGCGCGTGATCGTGGCCATGGGCTCCGGTTGCGAGACCATCGAAGAGGTGGTCAACCACCTTTCCGAGCAGGGGGAAAAAATCGGGCTGATCAAGGTGCGTCTCTACCGGCCCTTTGTGTCCCGTGCCTTTCTGGCCGCCCTTCCGGCCACCGCCAGATCCATAACCGTGCTGGACCGCACCAAGGAACCGGGGGCTCTGGGAGATCCTCTCTTTCAGGACGTGTGCACGGTATTCCAGGAAAGGGACCAGACTCCCCAGATCCTGGCCGGACGCTACGGCCTGGGCTCCAAGGAGTTCTCCCCGGCCATGGCCAAGGCAGTCTTCGAGAACATGACCAAGGCCGGTCCCAAAAACCATTTCACCGTGGGCATAAGCGACGATGTAACCCGTACCTCCCTGGAGCCGTCCACCGATCTGCCGGACACCACTCCCGAGGGCACGGTGCAGTGCAAGTTCTGGGGCCTTGGCTCGGACGGAACGGTGGGTGCGAACAAGAGCGCCATCAAGATCATCGGCGATAACACAGACATGTACGCCCAGGGCTACTTCTCCTACGACGCCAAGAAGTCCGGGGGATACACCATCTCCCATCTGCGCTTCGGCAAGCACCCCATCCAGTCCACCTACCTGGTTTCCTCCGCCGACTACGTGGCCTGCCACCAGCCGGCCTACGTCAAGCAGTACGACGTCCTGGAGGGGATCAAGGAAGGGGGCACCTTTCTCTTGAACTCTCCCTGGTCTACCACCCAGGAGATGGAGGAGCATCTGCCCGCTTCCATGCGCCGGACAATCGCGCGCAAGAACATCGCCTTCTACACCATCGACGCGGTGCGAATCGCCTCCGAAGTGGGGTTGGGCGGCCGGATTAACATGATCATGCAGACCTGCTTTTTCCGCCTGTCCAACGTGCTGCCCTTCGAGCAGGCCATGGACCTGCTCAAGGACTCCATCCGCAAGGCCTACGGCAGCAAGGGCGAAGAAATTGTAAACATGAACATCCAGGCCGTGGACAAAACAGTGGAGAATCTGACCAAAATCGAGTACCCCCAGTCCTGGGCGGAAAGCGATGCCCTCGGGGAACAGGCTGCCGAGAGGGAGGAGCCCGATTTCATCACCAAGGTCATGCGGCCCATGCTGCGCCTCAAGGGGGACGAGCTCCCGGTGAGCGTGTTTGAGCCGGACGGGGTCTTCCCGGTGGGGACCAGCAAGTACGAGAAGCGGGGAGTGGCAATCAATGTTCCGGAATGGGTCCCGGAAAACTGTATCCAGTGCAACCAGTGCGCCTTCGTCTGCCCCCACGCGGCGATCAGGCCCGCCCTGCTCACAGAGCAGGAGAAGGAGGCTGCACCGGAATCCCTTGCTACTATTCCGGGAAAGGGCAAAGGGCTCGAGGACTACGCCTTCCGTATCCAGGTCAGCCCCCTCGACTGCCAGGGCTGCGGCAATTGTGCCGACATCTGTCCCGCCAAGGAGAAGGCCCTGGTGATGAAGCCGCTTCACACCCAGACCGAAACCCAGGTGGCCAACCACGAGTTCGCCGAGTCCCTTCCGGTCAGGGACGACATCCTGGCCAAGAACACGGTCAAGGGGAGCCAGCTGCAGCAGCCGCTCCTGGAGTGTTCCGGGGCCTGTGCCGGCTGCGGGGAAACCCCCTATGTCAAGGTCCTTACCCAGCTTTTCGGGGATCGGATGCACATCGGCAACGTCACCGGATGCAGCTCCATCTGGGGCGGCACAGCCCCGTCCGTGCCATATTGCACAAACAAGGAAGGCAACGGCCCCACCTGGGCCAACCCCTTATTCGAGGACGGAGCGGAGTTTTCCTACGGCATGCTCATGGCCATCAGACAGCGCCGCCAGAAGCTCGCAGACCTAATGCATGAGGCCATGGACAGGGATATCCCTAAGGAGCTGAAACAGGCCATGCAGGGATGGCTGGAGAACATGGAGGACGGCGAGGCCTCCAAAGTTTATGCCGACCGCATCCGGCATGCCCTGCTCCAGGCGGACCCCGATCCCGTCCTGGAAGAAATCTGGAAGCTGGAGGACATGCTGGTCAAGAAGTCCGTATGGGCCTTCGGCGGGGACGGCTGGGCCTACGACATTGGCTACGGTGGCCTGGACCACGTCCTGGCCTCAGGAGAGGATATCAATGTCCTGATTATGGACACCGAGGTCTACTCCAACACCGGGGGGCAGTCCTCCAAGGCCACGCCTCTCGGCTCCATCGCCAAGTTCGCCGCCTCGGGCAAGACCACGAACAAGAAGGACATGGGCCGCATATTCATGACCTACGGGTACATCTATGTGGCCTCCGTTTCCATGGGCGCAAACAAGAACCACCTGCTGAAAGCCTTCACCGAGGCGGAGCAGTATCCCGGCCCCTCCATCATCATGGCCTACTCCCCCTGCATCAATCAGGGCATCCTCAAGGGCATGGGCAAGAGCCAGGAAGAGGAGAGGCTCGCGGTCAAAAGCGGATACTGGCCCCTGTACCGCTATAACCCCATGCTGGCCAAAGAGGGCAAGAACCCGCTCAGTCTGGATTCCAAGGCCCCGGACGGCAGCATCCAGGAATTCCTTTCCGGGGAGAACCGCTATCGCCAGCTGGAGCGAAGCGCTCCCGAGGTCTCCAAACAATTGCGGGGAGAGCTGGAGCAGGAGATCTGGGAGCGCTACGAGATCCTGCGCCGCATGGCGGAAGAGCCGCCCATAGATGTCACCACGCTGGGACAGGGCAGTAATCCGGAAGCAGACTCCGGAGAGGACGCGGAACAATGCGAGGTCAAGGACGTGGCAGAGCACGCCCGCCCGGATTCCGGAGAGGCTTGCGACGACGGCAGGGGAGCCACGGACTAGGACACGCCCCTGCCTAGTCTATACCCTCGACGCCAGACATCTGGGAAATAGTAAAACGGAACACCCCAAAGGGGAGCCTGTCTCCAGGCTCCCCTTTTTGCCCTCTAGGCATCCGGAAGACTCCTCTACCGCTATCGACTCCCGAGGACCGGGCTCTATTTTCTCTGGATATAACCCATGGGCAAGCCAGAGGAGCCCAAGGATAAACAGCATGGACATGAAAGCCTTCTTCCATCCCAGCCGGATCGCAGTAATCGGGGCCTCCGCCAACCCGGACAAGATCGGCTACAGCGTCCTCTCCAACCTCATAGAAGCGGGATACGAGGGAGCGATCCTTCCCGTGAACCCCAAGGAAACCCAAATACTAGGTCGTCCCGTGGTCAACGAGGTCGCGGACCTCCCCCGTGGTCTGGACATGGCGGTTCTTACCATCCCCAGGGATCCTGTTCTGCCCACCTTGCGCCAGCTGGCCGAATTGGGAACCAAGTCTGTGGTGATTATCACCGCCGGTTTCAAAGAGATGGGCCGGGAAGGATTCTACCTGGAGCAGGAGATCCGGGAGGTAGCCGAAAAAAACGATATCGCCCTGCTGGGGCCGAACTGTCTGGGCCTGATCAACTCCGGGGCGAAAGTCAATGTTACCTTCGCCTCAGGTACCCCGCTGCCGGGCAACGTAGCCTTCTTTTCCCAGTCCGGCGCCCTGTGCCAGGCCATACTGGATTGGGCCGTGGGGGAAAACATGGGTTTTTCCAAGTTCGTGAGCCTGGGGAACAAGGCAGTGATCAACGAAGCCCACATGCTGGACTACCTGGGCCGGGATCCGGATACGAACGTGGTGCTGGGATATATCGAGAATGTGAGCCAGGGCAGCGAATTCCTGAACAAGGCCCGGGCCATGTCCCGCAAGAAACCTGTGCTGATGATAAAGTCCGGCACCTCCACCTCCGGGGCCAAGGCTGCCTCCTCCCACACCGGGGCCATAGCCGGATCGGACCAGGCCTACGAGGCCGCCTTCCAGCAAGGGGGAATCATCCGCGTCCGGGATATCGCCTCCCTCTTTACCCTGGCCCAGGCCTTCTCCTGCCAGCCCCTCCCTCAGGGCCCCAATCTGGCGGTGGTGACCAACTCCGGAGGACCGGGGATCATGACCGCGGACGCCTGTGAGCGCTCCAAACTGCACATGGCCCGATTGAGCCAGGAAACCATGGAAAAGATGCAGGGTTTTCTGCCCTCCTTCGCCTCCCTGCACAATCCGGTGGACATCATCGGGGACGCGGATGCAAAGCGCTACAAGCTGGCCTCGGAGACGGTGCTAGAGGATCAAAACGTGCATGCGCTCCTCATCCTGCTCACCCCCACAGCCACCATGGTCTCCGAGATGAACGAGGTTGCGGACAACATCATCCAGCTAGCCGGTCAGACGGACAAGCCCATCTTCGTCTGCCTCATGGGCAAGCACTCCATAGCCCCGGCGCAGGAGAAACTGGTCCAGGCGGGGATTCCCTGCTACAATTTCCCCGAGCCGGTCATCCAGAGCCTGGAGGCGATGTACTCCTACCAGCAGTGGCGAAACAGACCGGAGGAGTCCATAGAGGAGGTCCCAGCGGACAGGGATCGGGCCGAGGAAATCGTGAACGGATTCCGCTCCCACCTCTCCCCCGGCCGGAGCGTGGAGATCGTGGAATACCAGGCCCAGGAGCTGTTGGGGGCATACGACCTTCCCGCGGCTGCCACGTCCGTGGCCACCACCAGCAAGGAAGCCGTGCAGGCCGCGGAGCAGATGGGTTATCCGGTGGTGCTCAAGGTAGCCTCCCCGGACATCTCCCACAAGAGCGATGTAGGGGGAGTCCGAATGAGCCTGCAGTCCCCGGAGGAGGTCAGGCAGGCCTTTTTGGAGATCACCTCTGCTGCCAAATACCACGAGCCCCGGGCCTTCATCCACGGCTGCCTGGTGCAGGAGATGGCGCCAGCGGGCATGCGGGAGATCATTGTCGGCTTCCACCGGGACGAGCAGTTCGGTCCCCTGCTCATGTTCGGGCTGGGGGGCATCCATGTAGAGGTATTCAAGGACATCTCCTTCAAGCTGGCCCCCATTTCCCGCAGCCAGGCCACGGACATGATCCGCGGCATCCAATCCTATATGCTGCTCAAGGGTGTCCGGGGGGAAACCGGTGTCAAGATCAAGGCCATCGAGGACATCCTGATCCGTGTATCCCAGCTGGCCATCGACTTCCCGGATATTGTGGAGGCGGACCTCAATCCAGTTTTAGTGGACGAAAGTCGCGCTATCGTCGCCGACGTCCGCATGACCCTGTACATGTCTCATTCCCAGTAGATATTTCGGGGTGCACAAAAAACATAACTGACAAGGCTTCGCTGGTATATTAAGATGTTCCCATCCGGCCCGCTTCACCCTGCCGGGCAGGGACAGACTTAGGCGGAGCCAAAGCATTCCAAGAGGAGGAGGCCATGACTGGATTGTATATAGGCTCCACTGCGGGATTCGCCGGCAAGAATCTCATGGTGATGGCCCTGGGCCTGCAGTTGCAGAAGGAGGGCTACACTGTGGGCTATATGCGCCCAGTGGGAACATCTCCCGCACAGAAGGGGGATAAAATGGGGGATGAGGACGCCTTCTTCGTTCAGGAAGTCCTCGGCCTGGATGAAGACCCGGAGCTCGTCTCCCCTGTGGTGGCAACCCACGATCTGCAGATGCAGGTATTCTCCGAGGGATGCCCCGACCTTATGGGTCGGATTGTGGAGGCCTATAACACCCTGAGTAAGGACAAGGACGTGATGCTCGTCTGCGGGGCGGGGAGCTTCCTGCATGCGGGGAAGTACTGCAACGTGGCCGGAGTGGACGTGGCCCAGGCTCTGGGCAACAAGGTCCTTCTTGTGGACCGTTTTTTCAAGGAGTTCTCCTACGACTATCTCATAAGCGCCAAGGAGCAGCTGGGCGAGGACCTGATCGGCGCGGTCCTGAACAGTGTCCCGGAGTCCAGGATGGAAACTGTGGAGAGCATGATCCATCCCTTGCTGGAGCGGCGCGGGATAAAGATCCTGGGGACCGCACCCGAGGATTCGCTTCTCAATGCCATCCGCATCGGCGACCTGGCCAAACGGCTAGGTGGCAAAATCATCACTGCACCGGAAAAATCGGATGTGGTTGCGGAGAGTTTTCTAATCGGCACCATGCAGGTGGAGAACTTCATGACCCACTTCCGGAAGAAACCCAACTCCGCGGTCATCGTGGGAGGAGACCGCTCGGACCTGCAGCTGGTGGCCCTGGAGGGCAAGTGCCCCTGCCTGATCCTGACCGGGAACCTCTATCCCAACGATATCATCCTTACCCGCTCCGAGGATCTGGAAGTGCCCATCATCATGGTCCGGGACGACACCTATAGCGTAGCCAAAAAAATGGAGAGGATCCTGGAGAGCATCAAGCTGAGAGACCGCATCAAGATCAACCACGGGGCCAAGCTGATAAACTCGCTTTTGGACTGGTCCACGCTAAAGCAGAGCCTGGGCCTCGCCTGATACCGCTTTTCTCTCCCCTATCCCCATCCCCAGGGGATCATAGTACGCAAATCGCCGCGGCGGGGCGGGGGCCCCGGCGGGGG
>JAIPEP010000027.1 GCA_021737085.1 Desulfohalobiaceae bacterium | reverse complement strand
GCACTGGACCAAGACCTACCTGCCCGCCTTCGGCGGGGCCCAGGGCTGGGACCAGCCAGTAGGCCTCAAGACGGAGATCCTCCCCCTGACCAGACCCTTCGGGCTCTACGCCGGAAACGCCTTCCAGGGCAGGGTGCTTATAAACGGCGAGCCCGTGCCCGGAGCCGAGGTGGAGGTGGAATACTACAACAAGGGCGGGAAAGCCGAGTCCCCCAACGAGTACATGGTGACCCAGGTGGTCAAGGCGGATGAAAACGGCGTGTTCACCTACGCGCCTCCCCGCTCGGGCTGGTGGGGCTTCTCAGCCGTGAACGAGGCGGACTACACCCTGGAGCACGAGGGCAAGGAAAAGGCCGTGGAGCTGAGCGCCGTCCTCTGGGTCCAGTTCCTCCCCTGGTCCGAATAGCCCGGAACACCTGACCCGGTTGCGGACACCGCTGCAATGACAGAACCCAGCAGCAAGTCCAAGCCCGAGGTGCCCAAAAACATCTCCCTGTCCCTGGAATACGCCTATGACCAGGACTACGAGCAGGACAAGGGAGGAACGGATGAAGAGGCTCAGACTGTAACTACCCAGCTGGCCATGGGATTCTAGGCCCTTTTGAAGACAGCAAGGGCATCCTGTCACCATTAAGGACAAGGTGACGGGATGCCCTGATTTTACCGTGGGGCAATTCTATTGATTCAGTTTAACGGCTCACACGGCTAAGCACCCTGGTTCAGGGAACCGGCATGACAGCAAAAATAAAGGTGCTCCATACGGAATGCGAGATAATGACAGGTGAAATATCCTTAAACCGCCAATACATAGCCCCCCAGAACGCACCGGCAACCCCTGCGGCCCCGATAAGCATGAAGTTTCCCGACCAGAGATGCACCCCGGCATAAAGCACGGTTGCCGCAATCCAGCCCAAAAAGCCGCCCAAGCGTCCCATGAGCTGACGCTGGAGATATCCCCGCCAGTAGAGCTCCTCGCACGGACCGGTAACAAAAAATAGCAGCAACACAATAACCCAGGTGGATGTGCCCTCTCCCTTGCCATAGATGGATCCGACCTGCTCTGCGGCAAAGGGGAAAACTGCCTCGGAGACCGTCTTTCCCGCCCAGAAGATCAGATAGAGTAGCACCGCGGAAAGAAGGCCGATGCCGATATTTCGCCAGTCCAGAGAGAAACGGAGATATTTTGCCGGTTGCAGGACTAGGGACAGGCCTGCAAGTATCAGGGCTGAAGCCGAAATCTTGAACCAGAAAATGCCAAATGGCAGGTAAAAGGTCATGCACCACAGCACGGCAGCCAGTACCACGGTAGCTGCCACGGATTTCCAGCGAAACAGGTGGTGATACAAGACAAAACCTCCGGATTCAGAAAATCAACAGAGTTCGCCCCTGGACTCACACTTGTAGCTGATTGACTGGGTAGTGTAGGCTGGACTTGCTAAAAAGCCAATTGCTGCAAGGGACCGAATTCATAAACCCATCCTAGCGGTAGAAAACAAGGGTGATTCAGCCAGGCACTCCTTTTAAACCCCCAACCAAGTTTGACTTTAACTTTCCATTCAAGCTATATTTTATAGAACTGTTCAGCTAGTTTCTATGCAAAAAGTCCTTTTTCCGGATAGACACTAGCTAGAGCTGACGAAAAATGCCCCGTGCAGGCTTACGCTGAATTAATGATTTGGTGAACAGTTACTCTTTCTCTTCCCCTAGAAAGCATGTCAAGTGAATCTTTTCACTATGGCTGAGCTGGTCTTTTTAGGGCAATGGCTCTAAACCGGCTCTCAAGGAGGAATTGTATGGCGATCGGTGATTACAGCCATAATTACAGGCCGAAAAAACTGAGAGAATTGATCAAGCAAGGGAAGACAGCAAAAGAGATCATGAGGGAGCTGTCTATCTCCAGTTGGTCCCTTAGAGAACATCTCCTTTTATTACAGAAACAAGACGGTAAATATTATGAAGTGGAAGGGCTATACTCCGACGATTGGCGTCAGCAGCCTCACCAGATTCAGGAAGGTATTATATTCTCTCCCAGAATGCTTGAAAAAAGCGGCTTTAAGCCAGGAGACAGTTTCGAGATGATTGTGGAAAAAGACAGGATCATTTTGAAAAAGATTTAACTCATAACCCAAGCCAAGCTTTTTCCCGTCCATCTCTTACCTGCCTTACTTGGATAGGCAGTGGTTTTCGCAACGAAGACTTTCTTCCTCAGATAAAATGCAACCATAACTCTTAATATAAGTGCTTACAAATTTAAAGAATAACATCTGAGAATTTTATTAAATGCCTCAAACAGCAAAGCTGTGTGAATCCTATATTTTTGTAAATGCCTTTAAGGAGGTTGCCATGGCCAAAAGTGTCTATACCACACGTTTCTATCCAGACAAGCTACGTAACCTCATAAAAGAAGGAAAGACCGCCCAAGAAATCATGAACGAGCTATCCATATCACGTTTCACCTTGAAGGAACATTTGCTTCTTCTTCAGCGCAAGGACAAAACAAATTACGAGATCTCCGGTCTCTTCGAAGATAGGGAGGCTGACAAAAGGATGATCAAGCGACGTCGCGGCTATATATGTGCTCCTGGCTCCTCTTATCTGCCGGCATTCAGCTCTTCCGATACATTCGAAATGATTGAACAGGATGACAGAATCATTCTGAAAAAGATCTATTAACGGGGGGTCTATAATGGCTGTAGAAGCACCCAGCGATGGTCAGAGGACTGCTAATACAATCTATAATTTAGACAATAAGATCTTTAAATACGATATTCATCCATGGGTTTTTTTCGGAGGTGGAGGCATTATCATTCTCGGTGTGGTGTTTACCTTGCTTTTGGGCGACACTGCCGAGGCCTTGTTCGGAAATGTACAAGCCTGGATAGCCAATTTTGCCGGCTGGTTTTTCATTCTAGTCATGAATGTGGTCTTTCTCTTCTGCTTGGGGCTCCTGTTCACCCGATTCGGGGACTTGCGCATCGGAGGGAGGGATGCTGAGCCGGAATTCAGCACCCTGGGCTGGTTCGCCATGCTCTTCAGCGCGGGGATGGGCATCGGGATCCTCTTCTACGGAGTGGCAGAGCCCATGTTCCACTTCGTGGGCAACCCCTTTACCGAGGCCGGGACTGCGGAAGCCGCCCAAAAGGCCATGGACCTGACCTTTCTGCACTGGGGGGTGCATCCCTGGGGTGTCTACGCCCTGGTCGGCCTCGCCCTCGCCTTCTTCGGCTTTTCGGAGGGATTACCTCTGTCCATCCGCAATATTTTCTATCCCCTCCTAGGAAAACGCATTTACGGCGGGATTGGCAACCTCATCGACATCCTGGCCACTGTCTCCTGCCTTTACGGTGTGGCCACTTCACTGGGCCTCGGCGTGCAACAGGTCAATGCCGGGCTTGCCCATACCTTCGGTATCCCCCAGAGCAGCCTGGTTCAGTTCCTGCTTATCGCCGGGATTACTGCTATAGCCACTTGGTCCGTGGTCCGCGGACTGGACGCGGGGATTAAGTTCTTAAGTGAATGCAATATGATAGTCATGGCCATATTGGGAGTTTTTGTGCTCCTCCTCGGCCCGACCTTGTTCGTGCTCGGCGGCTTCATTTCCAACATCGGTAGCTACATCCAGAACTTTCCCACACTTGCCACCTATACGGAAACATATACCCAAGGAGACTGGCAAAACGGCTGGACTGTATTCTATTGGGGCTGGTGGATAGCCTGGTCCCCATTTGTGGGCATGTTTATCGCCAGGGTCTCCTATGGGCGCAAGATTCGAGAGTTCCTTTTGGGCGTGCTTTTTGTCCCCTCTACAGTTACCTTTCTATGGATGACCATCTTTGGCAACAGCGCCATCTATATCGAAAAATTCGGTAAAGGCGGGCTTGCCAAAGCGGTGCAGGAAAACATTCCCGTTTCCCTGTTTGTATTTCTGGAAAACTTCCCCCTGACCACCATAGCTTCCTTACTGGCCGTCATTGTGATCATTACCTTCTTTGTTACCTCTTCGGACTCCGGGTCCATGGTCATCGACATCATCACTTCCGGAGGCAATCCCGATCCTCCCAAGCCGCAGCGCCTTTTCTGGGCCATTACAGAAGGTCTAGTCGCTGCCGTGCTTTTGGCCGGAGGTGGCCTGGTTGCCCTGCAAACCGGAGCTATCACCACAGGGCTGCCTTTTGCCATGGTCATCCTCTTGATGACCTGGTCCGTATTACGCGGGTTAAAGGATTACGTGGAAAAATACGGCTGGGAATAATATCCGGCACGGATACAAACAGTAAGGAGTTTGCGGAATGCATCAAAAAAAACAAAACATAATCCGCTGTATTCTTCTGGCACTCATCAGCCTTATCCTTTGGGCCGCTCCTGCCCATGCGGCAAAGGATACAGTAAAGCTGTCCTATGTGGAATGGTCCTCGGAGATAGCCAGCACCAACCTGGTCAAGGCCGTGCTGGAGCGAAGGATGGGTTACAATTGCGAGATCGAGGCAGTGGATGCCGAAGAAATGTGGGCCTCTGTAGCGGAGGGAGAGGCGGATGCCATGGTGGGCGCTTGGCTGCCAGGTACACACAAGCATTACCAGGAAAAATACGGTGATAAAGTGGCCGATCTGGGCCCCAATCTCAAAGGAACACAGATCGGCCTCGTAGTGCCCAATGTGACTCTGGGTCGTCAGACCGCTGGGACCGGACTGCGCAATAAGCCCTACATCAAGGCGGAAAGCATCGGAGACCTCTCAAAATACGCAGACAAATTCAACCACATGATCGTGGGTATCGATCCCGAAGCGGGGATCATGAAAAAGACGAAAGAAGCCATGAAGGCCTATGGCTTGGAGGATTTCGATTTAATCAAAGGCAGTGAAAGGACCATGACCCATGCCCTGGACAATGCCATCACCAAGCACGAGTGGATTGTAGTCACCGGCTGGATCCCGCACTGGATGTTCGCCAGATGGAATCTCAAGTTCCTGGACGATCCCAAGAATGTCTTTGGGGGCAAAGAGCACATCAACACCATCGTCCGGAAAGGCCTGGCAGAGGATATGCCGGAAGTGGCCCGGTTCCTGGACAATTTTCGGTGGTCTCCCGAACAGATGGGCCAGCTCATGATCTGGATCAACGAGGACGACGGCCAATATCCCTACGAAAAGGCACTGCGCTATATTCGAACGCACAGGGATCAGGTCGATTCCTGGGTTCCCTAGTGATGAAACAGACAGGCCAGTCTTGACCAATCTATACAGGAAGCAGCCTTCCAGCCCATTTCAGGGCTGGGCCACTAGTGTGCTGTCCGGCAAAAAAAGAATAAGAATATTCTATGCCGGAATCATTTGCAGGGTGTTTTTGAACGATTCATCGAAGGTTCTGTTGATTTCCTTCGCTCGTCACGTGGGGGAAACCCGACCGTGATAAAGCTTATAGCCTGGAAAAAGCTTATGCTTCAAAAATATGGCAAGACTCGCTAAAACCGCAACTACGGAGAGTCGGGTGGGGGCAGGGATGCCCCCGCGTGACGAGCGTTAGGAAATCCAGAACCGAAGGTGCAAAGTGAAAAAACACCCTGCAAATGATTATCTAAGTAGTATTTCAAGGACGCAACACTACAGCCGCAAGAACTCGGGCATGCGTTGTTGCCCGTATTGGAGGCCTTCTTCGATGAGCGCCAGCACATGCGGCTTTCGTTCCGGGAACTTATAGCCCTCGTAATCGTGGGAAAAGAGCAGGCTTCCTCCCCGGCTGCGCCAATAATTGCCGGCATGGTCGAAGCAGACCCTGGAGGTGACCTCGAGCCCCTCCACGGTCATCCGCAGCTCCAGCAGCTGCTGCCCTGGAGACAAAAGCCGGAAAGAGCCCTCTTGATATTCATCGTACATGGGGGTTCCCGGCAAGGGACGAAACGGCCGGGACCGGATATAGTGCGGATTGATCTCGTTCAGTACCCGAGCGGTCTCCCTGGCGTGGCTCTCCGAGTGTTCTTCTCCGCCCAGCCCGGGCATCCAGTATTCGGAGACCTCGAAACCGGCATCCACCGCCTTGCGGCCGCCCTTAATATGCTCCTCCGAATCCACGCCTTTTCTGATCCTCTTCAACAGCTCGTCGTCTCCGCTCTCCATTCCTATATGCAGACGATCCAGCCCCGCCTCTCGAATGGCGTCCAACTCCTCGGGCTTTTTGCGCGCGAGGGTCCCGGATCTGCCATACGTGGTAATCCGCTTTATAGTGGGAAAGCGATGGCGCAAATACTGCAAGACTTCCACTAGGTTATGGGTTTTCATGATCAGAGTGTTCGCGTCCTGCAAAAAAACGGTCTCTCCGCCGGAAAGCAGCCAGGAAAACAGTATGGCGAAGCTCTGGCTATTGTTGTACTCCGGATGGCGAGACAAAAACTCCACTGCCGCCTCCCTGCTGATGTCCCTGCTCCCATGCCGCTGGCTGATCTCCTCGAGCTCGTCGCGGACTGCGGCCATGGCGTCGATGTCCGCTTTGATTTCCCCCACCGGGCGCAACTCGAATTTCTCTGTCTTATACATGGCGCAGAAAGCGCACTTGTTCCAGGGGCAGTTGCGGGTAAACCGCAAGAGCAACGAATTGCTGCCTCCCTCGCTGGGAGGCCTGTATACGCCTGTTTCAAAAATTTGCCCTGTATTGTTCGCGTACATTCTATTTTACCTCGTAGGGAATTTATTATTCGTGACTGGTGGTTCGTGACTGGTGACTAGTGAAGAGTGATTAGAACCGGCCGAAATCAAGGTCCATGTCCTTGGGATAGACGATGCGGACCCCGTATTCCACGGTAGCATTGCTAGAAGCTGCGAGATCCATCTCTTTGACCGCCCTGTGCTCGCGCACATCCTCCTTGCTGAAATCATGGAGCGGCTCCAGCTCGATCTCCTCGCTGCGCAGCCTCGGCCAGGGCAGCTCCAGCCGCAGACGTATCGCCTGGTCCCGCGTATTGGTAATCGTGCAACGCCAACCCCACTGGTAGGTCTTTTCACCCTGGAAAATACCCTGTTTGCCGCTCTTCTTGGTCAGCCGCTTTACATCGGACGAGACATCACCATCCGCACCAAAAAACACAGTAGCTTGTTTGCCCCGCATAGAAAAATCGCTCCGCCCCACATAGGCCCCCTCCAGCTCCAGGGCCGCCTCCCCCTCGGGTAGCCGCATACGTTCCTGGGATCGGATCTTCGCCCGAATAAAACATTCCCGCGCGTCCAGGGGCCGCAGGAGGTGAAGGAAACCGGCGGGAAGGCTGAGCCTTTTCAGTGTCAGGCGCTGCTTCTCGCCAGCAGGCAGATCCTTCCGCCCCAGCTTATAAATGTCTGCGGAAAAGTCGCGCTCCCGCTGCGGCTCCTGGGGCGCCTCTTTTTGTCCGGCACGGGCGGAGAGGGCCTGCGCATCCTCCGCCATTTTTTTGGCTCGCTCGGGTCGAGCGGGACCAATCACCCACTCCCGCACATGTGGCGGATCTGGCCGAAAGCGCCTGGACATGGTGGCGACGCGCAGATCCGCATCGTTCCAATCCGATCCTGAACGCTGCACCACTTGCGCCCGCCAGACCAGATCTACCTGATCCTCCTCAGGCAGGGCATTCAGGGTATATTCCGGGCTCCAGGAGGCGGAATCAAGATAATAGCTGTATTCCAGACTATAGCCCTGGGGCAGGGCTTCTTCCAGATACACGCGCACCAGCCAGATGGTCTCCTCTTTTCCGGTAAGCTCCTCGAGCCGCTTTCTGGCCTCACGAAGCTCGCTCTCGAGCTCTCCGCGCCGCTGCCTGGAAGAAAGGCGCTTACCGTAAAGCCCTTCCAGGGATTCGTCAAGCAGATCGGCCATCTCTGCAGTCTCTTTCGCTCCCTTGGTCTCGGCGGAGACCTTGTCCTCGTAGAAGGCGATCAACTTGCCCACGCGATCCAGGTCGTTCTCCACTTCGGCCTTTTTCCGCTCCAGCTCTTCGATGCGGCGCTTGAGCTTGCCGATCCTTTCCGGATCCGCTCTGCGCTCGTCCCTCTGCACGGACACGCCTTGCACCCCGCCCTCTTCGGCCCGGACCCGCAGTGTGTCCTTGCGTGCCTCTCCAGGCAGGACCAGCTCTACTTGGGACTGCTCCTTGTCAAGATCAACACGCTCCAGAACAAAAGCCCCCTGGGGATAGAGCGTGACCTGCTCCACTCCCGCCCAAATTTCTCCGGGATATGCCAGCAAAGCACCCAATGTCAGGAGCCAGCAGATGCTCCATGCGCATTTAGCCCTGGAAGTCATCACTTTCCTCCTTTTTGGTCACCGGAAGTACGCGGCTCCTGCAGCAAACCCTCAGGGAATGCTTTCTCTAATGGAAGCCTTGCCCCAAATGAAGTAGGACTTACTATCCCACCTAGCGCGATTATCCCCTCTGGGATCCTTCTTCCGCTTCCACCTTTTCCCTGTAGGCGGCGTACTGCTCCATAATGCCCCGCAGCCTATGCACGTATTCATAGCCGATACCGGAGTACGCGAGCAATCCCTCGGCAAGTTCTTCTCCCTGGAGCTCGGAGTTTTCTCGCCGCTGTCTGTACCTGAGTATTCGGAACTCGCGGTAGGCAGGATGGGAATTGAGATTACGCATATAGTCCCGCACGGAAAGCAAGGGGGAGGGGTAGGTCTCCACCTCGTGGGTCGATCCGGGGCTCCTGCGCAGGGGCACCAGGCCGCAGCCTTCTTGGAAACACCACTGCCCAAATAGATTATTACCTGCGCGGGCGAAGCGCGAGGTACCCCAGGCGGATTCGTTGGCTGCCTGGGCCACACCGAGCTCCACAGGCACAACATCCACCTTGAGCAGAAGATTCCGAAATAGCTCCGAATCCGGCCCGTTGCCAAAAGATTCCCTGTACTTCTTGCACAAGGAGCTAAGCCATTCTTTGTCCTTTTCCGAAAGGGCCTCTTCCCGCCGAAAGGCCCGATAATGCTTAAGCAGGAGGTAGCGCTCCCGTCTGATCCGCATATTTTCCGCCTGCAGCAGGTTCTGCATGAACTCGAAGAAGCGATGCTTCCTCTCCTGGATATCACGGATAGCGACAAAGTCCGGAAGATCAACTGGTTTCTTGGGCAACTCGGGGGGCTTGAGCGATAGCTCCTCCAGATCGGGAAGAGAGGCAACAGATACGCTTGGTCCCTTCTGTCGCGTGGAGTTGTCCGCAAGCGGAGGCAGTTCTGCCTTCTGGAGCACCTCCCGCAAAGCGGGCTTCTTCCGGGTCTCTTCCCGGAGGCATCCCTGATCGCAGGAGATAAGGGCCGCCCCTATCCCCCAAAAGAGCCAGACAGCCACGAGGGACTTGGCAACCCGCCTCGCTACGCGCCGATTCCGTGCTCGCACCATGCGCCTTTCTTTCTGCAGATTAGTGCATTCTTGATCCCAGCTGAAAACCACTACCGCTGTCTGACAAGGCAGGAATGTCTCATTTACGGCACGATGTTTGCTTCATGCGCAGACTTTCCCTGCCTAAGCCTCCATGAAATAAAGGAAAGGCTGAATCCCGAATTCGGAAGGATGATGCGTGCTGTGAACCTTCATCGCCTTCCGTCCGTCCCGGCCTAGATGTTGGTTCAGATCTATCGTCTCGCCTCTTTCGAACTCCTCTCCCCTTCTCTCTAGCAAGAGCACGCTCGGAAGAAGCCTTTCTCGCAAGTCGCCGCCGTGGCTGACTATCCCCAGCTTGCCGGTATTCAATTCCACCACTGTACCCACTGGCAGCACCCCGTGCATATTAACAAACCATTTCAATAATACGGGGTCGAAGGCCCCTCCCGATTCCTGGAGCATCATCCCGATCGCGCGGTCGGGGCTGAGAGGTGTGGATCTATAGGTCCGCGAGGAGGTTAACGCGTCGTACACGTCACATATTTGAATGATCCTGCCGAAAAAGCTCAGCTTTCTGGACCATCCCACCTCGGGATAACCTTCCAGGTCGTAGCGCAGGTGATGCTCGAACGGGGGAAGAATGATGCCTGCTAGCAGATTCGGAGTGGCCTCGAGCTTTATGAGCCGCCGCACGCTGTTCATAGAGTGGCGTTTAACTACCCGGAACTCACTTTCGGTGAGTGAATCCGGCTTATTAATAATCTCCAGCGGAATGTCCACCTTGCCCAGATCGTGGAAGAGACCGCAAATACCTAGGCGCACTAGCGATTGCCTGGAAAGTCCTAGCTCATGCCCCAGACAGATAGCCTGAATGGCTACATTGACCGAATGGGTAAAGGTATAGCTGTCGTAGTCGCGAATGGTCATGGATCCCATAAGCATGGATTTGTCCACGAATACAAGATCCGTGATATCCTGCACCACGCGCAAGGGTTTTCGAATTCCTGCGGACTGATTTTTGCTTAACTTCTCACTGACCTCCTGTATCGCGTTGTAGGAACAGGAGTAGAGCTGATGAACCATCTCCGCCTTTTCCGCGGAGGAGATCTCGCTGCGTGACTGCCTCAGGCTATAGATTATGGAAACCCATTGATACTCTTCGCTGTCTAGCCGCTGGTCAAGCCATTCCAGAGGATGGGGATACCTTAGCGCCTCAAGGATATCCACGGCGAACTGATAGGCTTGCTCCCTGGAGATCTCGTTTAATTGGGTATTGAACTCGAAGCCGTAAACCCCCAGGCGACTAATATAGCTTAGAAGTGAGAGGATAGCCACGGCACTTTGCTTCTTGAACAGCAGCCTTTCGCCCTGAATAAAAAGACGGCTGTGCCTGGACTCGACCGCAAGTACGGAGCTTTCCTCCAACAGCCCACGGCCCGCATAAAGGAATTCATCTGCTGTTTCCGAGACCAGGCGATTGCTCTCCTTATGGATCCTGGCCATCTGAATCAAGCGCACGAAGGCCTCTACGAACCTGATGTCGAGCTGCTCTTCGGAGTCCTTCCGGAACTCTTCGCTGTCCCAGTGGACATCACTCTGCATCAATTTGCTCCTGTGCCTTGCGTACGGCTCGGCGCAAGGAGGGCCAGGGACTGTGGGAGGCCTTTTGCAACAAATCATTTGCCTCCGAACCGCCTAGAAGACTCAACGCAACTGCCGCTCCATTGCGATGAACAGCACGCATTCCGCCCATACTCGCTGGACTGGAAAACAGCCTCTCCCGGAGGAATTCTTGCGAGCGTTGCGAGGCACAATTGCCCAACGCCCGATAAAGCGAACGTAAAAAAGGCGCATCTCTTCGCTTGAAATCGCCTTGCCGAATATACTCCTTGATGCTGATTTCCGCATCCTTCAGGTGTCTTTGAGAGAAGAACCGTAAAACCAGGCGACGAACACCTACATCCTTATCGGCGAGAAAAGGAATTAGTTGATTGTAGTCGGGAGCTTCTTGCCGGGTCAAACCCTCCACTGCAGCCTTGCGAACGGAGGAGTCAGCAGAGCGGGTCGCCTCCAGAAGAAAAGGGGGCACCCGCTCATCAGGCATAGTGCTTAAAATAGATATTGCTTCCTTCGCAATATCCGGATTCGGATTCCTGGCCATGCGGGCCAGGGGACGGAGATCTTGTCCGGCCAGCTCCCGGATCGCGCTGTACAAAGGCCTCTTTACCCTATTAGATCTAACCCCGGACAATATGGGGACAATGGCCTCAATACTGTCCGGTAACAGCTGAATTAGCGTTTTCCGCATATTCTCCAGCTGTTCCGGATTTCTGGCTTCATGCTGATACACATATTCCTGTAAGGAAGAAAGCACCCGGGATCCGGAAATCATATGCAGGAAATCATCCAGGTGGGTTAATACCCAGTGACCCTCCCTTGCGTATATCCGGCGTATGCGGTGGAATTGGCTAAGGAAATCATAAATGTTGTGGAAGTAGCCCTTGGCGAGGGCCTTTGTCAAACTTTCCTGGATAATGTCCAGGGCTGTGGTCACGTCCCCCCTGGTGCGCTGCTGCTCCAGAATAACAAGAAGAACGTCGAAGATGTCCTCAAGTGGATCCCGGTGTTCCTCCTCGAATACCATTTGCTGAGTTTTTTCTATTTCCTCCTGAGTAAGCTGCCACAGATGTTTGTCCGTAGAGGAATCCAGTATGCTCCGAGCCTGAGGTGGCTCCTTTGCGGCTCCGGAGGAGAATCCCACCTCCTCCGGACGGCTCTGGACCCTGAACCTGGCCAGATCAAGCAATGGTTCGCTACTCCAGATAGCTTCGTTCGTATAGTATTGAATCCGCGACAGCTCGGACTCCCATAAACTGGTAACAATGTCGCCCTCGTCCTCGCCCTTAATTATCTGATGCGCATTCAAGATATCCACAAATATCTTTAATTCCCGCGTATCAACATCTTCTCCGAATATCAGCCATTCGATGCCGTCCCGGTAACACCGATGTGCAATGTCACTGCTTCCCGCAACTGCGGACAGAAAATGCTCCTGGTAACGGAAACCCTCCCCGAACACTTCCAGCACCAGATCTCCGTATTGGGCGGTGAACACGTCAAGGGTTCGGGATAGCTCTTCCAAGGCGTCCCGGGAAACAGAGTGATTCTCCGGATACAGATTCGTCTGTTTCACCGCCAGGACTAGTTTGGAGATGACGTTTTCCACAGCCTTGATTTTGGCCTTGTCTGTCTCTTCGGAGGTGTTGTCCTGTTGGGCTAAGTTTGATGACTGCATAAATTAGACCCGCCCGCTGAAGGGCCTTCAAAATATGGTAAGACCGCTTGCCTGCATGTCCTCTTCACCGGACCACCACCTACTGCTCGGCAATAAAGCGGCGAACATCAAGTATATATTCTACCTTCCAAAACGGGAGATTGTCACTGGTTTTTCAAGCAAGCTCCCTCGGCGCTTGCCAGACACAGAAGGGACGTCTTTCATATTCCTCCTCATCGCGGCGATTCTGCTTGCCTTTCTGGCAGAGATTGCCGGATTGCTCGCGCATCCCAGTTCCACCTTCTGATGACCATAGAGGGAAAAACAAAGTGGTTATCAGACCTCAAATTTCCATGTTGACCCAGGATATTCCCTAGAACATAATAAATTTATGCTACTTCGAACAAAATGTCCTCCCAATCGGAAACGCATGAATGAAACACGAATCGACTGCTTCCCTACTTGCCACGCAAGAGGTGCAAGCCCCCGAGAGAACGTCAACAGACTGAATGCGATCTCCAGGCGAAACAGGAAAGGGTTGTATCCTGGGCAGCATCCTCCGGGATTTCCCCGGAACGAATCCAAAAGGCGTGCAGGGATCTGGCTCCTGACGATCCTGGCCTTGTTCCTTCTGCACCTTCCCTCGGCCACGGCCACGGCCCGGGACCGGGATACAGCCGAAATTAAGGCGGAGGCAATCCCCTGTTTCGTGTACCACCGTTTCGGAGATAGCCGCTATCCCTCCACGAACATCCCCCTGGACAAGTTCAAGGCACATCTTGCCTACCTCCGGGAAAAGGAGTACACCGTGCTCACTCTGGGACAAGCCATGTCCTGCTTGCGGTCAGAGAAGGACGTCCCGGACAGGGCAGTTGTCCTCACCGTGGACGACGGATACGCGACCTTCCTCAGCGAAGCCATGCCCCTGCTGCGGGAATACGGGTTCCAGGCCACCCTCTTTGTGCAAACCCAGAATGTAGGCGACTCAGGATACCTGGGGTGGGACGAGCTCAGGCGGCTCCAGGCCGAAGGGATTGAGATCGGCAACCACTCTGCGTCCCACGCCCATTTCCTGAACATGAAAGAAGAGCGACGTCTGAAGCGCTTCCGCAATGACGTCCAGAAAGCTCAAGGCAAATTCGCTTTCAAGCTCGAAGAGGCCCCGGATCTCTTCTCCTATCCCTTTGGAGAATACACTCCCGGAATGCAAGAGGTGATCCGCGACATGGGCTTTACCGCCGCCACAGCTCAAAAGTCCGGGGTCATGCACGTCGAGGGAGATCGCTATGCCCTGCCCCGCTTCCCCATGGGCGGGCCCTACGCGACCCTGGAAGGCTTCATTTCCAAAGCGAACATGCGCCCCCTCAGAGTCCGGCAAGAACAGCCGAAATCTCCCGTTGTAGAGAACAATCCCCCTACTCTCACCCTGGATCTGGAAGCGGAAGCAGTGGATCTGAGCGGGCTGCAGTGTTTCGTCGGCGGCGGGAGGGACTGCAACCTCAAGCGAGATAAGAAGGATCCGAGCCGCATCACAGTGACTGCCACCAAGAAGCTCACACAGCGCCGCACCCTTTACACCATAACCGCTCCCTCCAATAACGGTCCTCGCTGGCATTGGTTCAGCCATCTCTGGGTCCGGCCAAAGATTGCCGAGTAAGGATCAGGCCTGGAGTGTGTATAAACAGTCAACTCGAAGAGGAGTATGTATCATGCCCGAATTCTCCAACCCCTTTTCCGGATTGCGTGCGGACCGCACGGTGAGCCACGAAGAGCTTATCCGCTGCATCCGTTATTCCATTTCCGCGGAGTACGAAGCCATCCAGCTCTACATGCAGTTAGCTGAGTCAACAGACAATGAGCTGGCCCAGGAGGTCCTGCGTGATATTGCAGACGAGGAAAGGGTCCATGCGGGGGAGTTCCTGCGGCTGTTGCGCGAGATCGCCCCGGACGAGGAAAGGCTTTATCGTCAAGGATACGAGGAAGTGGAGGAAATGATCCAGAAAAGGAAGCAGGGCTAGCCGCTCCCTAGTCGCATGGCACAGGCTTTGCGAAGTGACGCACCGCACCGCGGTTAGCAGGCATGTCCCGGGAAGACAGGGAAAAGTGGACAACCCAGGGCACATTTGGTGATGGATTTTCAGGTGCAACGGGCCCTTCTGCATTATCAGGGCCGGGAATTCGTAACTATTCACCACATTGCTGAACTGTAAGCCTGCACGGGGTATTTTGAATCATTTAGCGGAGACTCTGATTGATTTTCTTCGCTCGCCACGTGGGGGAAACCCGACCGAGAACAAGCTTCAAATGGTCAAAAAATTGATGTTGAGAATATTTTGCTGAGTTGCGGAATAACAGCAGCCAACGAGAGTCAGGTGGGGGCAGGGATGCCCCCACGTGGCGAGCGTTAGAAAATCCAGAGTCGGAGGTTCATGATGAAAAATACCCCGTGCAGGCTTACGCTGAATTAATGATTTGGTGAACAGTTACGGGAATTCTTTATATTTCGTTGCAATCCCAGTAGAAGAAATCAAGGAAACTGCGTAAGGGGTTACAGCCCCACTGAGCGCTCTTCCGCATCCTCCTCTGAGGAATCCTGCACGGTATCCAGATGTACAGGTCCTTCCTCATGTTGCGCGGACTGCGGAGCCTCCTTTTTCCAGGGGCTGAATCTGCCCTGGGGCCCGCTCTCATTGGTTTTTTCCTCCTCCTCCGACATCCGGCACTGGCCGTTGAGATACCCTCCAGTGCTTACAGTCAACGACGGGGACTCCACATCGCCGTTCACCTGACCTGTGGGACCGATATTGATCTCCTCCTTGGAGAAGATGTTGCCGTTGACCTCCCCGTGCACCATTACGTTTTTGGCATGGATATCGGCGCTTACCCGGGCACCCTTGTGGACATAGACATTGTCCGCCCCTTCAATGGTCCCTGTAAATTTCCCCTCGATGCAGAGACTTTCATTGCCCTTATAGGTACCCTCAAAAGAGCTGTCCGCACCGATCAGTGTGGGAGCTCCCGAGGAATCGGGCGTAGTTTTGCTCTTTTTCTTCATGGGATAATCACCTCAAGGATAGGGTTTCACCTTTTCGATCCAGAATATAGTTCATGGGATCCATGGCTTTGCCGTTCTTGACTACTTCGTAGTGCACATGCGTCCCTGTGCTGCGTCCGGTATTGCCCATATAGCCGACAACCTGCCCCCGTTCCACATGCTCCCCCGCTTTAACGGCGATGGAGTGCAAGTGCCCATAAGTTGTACGCATATCTTTTCTGTGTCTGATCCGGACAGTCTTGCCCAGAATGCGGTTCTTGGCGATCCGTGTAACCCTCCCTTTAGCCGGCGAGATAATGGGGGTCTTATATCCCCCGGCCACATCCACGCCGCTGTGGAACTCCTTCCTCCCGGTCATCGGGTTCGTCCTTCTTCCAAAATCACAGGACAGCCAAACATCTTCCCCTTTCACCGGAAGAATGGACGGGGTGCGGTGCAACCTTTCCCTTTTCTCCTCCAGAGAGTTAATCACTTCGCGCAGGCTTTGCTTAAGCCTAAGGGAATAGGAGACAACCTCTGAGTTCTGTACCTTCGAGGTTGCATTGTCCATGGGAATTTCCACGGAGTCCATGTCCCCGTCTGTCTGGAAACCGCCCTGATGGGAGTGCTTCTCCGAAAGGGACTGCTTGTGCTCCAGATCCAGGAAGCGGCGTAGCTTGATCTCCATCTCCCTGATTTCCTGCAGTTCCTTCTCGGATTCTCTGAGCTTGGATTTGAACTCTGCTAGGCTTTTATTCTGGCTGGCAACACTTTGCTTCAGAGAGCGTATCTGTTCCTTTTGTTCTGCGATCCGTCGATTCAGCTCCACATTTTCGGACTCTGCGGCCTCCATCCTGTGTAAGTAGATCCGGTTAAGGAAAACAAGCACCAGAGAGAGGATGAGCAAAAGGAGGCTCACCCCAAAAAACAGGGTGATCACCCACTTTCGCAGGGAGAACACCTTCAGCGGCTTCCCAGATTCGGAAAACCAGACCACTTTAGCTCGACTCAAAACAACTCCCCTTATTCATAGAAACGGGACTTCCACTCCACATCTAGCTTCTTACCTTAATAAAAGCTAGAAAATTCGTTGTACCCGGATCCGTCAAACCTGAATATTTTAATCTTAAATTATAAAATAATCTTCAATATTGTCAAATTGTTTCCTTTCCTGTGCCAGTAGCCTGAAAATATTAAACTTATACCCGCCCGAATCCGGCACTGCAGTGGTCTAGCCCCTTACTCAAAGCGTGAGCCTGCCTGGTCGTTTCCGGGAGACGGTACTTCCGGGTCAAGCTCAGGACAATGTCCCGGGATGAGGATAGTCCTACCCGATGACCACAGGAAACGTAGATAGGCTTCACTCTCGTTCTGCTCCGCAGAACGATCCCTACCGTCTTCCCTTTCCAGGAAAGCTCCCGCCATTGACCCTTCTCTTGCCCTACAGACTTATGGGTACCCACGAGCCTCGACTTGGCTACCCCCACACAGGGGATATCCAGCAAAACCCCCAGGTGGGAGGCCAACCCCAAACCACGGGGGTGTGCGATTCCCTGACCGTCGCAGAGAAACATGTCCGGAGGCGTTTTCAGGCCCTGCATGGCCTTTATAGCGGCGGGGAGCTCCCGAAAGGAAAGGTATCCCGGAATGTAGGGAAAACGGATGGGCTCGCTTGCGGTAGAGGCATCCACAGGCCGCAGATCCTTCACGGAAAGAACCGACACTGCTGCTGTGGCCAGATTCCGCTCCCGGTGGTAGGCTACATCCACACCCGCCACCACCTCCGGGCCGGTAAAATCGTCGCGGCTCACAACATACTGCCGCAAACGCTCCTGCTCTGCGCGGGCCTGCTCGAGATTTTCCGGCCACCGGCGCACACAGGCCTCGGCTGCGCTGAGCCGCTCGCTCCAGCTTTTGGCCTGAACAGCGCCATGTGGCATAATGATACTGTTGTTCCAGAACGGACAAACCGAGCTACTCGGTGAACGATCCGGAAAAACTGGGCTTTCGCTTTTCCAAAAAGGCCCGGGCGCCCTCCATGGCGTCCCCGCTGGCAAAGCAAGTGGAGAAGGCGTCCATCTCCAGAGTGCAGCCGGCGTGCAGATCAGCATCTCCGCCGCGATCAATGGTTTGCTTCACCGCCCGAAGGGCCACTCTCCCCTTTTTGGCCAGGGAGGAGGCAGTTTCCATGGTGGAATCCCAGAGGGCATCCGGAGAAAAGACCTTGGCCACCAGCCCCAGGTCTTTAGCCTCCTGAGCGCCGATCTGCTCCCCGGTCATACAGAGCTCCTTGGCCTTGGCCCGCCCCACAAGCCGGGTCAACCTTTGCGTGCCCCCAAAGCCAGGAATGATGCCCAGATTGATCTCGGGCTGCCCGAACTGGGCCTTTTCCGAGGCGTAGATGAAATCGCAGGCGAGGGCGAGTTCGCATCCGCCGCCCAGGGCAAAGCCGTTGACGCAGCCGATTACCGGGAAGGGCAGGGCCTCAATCGCGGCATACACCTCATGGCCCAGTTGGGAGAACTGTCTGGCCTGAAGAGGGTTCATCTCAGGGAATTTGGAGATGTCCGCCCCGGCAACGAAGGCCTTATCTCCGGCCCCAGTAATCACCAGGACCCGGACGTTCTCCTCGTTTCCCGCCTGATTCACAGCCTGGCCAATCTCGTGCAGTGTGTCGGGATTCAGGGCGTTTAGGGCCTTGGGTCTATTCACCGTAATGACCCCTACGTTGTCCTGCACTTCATAAAGGATGTTCTCATAGCTCATAGCCGCTCGCTCCTTACTAATTGGGCTTGTCGAAACTAAGTAAAGTGATTTACCCTGTCTTGTGCCCTTTGCGTTTTCCCGGCCCAAAGCCAAGTGGGTTAGAATGCTTAGCGGTGCAGATACCATATTAAAACCAAAGCCGCAACTCGCCTTGCCACGGATAGTCAGTCTCCATCCGGAAACTGTCTAGCTAGCGTTTCTTCTTCGCAAAAAGAAACAAAAAGTTGTGACATAATCGTTTGATTTCCTTGCTAAATTTCTCGCCTTCCGAACAGGCACAAAACAAAAGAGGGGCAAAATGGCAGAACATCTGAAACTGGAGCAGTTTCCCGCACGCATAGAGATACCGATACTCTGGGGAGATATGGACGCGTTCCGGCATGTTAACAACACGCGCTTCTTCCGCTACATGGAATCTGCCCGCGTCAAGTACATCGAGCTCCTGGACCTCTTTGGCCTCGACAAAGACGCGGTATCCTGGCCCATCCTTGCCGAAGCGAGCTGCAAATTCATCGCCCCTTTGGCCTATCCGGACAGCGTCATCGTGGGGTGCCGGACAAGCGCGATCCGCAGCCCTGAGGAGCTGGAGCAGGAATACCTGCTTGTGAGCAGCGCCTCGAACCTGACTGTTGCCGTGGGATGGGCCCGGATCGCAGCGTATGACTTCAGCTCCCTGCGCAAATCCCGCTTCCCGGAGAAAGTGCTCGCAGCGATTAACGAATTGGAAGGCGGTGACATGTAAAGAAAAAGCCGCCTCGAAGGAGAGCTATCGCAAACGTAACTATTCACCATTTCTCTGGACTCAGCTTAATCTTCAAGGGGACCTTTTTGAATCAATTCTCCGGAGACTCTGTTCGATTTTCTTCGCTCGCCACGTGGGGGAAACCCTGCATCCACTTTTGCGAAAAAGTGGGTGCAGGGTAGGGGCAGGGATGCCCCCGCGTGGCGAGCGTTAGAAAATCCAGAGTCGAAGGTGCGAGATGAAAAAAGGCCCCCTTGAAGATTACGATTTCGCAAGGTGCTGAATAATTACTCGCGAACAAAAAAGCCTGGGAACAGGGATGCGGATCTATCTCGTGGGCGGAGCGGTACGGGACGAGCTTCTCGGATACCATCCCCCGGACAGGGACTATGTGGTGATTGGAGCCACAGAGGAGGCCTTTCTGCGCGCCTATCCGGGCGCGAAGAAGGTGGGTCGGGAGGGGCGTTGCGTCTTTATTTACCGCGGCAGGGAGTACACCCTGTCCGAGCAGACGGACATTCATTCTGACCTCAAACAGCGGGATCTGACCATAAACGCTGCAGCCAAGGACGAGTGGGGCCGAATCTTCTCTCTGGACCGAACACAACCCGATCTGCGGGATAGGATGCTACGTCCGGTGCACCCGGACAACTTCCGGGACGATCCCTTGCGCTGCTACCGGGCCGCACGCATGGCGGCCTGCCTTCCGGAATTCTCCCTTCATTCGGAACTGGAGGCCGTACTGCGGGATATGTCTGGCAAAACAGGACTAAACCGCATCGCTGCGGAACGTGTCTGCGGAGAGGTGCGCAAGGCCTGCGGCTGCCCTGCCCCAGGACGCTTTCTCCGGGTGATCGCCGACTACGACCTCACCGCCTCCTGGTTTGCCGAGATCTCTCACCTGAGGGACACACGCGGCTCTTTTGTCCCCAACACGGACCCGGACAACCTGGAATCCGCTGTCCAACGCATGGACCGCCTCCGGGGAGACTCCCTGCAGGTCTGGATGGGGCTGTGCTCAGCACTCGGGAACGTCTCTTCCGGCGATTTTGCACCCACGTCCTGGAATCCGGAAGCCGCACGTATGGCCCGGGACATGGCACAGCGTCTCCGAATGCCGGTTGCCTTCATCCGGGCCGGAGAAAGGGCAGCCGGCTGGTTCCGGACCGCTATTTGGTACCACAGGCTTTCCCCGGAGGCCAAAGTGGACCTTCTCACGGACCTCGCTGCCCACAATCTCCAGGAAAGAATGCTGGCAGTTGCACTCACTGTCTCGGAGGAGACGGACCCAGAAACCTGGCGTCGCGAGCTGCGGCGCATCCTCAGTATCAAGCTCCCACCGGACAAGCAGGCGCTGGGCCCGGAATCGGGAAGGATCCTCCGGCGAATGCGCTGTGAAAGCCTGCGCAAGGACTGACTCATGCTTTGGGGATATCCTGATGAAACCAGTACAGAATAACGGTTCGAGCCCGGCACCGCTGCGTGGTTGCAGGGCCCTGGCCCAAGGCAGAGTTCAGGGTGTGGGATTCCGGCCCTTCGTGTACAGGCTGGTTCGGGAGAACCACCTCGCCGGTCACGTTCGTAACACCTCCCAGGGTGTGGAGATAGAGCTCCATGGCGAGCCAGAGGCGGTGGAGCGCTTTCTACAGCGGCTGCCCTCGGAGCTACCCCCACTGGCGGAAATCACCTCCCTGCAAACCGAGGCCATAGAGCCGCGCCCGGATCTTACCGGGTTCAGCATCCGGCAGAGCCTGGAGGAGAACGCGCACAACGTGCTCATCAGCCCGGACATAGCCGCCTGTCCGGACTGTATAGGGGAGATCTTCCACCCGTCTGACCGGCGATACCGCTATCCTTTCACCAACTGCACCAATTGCGGGCCCCGCTACAGCATCACTCGCTCCATCCCCTACGATCGCGCCGGGACCTCCATGGCCTGCTTCCCCATGTGTTCCAACTGTAGCCAGGAGTATCACAATCCGCTGGACCGCCGTTTCCACGCCCAGCCAAACGCCTGCCCGGAGTGCGGCCCGCGACTATGGTCCACAGACTCTCAGGGACATCCCCTCGCCCGGGGAGACGAGGCACTGCGGCAAACCGCAGGCGAGCTCGCCCGAGGCAGGATAGCGGCGATAAAGGGACTGGGCGGATTCCATCTCGCCTGCGCCGGGGACGACCCCAAGGCAGTGGAAGAACTGCGCCGCCGCAAAAAGCGTCCGGACAAGCCCCTGGCCCTTATGGTCGCCGACCTGGGCACGCTTGCCCGATTCTGCCATGTCCCGGCCGAGGCCGAAGAATGGCTCACGGGACGGGTAAGGCCTATTGTCCTTCTGCCCCGCCAGGGCGAATCAATGCCCGGGGAGCTCGCCCCGGACACGGAGGACCTGGGAGTGATGCTTCCCTACACCCCGCTACACAGCCTTCTGCTCTCGGACTATTCCCGCCTGCTCCGAGCAAGCCGGATACCCGCCCTGGTCATGACCTCGGGCAACAGAAGCGACGAACCCATCGCCCTGGGCAATAGGGAGGCCCTGCAGAATCTTGCCGGGATCGCGGATCTATTCCTGCTCCACAACCGGGACATCCTGCTGCGCTGCGACGACTCCGTGCTCCGCCCCCTTTCCGGGGGCAGGCCTCCCATGTTCTACCGCCGTGCCCGCGGCTTCGTCCCCGATCCGGTAACCCTGCGCGACGAGGGCAAAAACATCCTCGGCCTGGGAGCGGAGAGCAAGGCCACTATCTGCCTCAGCAAGGCAAAACAAGCTTTCGTTTCCCAGCACATCGGCGACCTGACCAATCCAGAGGCTATAGGCTTCTACAAGGAGGTTGTGGACCATACCCAAAGGATCCTGGACACACAGCCTCAGATAATCGCTGCGGATCTGCACCCGGATTATGCAAGCACCCGCCACGCAGCGGAGTACCCGGAGCTTCCCCTGGTTCGCGTACAGCACCATGCCGCCCACGTCCTGTCCGTCATGGCGGAAAACGGGTGCTACGAATCCTGTCTCGGCCTGGCCCTGGACGGAACCGGACTGGGAGAAGACGGCACCCTCTGGGGAGGCGAGCTGCTCCATGTGGACTTTCCAGAAGGCATCATCCGCAGGCTGGCCTGTTTTCGGACCGTACCCGTCCCCGGAGGAGACCAGGCCGTTCTCCAGCCCTGGCGAATGGCCCTCAGCTACCTCCTGCAGCAAGGCATCGATCCGGACGCCCACTCCTGGCCCTGGCTCCCAGATTACCGCCGGGCCCACGACATGGTGGCCCACATGGTCCGGAAGGAGATCAACTCCCCTGCAAGCAGCAGCTGCGGACGTCTTTTCGATGCGGTGGCCGCCCTGTTGGGGCTGGCCAACGCGATTACCTACGAGGGACAGGCCGCGGTCAGGCTGGAGGCCATGCAGAAGAAAAACCCGGGAGGGGAGTACATCTGCCCGCTGGACACCTGTTCCCGTCCCGCAGTCCTGGATACCGGCAGGCTCTTTTCCCAGGTGTATGAGGACTGGGTGC
>JAIPEP010000026.1 GCA_021737085.1 Desulfohalobiaceae bacterium | reverse complement strand
CGGCCCCACTCCCAACCCAACGCTGAAACGGGCACGATCTTCCATAAAGCAAGCCCCGGAAAATAGGGGCACGAGCTCGGGACTCATGCACTCTACTTCAAAGCCCCGATCTATATGAAACCCAGCGAAGCGCTCTCCCCGGATCGGCTCCGGTCATTTTCATGTTTCGTTGTGCCCGGGCCAGCCCGGGAATGAGGGTTATAAGGTGGATAAGCTTATTCCAAAACAGATATGTGCGGAATGAGTTCGGGGGCGAAGCCCCCAAATAAAAGATCGAGAGGTAACCTTTCCCTTAAGGAAGGAGGGAGTTATGTCATTGACTCCCCGTGAAATCGATGTCCTGCACATCATCGTGGAGGGCTACATCCAAAGCGCCTCGCCTGTAGGGTCGCGCTACGTGGCCAAGAACTCCAGTCTGAATCTGAGCCCGGCGAGCATGCGCAATATAATGGCCGATCTCACAGAAAAGGGCTATCTGGCCCAGCCCCATACTTCCGCCGGAAGAGTGCCCACAGACAGGGCCTTCCGCTATTACGTGGACACCCTTCTTCGGCCCGGCACCCCCCCGGAAAAGCTGCAGGCCACCATCCAGGAGTACTTGAGCCAGGCCGGGCTGGAGTTGTCCGGGATCCTGGATAAGACGTCCAAGCTAATTTCCGACCAGTCCAGTTTGGTGGGGATGGCTGTGGCTCCTCAGAGCAGTTCCGTGTGCTGGAAGCATATCGACTTCGTCCGCGTCAGCCCGGGTCTGGTTATGGCCGTGCTTGTCTTCGAGGGCGGCATGGTCCAGCACAAGCTATTGAGCGTCGAGGAGAGAGATCGGGCCGAGGATCTGGAGAAGTATCGCAACATCCTGAACGAACAGTTCCAGGGAAAGCCGCTATTTGAGGTCAAACAGCGCATCCTGAGCGAGATAGAGATCGCCCGGAGCAAGTTTAACAGGCTCTATGAGAGGGCCCTGAATCTGGTTCAGGAGGCCTGCGGAGATGAGGAGGAGGACCGTCAGGTCTTTGTAGATGGGACCCTTAAGGTGTGGGACCAAATGGACTCCAAGGACCTGGAGAGCATGCGCGAGTTGTTGGAGTTTCTGGAGCACCGCACCGATCTGATGGACATCCTGGACCAGATTACCCGTACTGAGGGCCTGACAGTCGTGTTCGGCAGTCAGATTACTGGACGCAGCTTGAGCGAATGGAGCATCATTTCCTCGCCCTACGGGATTCGCGACAGGGCCTTGGGCGTTGTGGGCACCCTTGGTCCTGTGCACATGGACTATTCTCGTTTGGTGCCCCTTGTTGACTATATCGCAAAAATGCTTAATCAAATCCTTGAGTCCAGAGCCTGATTTGTGGGGTAGCTTTTTTTACCCCGGGCAGACAAAGGAGAAAACAAGTCGGGAAAGCCTGAGTAGGGCTTTAGATTTCGCGTCAAGGAGGAAGTCTATGAGCGAGGAAAACAAGGAATATAATCAGGAGCAGGAGCCAACCGAGAGCGGAGCCGAGGCCGAAGAGACTAGTTCTGCGGAGCGGGAGGCTACGGAGCAGGAACCTGCCGAGCCCGAGTTGAGCCGGGAGGAGCTTGAACGTCTCGCCCGGGAGAAAATTTGCCCCGAATGTCCGGAAAAGCAGGAAATGCAGAAGGAGATCGCCCAGGTCAAGGCGGACGCGGACAATTTCCGCAAGCGAATGGCCAGGGAAAAGGATCAGTACTGCAAATACGCTACGGAGAGCCTCCTGGAGGATATCCTTCCAGTGCTGGACAATCTGGAGCTGGCACTGCAACACGGCCGCAAGATGCAGGATTCTTGCGGCGATATGCTTCAGGGGGTGGAAATGACCAACAAGGTGATGCTGGATACCTTGAAAAAGCACGGCCTGACCCGGATCGAGGTGGAGCCCGGGCAGGAGTTCGATCCCAGGTGGCATGAGGCCATGTATGAGGAAGAGCGCGAGGACATGGAGCGGGGCATGGTCTGCCAGATCATTCAGACGGGATATCTCCTTAATGACCGGCTCTTGCGCCCGGCCAAGGTCATCGTGAGCAAAGAATGTGACAATTAATCCCTTATCACCCCTTTACTGTTTCTGAATCCGATTTACATCAATAAAAGCGCTGATCATCTCCCTGAGAGGCAAAAAGGGTTTTAAGGGCGCGGAGAGTGCTAAAACATCAAAAATTTCATCCCGGAAGAAGGAGGTATTATGAGCAAGATCATAGGAATAGATCTGGGAACTACAAATAGCTGCGTCTATGTCCAGGAGGGCAACGAGACCAAGTGTGTTCCCACCCCGGAAGGCAATCGTACCACGCCGTCCATTGTGGCCTTTACCGATAAGGAACGCTTGGTGGGTGAGATGGCCAAGCGACAGGCGGTGACCAACGCGGAAAACACCATTTTCTCCATCAAGCGCCTCATGGGTCGTGATTTCGACGCCCCCGAGATCCAGAAATGGAAGGATCGCTCCTCCTACAATATCGTGGCCGGCTCCAAGAACGACGCCTACGTCCAGGTGGGGGACAAGCATTACAGCCCACCGGAAATCTCGGCTATGATCCTGCAGAAGCTGAAGAAGGATGCCGAGGAGTACCTCGGGGAAACGGTCGACGAGGCCGTGATAACCGTTCCCGCCTACTTCAACGACAACCAGCGCCAGGCCACCAAGGACGCGGGCAGGATAGCCGGCCTTGAGGTGAAGCGGATCATCAACGAGCCCACTGCTGCCTCCCTGGCTTATGGCCTGGACAAGCAGACCAACGAAAAGATCGCCGTCTTCGATCTGGGCGGCGGCACCTTCGACATATCCATCCTGGAGGTCGGGGACAACGTGGTGGAGGTCAAGGCCACCCACGGCGACACCTTTCTCGGCGGGGAGGACTTCGATCAGGTGGTGCTGAACCACCTGCTTGAGGAGTTCAACAAGCAGACGGGAATGGATGTCAGTCAGGACCGCATGGCCCTGCAGCGCCTCAAGGAGGCGGCGGAGAACGCCAAGAAGGAACTCTCCTCCACCATGGAGACGGAGATTAACCTTCCCTTCCTGACCGCGGACCAGAGCGGGCCCAAGCACTTGAACATGAGGCTTTCCCGGGCCCAACTGGAGTCCATGACCTCCGATCTGGTGGATCGGACCATGGGACCGTGCAAGCAGGCCCTGGAGGATGCCGGTCTTTCCGTATCCGACATCAACGCGGTGATCCTGGTCGGCGGCCAGACCCGGATGCCCCTGGTGCAGCAGAAGGTCAAGGAATTCTTTGGCAAGGAGGCGCACAAGGGAGTGAACCCGGACGAGGTCGTGGCCATGGGCGCGGCCATCCAGGGCGGCATTCTGGCCGGAGACGTCAAGGATGTCCTCCTGCTGGACGTAACACCGCTTTCCCTGGGCATCGAGACCATGGGCGGAGTGTTCACCAAGCTCATCGAGAAGAACACCACCATTCCCACTAAGAAGAGCCAGACCTTTACCACTGCCGCGGACAATCAGACTTCGGTCTCCATTCATGTGCTCCAGGGTGAGCGGCCCATGGCCCAGGACAACAAGAGCCTCGGCCGGTTCGACCTGGTGGGCATTCCACCCGCGCCGCGCGGCGTGCCGCAGATCGAGGTCACCTTCGACATCGACGCCAACGGCCTGGTGAACGTTTCTGCCAAGGACACGGGCACGGGCAAGGAGCAGTCCATCTCCATCCAGCCCTCCAGCGGCCTGAGCGAGGAGGAGATCCAGCAGATGGTTAAGGACGCCGAGTCCCACTCCCAGGAGGACGAGAAGAAGAAGGAGCTCATCGAGGCCCGCAACCAGGCGGATTCCATTATCTACAGCACGGAGAAATCCATGAGCGATCTTGGGGACAAGCTGGACGAGTCCACTCGCCAGGAGCTCCAGACCAAGATCCAAGAGCTCAAGAACACCATGGAGGGTGAGGACGCGGAGGCCATCAAGAACGCCACCAACGAGCTGTCCCAGGCCTCGCACAAGCTGGCTGAACAGCTCTATCAGCAGCAGAGCCAGGGTGGAGCCGATGCCGGAGCAGCCGGAGCTGCCGGTGGTGGCGAAGCCGGTTCCGGACAGTCTCAGGGCTCTGGCAGCGACGAGGATGTGGTCGACGCGGACTACACCGAGCAGCAATAATCCTGTAGCTGCGGTAGATTAGCTCCGGCCACGCCGGCTCAGCTGCCTTCACCGTATGGAGACGGCTGGCTGACTTGACAGAGCTTCTCCCCCTTTCTATATCTAGGTCCGGTTCCCAAACCTGTGGAGCCGGGCCTTTTTTATAGCAATCCTCGCAACGGGAATCCCACATGAAGAGATACCACTTTGCAAGTCTGTGTTTTCTGGCCGCATTCACCGCCGCAATCCTGTTTCTTGCCTCCTGTCAGCCCCCCTCGCCGAAAAAACCAGAGCCGAGCCTGATGCAGCGCGCTGCAACCGCTCAGGAAAGGGGGGATTTTGAGCAGGCCAGGAATTTGTATATTCAGGCCCTGCAGGAAGAAGACCTGAGCCGCAAGCTTCAGATCCGGGCCTGGAAAGGTCTGGCCCGCAGCGCTCTGCAAAACAAAGAGCCGGAGTTGGCCAGAAACAGCCTGAAGCAGTGGCGGCTTTTGGCTCCGCAGGCACCCGAAACCTGGGCCTGGCAAAAGGTGCGGTCCGGGCTGATCCGGACCGAGCGGGGAGAGGAGGCCTATGCCTCATACCTGTTCGATCTGCTGGATCCCGGCCGCGGCTGGTCCTTGGTTTTTCAGGCAGGCAGGGCCCTGACCGGTTTCCATATCGAGACAGGTGAGTATCAAAAGGCCCTGGAGACGCTGAGTCGTCTGGAGGAGCTTGCCGAGACAGAAGAACAGTTTCGCCGAGTGGAGGATCTACTGCAGGGGATAATCCCCGACATTCCGCAACAGGAGCGCGCACAAGCCCTTGAGGCCGCTGCTCCGGAGGAAGCGGCAGCGTTTCCCTATACGCTCCTCCGCTGGAATCAGGCCTTGGACCGCTTTCAGAAAGGGGAAACGGACTGGAATGAGGCCTGGAACGCTTTGACCGAGGTCCTGACAGATGCAGACCCTTTTCTGCGTTCCAGGCTCAAGAAGAAACTCCGCAAGCTGGAAGAGGAGCACGGACGCCCCGTGCAGGGAATTGCCCTCTTACTCCCCTTGAGCGGGGGATACGGGGATATCGGGTGGAAGATCGTCCGCGGCGCGGACGCGGCTCAGTGGCGCTTGACCCGAGAGGGTCGACCCCTTCGGCTGCGGATAATAAACACTCAGGAGAGCGAATGGCTGGATCGTCTGGAGAAGCTTCCGCCGTCCTACTCCGTAGTTGGCGGTCCCATCCGGAGCCGAAGCTGGGAGAAGATTCACCAGGCCGGGCTGCACAAGGAGTTTGCCTTTTTTACTTTCCGCTCCAGTTTGAACCGTGGCACAGAAGGTGAGGACGCCTACCGCTTCTTCCCCGGTCGTAAGGATCAAGTCAATGCCCTGCTCCAGGTATGCCGCGAAACGCTGGATCTCTCCAGTTACGGGGCCCTGTACCCCAAGAGCTCCTTCGGTCGCTCCATGAGCCGCGCTTTCTGGAACGCAACCGTGGAAAGGGACGCGGAATTAAAGGGGCTGGACTATTACAACCCGCAGCAGATAGTCAGCTACGAGGACAAGGTTTCCGATTTTTTGCGGGCACCGGAGGACTTCGCGGAGAAAGAGAGGCAACAGGCCCGCAACTCTACAGCAGCGGCACGAAACGCCACCCGGAATGCCACCCTCGTCCCGGAGCCTGACTTCAAGGCAGTGTTCATCCCGGACAGTTTCTCCCGGGCGCGCATCCTCATCCCGGAGTTCTTCTACTTTAATCAGCCGGATCTAGTTTTTCTGGGTCCGGCCATGTGGGGACAGGAGATCAAGCGGATCTCCGGGCTGGATATGCGCTATTTCCGCCTAACCCTGTTGGCCAGCCCCTGGTGGCCGGACAATTCCGGACGTCAGCAGGAGCTTTTACGACGTGCCCTGGAACGGAGTGTGCAAGAGCCACCAGATTTCTGGGTGGGGTTGGGGCACGATTTTGTCCGCTTTGCCGCGGAGCTGGACCCGGTAGCGCGGGGAGGCGGAGACAAGCAGGACCTGTCGCGCAAACTGTCCAGCATGAATAACTTCGAGTGGACACTGGCCCCTATTTCCTGGAACAAGCAGGGTAAGGCCAGACAGGACCTTTTCGTTCTGCGACCTGCCTCGGACGGTGTAAAGCGGGTTCGGCCCGAGAAACTGCGGACCCGTCTGGAAAAGGCTCGCGAGGCGAAGCGCAAGCGGCTTCACGCCCTAGGTGCGAAAAATGCCACAACCGGGGAGGCGAATCGGACCCTACCCTCCAGTGAAGTTTTGCCCCAGGGGGAGAGGAACTGACACTGAGCAAGGAGACCCTTATGAGAATCAGTAAAGAGGAGGTGGCCAAGATCGCGCATCTGGCCAGGCTGGAGATCGGAGAGGCCGATTTGGGGCGTTTTGCCGGACAGCTTACCGACATCCTGGACTATATGGATATTTTGAACGAGGTGGATACCTCCCAGACCGAGCCCCTGTATTCCCCGGTGGAGCACGAAACCCCGTATCGGGAGGACGAGGCCAGGAGTGAGTGCAGCAAGGAAGAGGTCATGCGCAACGCACCGCGCAGCGACGGAGAGTATTTCCTCGTTCCCAAGGTGGTTTGATTCAGGAGACAGGAGGCAGGAGGTGGATCCCTTTTCTACCTTTCTGCATCCTGAACAAAAGCGGGGGATGCGATGACGGCGATTTACCAGATGAGCCTGACTGAGATGAGCCACAGGCTGCAGAGCCGGGAGTTGGGCGTAGAGCAAGCCGTATCCGCCTGCCTGGAACGGATGGAGGCCACAGAGCCGGATATTGGCTGTCTTTTGCACCTGGAGCGAGAGACTGCCCTGCAGCGAGCCAGGGAAATGGACGCAGCCGGTCCGGATCCGGAGCAACCCCTGTGGGGAGTCCCTGTGGTTATCAAGGACGTGCTGGCCACGAAGGATGTCCCCACTACCTGTGGCTCCAGGATGCTGGAGAGCTTTGTCCCTTTCTACGATGCCGAGGCGGTGGATCGCCTTAAGCGGGCCGGGGCGATCATTCTGGCCAAGTCCAACATGGACGAGTTCGCCATGGGCTCCTCCACGGAGAATTCTGCTTTTGCCCTGACGCGCAACCCCTGGGATACGGAGCGCGTTCCGGGAGGCTCCAGCGGGGGCTCCGCCGCAAGCACCGCAGCCGGGCAAACACCCCTGTCCCTGGGCACGGATACGGGCGGCTCCATCAGGCAGCCTGCCGCCTTCTGCGGCTGCGTGGGTATCAAGCCCACCTACGGCCGAGTGTCCCGCTTCGGTCTGGTGGCCTACGGCTCCTCTCTGGACCAGGCCGGTCCCTTCGCCCGAAGTGTGGAGGACGCCGCCAGGGTGCTGCAGGTTATCGCGGGCAAGGACGCAAAGGACAGCACATCCAGCCCGGAGCCTGTTCCGGACTATATAGCCGCCCTGGCAGAGCGGGATGATCTGAAGGGGATTCGCCTGGGTCTGCCGGAGGAATACTGGGGCGAAGGCCTGGAAAGCGATGTGGACGGCGTGTGCCGGAGCGCTTTGCATAAGGCCCAGGAGCTCGGGGCGGAGCTGGTCCCGGTATCCCTGCCCCATTCCCCCTACGCCATCGCTGCCTACTACATCATTGTCATGGCAGAGGCGAGCTCCAATCTGGCCCGCTACGACGGAGTGCGCTACGGATATAGGGATACCTCGGAAAAGGAGCTTACCCGGATGTACTTCGCCACCCGGAGCAAGGGATTCGGCAGGGAAGTGCAGCGGCGGATCGTCCTGGGTACCTATGTCCTTTCCGCGGGATACTACGATGCCTACTACAAAAAGGCGGCCCAGGTCCGGCGTCTGGTGCGCGAGGACTATCAGCGGGCCCTGCAGGATTGCGATCTGCTTCTGGCACCTGCTGCCCCCGGAGTTCCCTTCCGGCTGGGGGAAAAGGTGGAGGATCCGCTGCAGATGTACCTGACGGATATCTTCACCAATCCCCTGAACCTGACCGGTCTGCCCGGCTTGAGCCTGCCGGCGGGTCTGGGCCCGGAAACCGGCCTGCCCATAGGCTTGCAGCTCTTCGGCCCGTCCTTCGGGGAGGAAAAGCTCCTTCAAGTGGCCTACGTGCTGGAAGGGGCCCTGCCGGACCTTCCCTTTCCCCGGGGAGTGGATAAGTGATTCCCGCCGAGCCCGGAGGAGAGTGCCTACGTTGAGCCAGGGCATAACTCGGCCCTTCGTCGCCGTGAGCGGGGGAGTGGACAGCCTTCTGGCCCTGTGCCTGCTCCGCGAACAGGGGACACGCCCCGAGGCTTTGCACGGCTTTTTTCTGCCTCCCGGTGAGCGGGAGTCCGCTCTGCGGGAAGAGCTGGCCCGGATATGCTCGCGTTTGGACGTCCCCTTGCACACCTTCGACTTCAGCCGGGATTTTGAGCACCGGATTATCACTCCCTTTTTGCAGGATTACGCCAGGGGCGTGACCCCGAACCCTTGCGCCCTGTGCAATCGCCGCATCAAGTTCGGCTTGCTCCTGGATACCGCGATGGGGCTCGGAGGGGATATCCTGGCCACCGGACACTACGCCCGCCTCCACTCCGGGCCGGCGCTGTACCGCGGTCTGGATCCGGGCAAGGAGCAGAGCTATTTCCTGTCTCTTTTGACCCGCGAGCAGCTTGCACGGGCCGCATTTCCCCTGGGAGACTGGCGCAAGGAGGAGGCGAGGAAGGCCCTTCAAGCCAGGGTGGGCCCTCCTCCCGCCGCCGAGGAGAGCCAGGAGGTGTGCTTCATCCCGGACAACGACTACCGGCGTTTTGTCCGGGAACGGGCGAAAGGGCTCCCAGGACCGGGACCGATTCGGGATAGCGCAGGCCGCCGACTGGGACAGCATTCCGGCCTCTATTGCTATACTCTGGGCCAGCGCCGCGGACTGGGTATTCCTTACGGGGAGCCATTGTACGTGTTGCGCAAGGACATGGAGAACAATACCCTGGTTGTGGGCACGAAGGACGAATTCGGCTCTAGCGGGTGCTCGGTGCGGGAGATGAATATTTTGCTCCAGCCCAGGGAGTGGCCGGGAAAGGTGTATGTGCAGGGCAACTATCGCCAGACGCCTTGCGAGGCGGAAGTGAGCCTTTGCAACGATCTGGCTGAGGTGCGCTTTTTCCGGCCCTCTCCGCCCCCCACGCCGGGCCAGGTTATGGCCTTCTACAGCGAGGACGGCCGCGTATTGGGAGGTGGGATCATCAGTGGGTGATCAGCGATGCTTTTATCTTTTCACGCAAGGCTGCAAGATCAACCAGCACGAGACCCAGGCCCTGCGCGAGGCTTGGCAGGAGCGGGGCTGGCGAGAGGTGGAAAGCGCGTCCCAGGCGGATCTGATCCTCATCAACAGCTGTGCTGTGACCCATAAAGCGGTGCGGGATCTGCGCCGCGCAGCCCGTGGTCTGCACCGGGAGAGCCCCGGTGCCGAGATAGCGGTCACAGGCTGCGCTGTTCCCGGTTTCGGCGAGGAGCTGTGTGAGCTTCCCGGTGTGCGGCGTCTGGTAGCCCAGCGGGACAAGCAACAGCTTTTGGCCTGGCCGGAGGGCGAGGCTGACGCGGAGAGGGGCTGTGGGGCCGCTGAGAAAAAGTGGCCCCTGGCCATATCCCGCTTCCCCCGGGCCAGGCCGGCTCTCAAGGTCCAGGACGGGTGCTCCGCGGGATGTACCTACTGCTATGTGCCCCTCAGCCGTGGGCCCTCCAGAAGTCGTCCCCCGGAGGAAGTGCTCCGGGAGGCCCTGGATCTTGCCCGGCACGGATACCGGGAGCTGGTGCTTTCCGGAATAAATCTTGGCCAATACTCCGCAGCCGGAGAGGGCGTGCGCGATTTCTGGGATCTCCTGTTCTGGCTGGAAACCCGGCTGATCGCCGCAGGCCGGGACGGAATCCGGCTCAGGATGAGCTCGCTGGATCCTTCCCTACTGGGGGACAAGGGGCTGAGGACCCTGGCCGCGAGCGAGCTCCTCTGCCCCCATCTTCATTTGTCCCTGCAGAGCGCCAGTCCCGGGATCCTGAGCGATATGGGGCGCGATCGCTATCGCCCCGCAGACGTGTCCGCCTTCATCCGCGAGCTAACCCGGATCTGGCCGGATTTCGCCCTGGGAGCCGACTTTTTGCTCGGCTTTCCGGGAGAGACGGAGCGGGACTTCGCAGAAACCCTTGATTTCGCACGGAAAATGCCCTTTACCTACGGGCATGTCTTCACCTTCTCTCCGCGGCCGGGAACGCGGGCGGCCGGGTTTTCCGGGAGTGTGTCGCCGGGGGTCAAGAAGCGCAGGAGCGAAGAGCTGCGCGGTGTTTTGCAGGACAAACAACAGGCCTTTGCATGTCGGATGGCCGAGCTGGACCGCCTGTGGATGGTGCTGGAACAGCGGGACCCTCCCGCAGGACGCTGCGAGTATTACAGCCTGTGCTATCTGGGCGGGGATCCCGGTCCCGGGCGCGAGGGCGAGCTGATCGCGGTACAGCCACTCGAGCCAAGGGAAGGAGGGATTTTGGTGCGCGAGGAGAAGGCCCTATGAGCCGACCCACGGAGCCGGATCCTGTTCAGCCGGTGGTCTCGGTCTTCGGACGCGACTGGGACGCCTTCTGGCCCCATATCCTTCGGGCCATGGAGGCGGAAATGGGAGCAGTGGACTATATATCCGATCCCTTCCCCTTCACCGAAACGGACTACTACGACCGGGAGCTGGGCACCCCCATCCAGCGTCGCATCCTGGCCTTCGAGGCCCTGATTGATCCCGTGCGGCTGGTTGATATAAAATGGCTGCTCAACGATCTCGAGGCGGATTACGCGCGGCAGGACGGAACGAGGCGGCTCAACGCCGATCCCGGTATCCTCTCCCTGGAGCGGCTGGTCCTGGCCACGGGCAAGGAGTTCAGCCACCGCATCTATCTGGGTAGAGGGATCTGGGCCGACCTTACGCTTCTCTATCAGCGGGGGGGCTGGCGCAGTCTGCCCTGGACCTATCCCGACTACGCAGGGGAACGGGTGCAGGCCCTCCTGAGCCGGATACGGAGCTATTACAAGGCCAAGCTGCGCTCCCGCTAGGTTCAACGTTCCCCGTTCCCGGTTCAGCGTTCGAAGAGTCGAAGAAGCTTGCGGTTTAGGGATCCCTGGTCACTGTTCACGGTTTACGAATCACGGATAACGGATAACGAGATACGACTATGCTCAAGAGTATGACCGGATACGGGGCGTACCAGGAACAGGACGATATCTGCTTCCAGCGCTGGGAGATCAAGAGTGTGAACGCCAAGCAGCTGGGCCTGCGCTTCAAGACGCCCCAGTACCTGAGCCCCTGGGAACCGGTCTGGGAGCGCGAGGTGCGCTCCTTCGCCTTCCGGGGGCGCGTGGAGGCGGTTCTCACACTGCAGATCATTTCCGCAGAAGCCTCTCCGCTCCACCTCGACCAAAGCGGCCTGGAGAGCATGATAAGGCAGCTGGAGGAGGTGGCCCGGAAAAAAGGCCATACCTTTGTCCCGGATTACACCCAGATCATGCGCCTGGCCAGCCTGTGGCAGGAAACTGGAGTTCCCCAGGAGTCGGATGTGGGAGACCGCCTGACCATGGGGCTGCAGCGTGCCCTGCAAGACTGGGACGCCTCCCGCTCCAAGGAGGGAGAGGCACTGCAGACTGAGCTGAGGCAAAGGGTGGCCACCATGCGGAGACAGCTGGGGGATCTAAAAGGCATGACCGAGGGCTTGCCCAGGGAGAAGCTGGCCAAGCTGCAACAGAGGGTGCGGGACCTCCTTCCGGAAGGCTCCGGAGAGGTGGACCAGGAGCGGCTCACTCAGGAGCTGGGCCTTTTGGCGGACAAGCTGGACGTCTCCGAGGAGCTGTCCCGGCTGGGCACACATCTGGACGCCCTGGAGGAGCTTTTGCACAAGGGAGAGGAAGGGGGCAGAAAACTGGATTTCCTGCTGCAGGAGTGCTTCCGCGAGGCCAACACCTGCGGGAACAAGGCCCAGGACGCGCAAGTGAGCCAGATGATTGTGGACATGAAGACGGAGCTGGAAAAATGCCGGGAACAGGCCCAGAATTTGGAATAGGTTCCCCGTTGTCCGTTCCCCGTGCAGCGTTCAGCCTTGCCCGTTCCCGGTTCTGGGTTCCCCGTTCAGGGTTCCCGAATTTCAGGTCCAGAAGTGCGAGCAGCCCTCAATGAAACGGAAATGATTGTAGAATCCGGAATAACGCATTACGAATAACTGATACCTGATAACAAATAACAGACTTTTCACTTTTCACTTTCAACTCCTCGAACTGGAGGGAACATGGCCAAAAAACCGCTGGTGAATATCGGGTTCGGGAACTACCTGGTGGCGAGCAGAGTGGTGGGCGTGGTCAATCCCGGGTCCTCCCCCATGCGCCGCCTTCGGGAGGACGCCCGGGAAAACGGCCGTCTGGTGGACGCCACCCAGGGCCGCAAAACCCGCTCCATTATCCTCGTGGACTCCAACCACGTCTTTCTCTCCGCGCTCCAACCGGAAACCATCGGGAGCCGCTTCCCGGTTCAAGGGGCAAGCGATGAGTGATTTGGCCCCAGGCCTGGCCCTGGTCATAAGCGCTCCTTCCGGGGCGGGCAAGAGCACCCTGGTCCACCGGTTGCTGCAAGCCTTCCCCGAGTTCAGCTTCTCCGTATCCTGCACCACACGAGAGCCGCGCCCAGGGGAGCAGGACGGGCGCGAATACCATTTCCTTTCCAGACAGCGCTTCCAAGAGCTCAGGGAGCAAGGCTACTTCGCGGAGTGGGCCGAGGTGCACGGCAATCTCTACGGAACGCCTTTGGAGAGCGTGGAGGCGATCCTGAGCCGGGGAGGGCATATTGTCTTTGACATCGATGTGCAGGGGGCAAGGCAGCTCCGCTCTACCTTGAACAGCGGAGTCTTCGTTTTCATTTTTCCCCCTTCCTTGGAAGAGCTGGAAAACAGGCTGCACGGAAGGGGTAGCGACGCCGGCGGGGACATCTCGCACCGGCTGGAGGTTGCCCGGAAGGAGCTGGGGGAAGCCCCGGGATTCGACTACTGGATCGTAAACGATGATCTGGACAGGGCCTTCGACGATCTCCGCTGCGTGTACAAGGCCGAAACCTGCCGCTCCGGACGCAATCCGGAGCTGTACGAGCGCTTGGTGCAGAGTGCTATATATTAGTTTTACGTTTTATGTTTTAAGAGCCCTGTAGCGCGCAGCACATAATACTTAAAACTCTAAAACTTAAAACATAACACGTGCCGAACGGGAGTCCATGGTGCAGAGCTGTACCTGGCGGATCAAGCGAGACAACGGCCGAGCCGAGCCAGCGGATATAGACAAGTGGGCCCGGGATCTGAACATCTCCTCCTTCCTTGCCCGGCTGCTCTGGCGCAGGGGACTGACCGACCCCAGCGGGATGGATATCTTTCTTAGCCCCAACCTGCGCCATCTTCCCCGGATCGGGCAGTGGCCCGAGCTGGATCGGGCAGCGGATGTCCTGGCCGAGGAGCTGAGTCAGGGTAAAACTCTCGCCGTGTGGGGGGACTACGACGCGGACGGGGTTACCGCGACCGCTCTGGTGCTGCATTTCCTGCGCCGCCTGGGATACGAGGCGGTGCCCTACATCCCGCACAGGCTTACCGAGGGATATGGACTCAATTTCGAGGGCCTGGAACAGCTCGCCGCCTCCGGTGCTGGTTGCCTTCTTACCGTGGATTGCGGGGTTTCAGATGTGGAGGGCGTGGAGCGGGCCCGGGAGCTGGGCATGACCGTGGTGGTTACGGATCACCACCAAGCGGGCGAAGAGATGCCCCATTCCCGGGCGGTGGTCAATCCCAAGCTGGGAGCGGAGGTCTACACTGGCGCCGCAGGAGTAGGGGTAGCCTTTCTGCTCATGGCTGCACTCAACCGCAAGCTCCCTGGCGAAACCGTGGACATTCGGGAATATCTGGATCTGGTAGCTCTGGGGACGGTTGCGGACGTAGTGGAGCTGACAGCGGAGAACCGGATCCTGGTCAAAAACGGCCTGCTCCTTCTGCAGGAGGCCAAGCGTCCGGGAATTTTTGCCCTCAAGGAGGTAAGCGGTCTGCCTGCTACCGCGCCAGTGGGAAGCGGACAGGTGGGATTCAGCCTGGGCCCGCGCATCAATGCTGCCGGCCGCATGGGAGATCCGGGAACCGCACTGGAGCTGCTCCTGGCGGAAGATCTGGATACCGCCAGGGAACTTGCCGGCACCCTGGAGCAGCACAACCGGAAGCGCCGCAACGAGGAAGACGCAATCCTGGAAAGGGCCCTGGAGCAGGCGGAGCAATGGAAGGATTCCCCCGGGCTCGTGCTCTATGACCCGGAGTGGCACGAGGGGATCATAGGTATCGTGGCCTCCCGCGTCCGGGAGCGCTATTACCGGCCCACTATACTGCTCTCCCGGGAGGGGGAGATGCTCAAGGGGTCCGGCCGCAGCATCGACGAATTCGATCTTTTCCGCGGCCTCTGCGATTGCCGGGAGGATCTCGTGCGCTTCGGAGGGCATCCCCAGGCCGCGGGGCTTAGTCTGAGGGAGGGGGATCTGGACGCCTTCCGCGAGAGCTTTTCCCGGGCGGTGCGGCGCCAAGTGGGAGACAGCCTTCCCGAGCCCAGTCTGTACCTGGAGGCGGAGCTCGGCTTGGACCGGGTGGATCTGACCCTGGTCAAGGAGCTGGAGCTGTTGCAGCCCTTCGGGGCGGGCAACCCCGAACCAGTCTTCTGCTCCAAGCCGCTTTTAGTGCGGCAGCACAAGGTGTTCAAGAACAATCACGTCTCCCTGGAGCTGCGGGACGAGCAGGCCCAAAAGACCATGCAGGGCAAGGCCTGGCGCCAGGCAGGGACCCTGGGCCCGGAAGTCTCCGGCCGGAATGTCCGTCTCGCCTTCACTCCCCGCCTGAATACCTACAACGGCCTGGTGGGCATCGACCTGCAGGTCCGCGACTGCCGCCTCCTCTCCGGAAAGGGCTAAAGACTTTATGGGGCGCGGGCGCCGCTGGCGCGGCGCACGCGGGCGGCTGTCGCCGCGCACGGCCCAGAAGCCTTGAAAACAAGGCTCCTTGTTTTCAAGGCATGCTCCGCGGATTTTGTAAAAATTACTGGTTTTCTTCGCCGCGTGTGCGCAAGCACCCGCGAGCGGCCTCCGGCCGCCCGCGCCTAAAAAATTTTCTTCGCGCCTTGGCGGTTACTACTCTTCGAATTGAAGGTAGTCGCCAATGACCACTTTCAATCCGAATCCGGGGAAGCTCACCTTGTACTTGTTGGGGGGGATGAACTGGACAATCTTGCCCCTGCCGAAGATCTTGTGCCGGCAGTAGCCGTCGGCGCCGCTGTCCCTCTCCGCGTCGGCACTTTGCTTTTTCCCTTTCCCCGGATTTTCTCCTGCGGCCGCCTGTTTGGGGCTAACACCCGCGGTAATGCCCTCGGACATCTCCTCCAGGCACTCCTTGTCCAGCTCCTGAAGGAAGGGGCTGGGCGTGGCAGGGGAGCTTATTCCCTGATAGCGGTTGTGCAGGGAATGGGGGGCGCTGAGACCCAGATAGTGCTTGGCCCGTGTGCAGGCCACGTAGAACAGCCTGCGCTCCTCCTCCATGGCTTCCGCGTCCATGAGGGCGTGCTTGGAGGGAAAGCGCTCCTCCACCAGGTCCAGGACAAGGACCGCGGACCACTCCAGCCCCTTGGCCGAGTGGATGGTGGACAGTGTGAGCCTGTCCTGCAGCGGATCCGCCTCGCCCATCTGTTCCGGAGGCTCCAGGCTCATGTCGGTAAGGAAGAGGTCCAGGCCGCTGTAGGAGGAGGCGATCTGGGCAAGCTGCTCCAGATCGTTCTGCCGCTTGGGGTAGTCATCCGGGTACTTGCTTTTGAGCTGGGGGTGATAGTGCTCCAGCAGGGTCTCCAGGATATTGTACGGCGTGTCCGGCTTGGTGCGGAAACCCTCCAGGAGATCTAGCTTGTCCCGCAGATCCTCGATCTTGGCGCATTTTTTCTCCAGGTAGCCCTTATCTCCCTGCACCACGGCGTGGTAGAGCCGCTCGCTCGTCTTGGGTCCCACGCTGGGGATAAGGGACATTACCCTCTGCCAGGCGGGCAGATCCCCCGGATTCTGGATCAGGCGCAGATGGGCCAGAACGTCCTTGATGTGGGCCGCCTCGGTGAACTTCATTCCCCCGAACTTCTGGTAGGATATCCCGGCTTTGTTCAGCTGCACCTCCAGGTGGTAGGAGTGGAATCCCGCGCGGAAGAGCACTGCTATGTCCTGTAGGTCGTACTCCCGCTGCAGGGCCAGGATCTTGTCCAGGGCTACCCGGGCCTGGGTCATGTCGTTCAAGGGGGACAGGAGCTGAGGCTTGGGGCCGTCCAGATCACGGGAGTAGAGTCGCTTGTCATATTTTTCCTTGGCTCCGGCCAGGATCTGGTTGCACAGTCCCAGGATGGGCTGGGTGGAGCGGTAGTTCTGCTCCAGCTTGATAATCCTGCATTGTGGATACACCTCGGTGAAGCCGAGGATGTTGCCCACTGTGGCCCCCCGGAAGGAGTAGATGGACTGGGCGTCGTCCCCCACGGCCATAACGTTGCCTTCATCCCCGGCAAGCAGGCGGACCAGCCTGCCCTGGACCAGGTTGGTGTCCTGGAATTCGTCCACCATGATGTATTCTTGCCGGTATCGCAGGAATTCCCGGATCTCTTCGTTCTCCAGTAAGAGTCTCTCCAGGAGGAAGAGCAGGTCGTCGTAGTCCACAAGGGAGTGGGCGGTTTTGTACTCCCGGTAGAGGTCCGCTATGCGCTGGAGCTCCTCGTGGTAGAGCAGAAGGTGGCTGGCGTCCCTGGCCAGGATCTCCTCCAGGGATAACTCCTTGTTCCGGCTTTTGCTTATCAGGGAGTAGATGGTGTTCTTCTTGGGGAAGCTGCGATCCTTGCGGCCGATGTCATTGGCTTCCTTGACCTGCTTGACGATCTCCTCCGAGTCCGGACGGTCCAGGATGGTGAATTCGTTCTTCAGGCCCAGTGCGGCCGCATAGCGGCGCAAGGTCAGGTTGGCGAAGGAGTGGAATGTACCGCCGGTCACGCCGTGCAGGCCCTGTCCCAGCAGATGGCTGGCCCGGGTAAGCATTTCCCTGGCCGCTTTGCGGGTAAAGGTGAGAAGCAGGATGGATTCGGGGTCCACACCGAGATCCGCCAAGTGGGCCAGGCGGTAGACCACCGTCCGGGTCTTGCCGCTTCCAGCGCCGGCAATGACCAGAACCGGGCCCTGCAGGGTAGTGACAGCCTCCAGCTGGGAGGGGTTAAGTTCATTTTCCAGGTCGAGTTGCATGATGCCTCAGGTGATCAGTATTTTTTCGGGGTCGCGGAAAAAGGAAAGCACTTCCTGTCCGGCCTGTCGGACAGAAGAGGCGCCCGATCCGTAGCTGTCCGCGAAGAAGGCGTCGTCCGCCGTGTGTGTGCCGGTGCGGCCGAAATTGCCAAAGATCTCGCTCCGGTTAAACTTGGCCTTGAGATCAAGGCCCCGCCGGGGGAGGCAGACGAGATCAGGCCTGTGGGGGTAGGGGCAGTCCGGGTAGAGCTCCTCGCCGCGGAAAATGCGCTCGAAGACCGCTTCTCCCTCATAGGAGAGGCCGGAGAGAGAGGCGGAGATTTCTTCCCGCAGGGCGTCGGCTTCGGCCGGAGACAGGCTGCCCCGCTTGAAGCGGGACTTTCGGTGCATGAAGATGCGGCCCGGATCCAGGGCAAAGGCCTTACTCGCGGGCCCGATACCTGTGGCGTCGTTTTCGCTCCAGGGATCGCCCTCGAGATGCAGGAGCCCGGAGTTGCCAAGCCAGGCATTGATATCCACCTCCGTGTCCAGCTCGGCAAAGCCGTGGTCCGCCAGGGCAATGAGGCGCTTGGGCTGGGGCAGGGCCTGGTAGCGCTCCAGGACCTCCTGGATCAATTGATCCAGATGGCGCACCACCTCCAGGCACTGTCCGTGCCACGGATCATCTTCATTGCGCAAGGCAGGGAAAAAGAAGTGGCCCATCCGGTCCATCTCGGTGAGCACCAGGATAAAGAGATCGAAGGCCAGATCTGGCCAAAAGAGCTCTAAGGCCCTACGCCGCGAGCGGAGAGTGGCGTGGAGCTCAGTGAACAGATATTCCGGCTCGAGGCGGCCCCGACGGGTATCGGCCTCCTGTTTGTATCCCTCGGAGGCGAGCCTTGCGGCCAGCGCTCCGGGATGGACCGCTCCCGCCAGATCCGGGGCGGGAAATCCGGAAACCATGATCCCCTGCACCGGCCAGGCCGGGTAGGTGCCGGGCAGATTGACGCTTTTGCTGATCAGGCCCTTCTCCCCGAGGATGTCGAAGGTGCTCTTGCAGCGCACCTGAGTGGAGTCGGCAAAATGCAGGGTGTAGAAGAAGGGGTCCAGCTCGGTGAAGCCGAAAATGCCGTGGGTGTCCGGGCCCGCAGCAGTAAAGAAGGAAGTCCAGTTGACTGGGGAGAGCTCCGGCAGATCGGAGTGAATGGGATGGCTGGACTCCATTTGCAGAAGGGCGTCGAGGCCGGGTAGATTAAAGCGGGAAGTCAGCTCTTGGGCCATGCTGTAGGGAAGACCGTCCAGCCCCAGAACAACCAGGCGGGCTCTATTATGCGAAAGCATCAGTAAAATATAGCAGGAAACAGAGCCATTGGCCAGGGTCTTGCGATTAAGGCAAACCCGGGGCGAGGATTGACGCAATCATGGAATTCAGGCTAAATTTGTCAAAGGGAGCCCGGGTGGCGGAAGTTGGTAGACGTAAGAGACTTAAAATCTCTTGGGGCCACGCCCCGTGCCGGTTCAAGTCCGGCCCCGGGCATTTTCAAACCTTGGTATGCAGTTAAGGCTGCATCCTTTTTTTGTACACTTCACTCATCGCCGGGATTATTTGACCCGGTCTTGGGGCAAACACCAGGTGAGGGAGCAGGATATTGCGTATAGCAGTCCTATCTGATACGCATTTGAAAATTCCGAGTTCACGGCTGACAGAGGAATACGAGGCCGAACTGCGGCACATGGACGCGGTGCTGCACTGCGGGGATTTTACAGGGGAACCGGTCTGGGCCTACTTGAACGGACATCCTGCATTCTACGCAGTTTCCGGAAACATGGACGCAGACTTCGGGGGAGGATTCCTTCCGGATAAGCGCTTGCTGGAGCTGAGCGGCTTCCGTGTAGGCATGCTGCACGGCGATGGCCTGGGCTTGGGCTCTGGGGATCCGGTGCAGCGGATGCTCGATTTTTGGGAAACAGAGCTTGCTCTGTTCTGCTACGGTCACACTCACCGTCGTGAGCTGCGGCGCTCCGGCTCGACCACTGTGCTAAACCCGGGGAGCTTTCGCCTGCCCAAAGGGGACTCCAAAGCCGGATACGCGGTGATCGATCTTATTCCGGATCAAGGGATCCAGGTGGAATGGAGAGAGGTGCAGGGGTAAACTATTAGACCAAAGGACGGCTATGGGAAAGGAAGAATCCATCGAAGTCATGGGAGAGGTCAAGGAGGCCTTGCCTAACGCCATGTTTCGGGTAGAGTTGGAGAATGGCCATGAGGTCTTGGGCCATATCTCGGGCAAGATGCGCAAGCACTATATACGAATTTTGCCGGGGGATAAGGTCAAGGTGGAGCTGTCTCCATATGATCTTAGCAGGGGGCGTATCGTATTCCGCTATAAATAGCAGCAGAGTAAAGCCCATTTTTCACAGTAGACCCCCAAAGCTTGCATGGAGTTGGAAAATAGAACGATAGGTTTAGCTTGGCTCATTTATTCATCCACTGTGGAATTCCGCAACTCGCAGTTGAAGGTATTCGTGGAGAGAAGAAAAGAAAGAGGAGGCCACATGAACGAGGGCAACATTTCCATCAGGCTCATGAAGTCCGAAGATTTCGACTCTGTAGTCCAGGTCGACGAAAAGGTGCTCCAGGTCTCCCGTCCGGAATACTATCAAATGAAGTTTGAAATGCTTTTTCAATCTGAAAGTTACCTGCCTACGTCCCTTGTTGCCGAGAAGGAGGATGGAACAGTAGTGGGGTTTGTAATCGGGAGCCTATACGTAGGAGAATACGGCATTTTCCAGGAAGCGGCAACCTTGGATACTATCGGAGTCGATCCGTATTATCAGAAGATGGGAGTAGGTGAAAAGTTGATCAATGAATTTATAGATCATTTGAGAAAGCTAGACGTACAAAAAATATATACCTTGGTCGACTGGGATGACATAAGGCTTATAAATTTCTTCAGTGAAAACCATTTTAAACCTTCCCAAACCATCAACCTGGAACGTAGGCTTTGATGCCGCGTTTTTTTACAGTCCCTAAGCTTTAGCTTACCTTGTTTTATATCCTTCTGAGCTATACATGCAAAGTGGAGTAGTGTACAGCTCATAAAACTAACGCATGACCGGAAGCGAGAAAATGAACCGAGAGGTAGTTGCTCCTGATGGCCAAAAGATCCACCTTCATTGAACTTAAAGAGAACGAAAGGGCCCACCGTAGAGAAATCATCCTCAACGCAGCTCTTCGTCTTTATGACGAGTATTCCTTTCAAGATATAGGAATGCGGGATATCGGAAAGGAGGCAGGGATTTCCCCGGCATCGATATACCGTTATTTTTCCAGCCGCGATGATATCCTGGCAGAGATACTTAACCAGATTATGATGCTCGGGCGAGACAGGCAATGGCAGCGCTGTAAATCCGAAAGCGTTTCCCTGGAGGAAATTGCTGCAGGAATAGTGGATTTTTTCTGGGAGCGCGAGTCCATTCTGCAGATAGTGGGGCACTTTTTGTGGAACTACGACGTGGATGAAGAGGCCAAAAAGAAGTTCCAAACCATACAAAAAACCTATTTGGATGAGTTCGACAGGATGCTTACAGGAATGGGGTGCAAGGCGCGGGATTTGCGGCTCTTTTCCAAGTCCTTTATCGCCTCCATATTAGGGATTATTGCTACATATCGTAACGATGCCCGGGGAACCACTTCCTCGGAAGTCTATGCCAACCTGCACAGCTTGGCCCATACCACTGCCGGTGTCTTTAAAAACGGTATGTCGCAACTAGCTTTTTCCCGTCCGGAAAACGCCCTTTCCGGATAGAGGCAGTGCAATCCTTCACGGGGCATTTTTTCACTGAGAACCTACGGTTCTGGATTTTTTAACGCTCGTCACGCGGGGGCATCCCTGCCCCTACCCGACTCTCAATTGTTGCAGATTTCCTTGGCATTGCTGAATTACATAAAAATGAGCTTTTTCTCAGGGTGCGAGCCTTGTCACGGTCGGGTTTCCCCCACGTGACGAGCGTAGAAAATCAACAGAACCTCCGCTAAATCGTTCAAAAATACCCCGTGAAGGATTACGAGGCAGTCCAGTTCGGAAACGAGCTAGTGTCGCTCTTGTAGGGAGGAGCCGCCCATCACCCCTGGGATGATGGGCGGCCATTGCAGGTCTACTCGCTGGTGGGATTTACTTGGAGCAACTCAATGTCGAAGTTGAGTGTTTTGCCCGCTAAGGGATGGTTTGCGTCCAGGGTCACGTTTTCTTCGTCTATCTCGGTAACTGTAACGTAGACTACCTGATCCTCCGGGGTGTTCAACTGCAGCATCATACCCTTCTCAGGCTGTATGTCTTCGGGAAGATTCTCCCGCGGCACCTGAACCACACCCCTCTCGTTGTATTCACCGTAAGCGTTTTCAGGCTCCACAGTAATATTTTTCTTTTCACCTTCATCCATTCCCTCCACGGCTTCCTCAAAACCGGGAATGATCTCTCCTTCGCCGATGGTAAAGTCCAAAGGTGACTCTTCATATGTGGAATCGAATACGGTTCCATCGTTAAGAGTGCCGTGGTAGTGGACCTTTACGGAATCACCTTGCTTTGCTGTCATGTTACCTCCTGAATGTATTGGTTTTCTGCTGCATATCATACGGTTATGCAGCAGATGGACCCTTCGGCAAAGTATGCTCTCAAAAGATATCATTATATCCTATCTGAAGTAATCTTTGTATGCAAGTGTTGATTTGTAGGGGAAGTGGCAATCGCGCCCTTCAGCCAAGGGCAACGCGGACTTGTGGCAATTTTTCCAGAAGGTAAGGGGGGTATGGCTGCCTGGCATTACACCCACTGCTGCAGGATGGATCACGGGGGGTGTTCCCTCCGGGTCCAGGTAGAGAACAATTCCATCACCAAGCTGCGGGGCGATCCCGAAGGTCGATTGAACCAGGGCTATATCTGCCCCAAGGCCTTTGCCGCTCCGGAAAAGCTGAACCATCCCCACCGTCTTCGGCAACCGCTGGTCAGGAGAGGGGGGCGGGGAGAGGGAGAATGGCGAACTGCCAGCTGGGAGCTGGCCCTGGACACTGTTGCCGAGAAGCTCAGCCGCTGCAGGGAAATCGACGGGGCTGACAGTGTGGCTTTTTGCCAGGGAATGCCCAAGGGCTTGGATCACTTCGGCCTGATCAGACTGGCCAACGTTTTCGGCTCGGCCAATGTGGTGGCCATTCAGGACATGTGCCACGCCCCCCGCGAGATAAGCGGCAGACACACCTGCGGTTTTTATCCGGTTGTAGACTATACCGAGCCGAGCGAGCTTGTCCTCTTGTGGGGCTCCAATGCGACAGCTACCAACGAGGAGGGCGTGATCTGCGCTCCCCTGCTAGAGCAGCTCAAGCGAGGCACGAAACTCGTGGTGGTAGATCCCCGCAGGACATCCCTGGCGGAAAAGGCGGATCTCTGGCTCCGTCCGCGTCCGGGATCAGACTGCGCCCTGGCCCTTGCCTTCCTTCAGGTAATGATCAGCGAAGGCCTCTACGACGAAGCCTTTGTCCGGGACTGGACCATTGGATTTTCAGCATTGGCTGAGCGCGTCCGGGGCTATACCCCGGAGGCCATGGAGGAATACACCTGGGTCCCTCCGGAACGGGTTCGGGAGGCGGCCAGGCTCTACGCCGCTGCAAAGCCAGCCGCCTTGGGCTGGGGCAATCCAGTGGAGCAGACGGCTCAGGCCTTTGCCACGATCAGATCCCTCCTC
>JAIPEP010000025.1 GCA_021737085.1 Desulfohalobiaceae bacterium | reverse complement strand
AGAAGGACTACATCGACGAAGCCATCATCCTCTGCCAGGACGAGCTGGAAAAAGCCGGTTACTTCGGCCCGCACAACCACCTGACCTCCCTGACCTTCTGGGACATGCGCTATGCCGGTCCCAAAGAGGCCATCTTCCACGCTATCCTGCGCACCAACCTGGGCATCACCCATCACATGTTCGGCCGCGACCACGCCGGAGTGGGAGACTACTACGGCGGGTACGATGCCCATCACATGTTGGACAGCGTCCGGGACAAGCTGGACATCACCCCTGTCTATTCCATGAACTGGCTCTATTGCCCGGTGTGCGCGGAGATTACCAGCGAGGGCCTCTGCAATCACAAGGACAAGCAGCAGAAGTTCAGCGGCACGCTCATCCGCAGCATCGTGACCGACGGGGTGAAGCCCCCGCGCCTGATCATCCGGCCAGAGGTCTTCGACGTGGTCCAGGAGTGCGCCGAGAAGTACGGCCAGGGCTCCCCCTTCGTGACCGACGAGTACCTGGAGAACCGCATCCCCGTATTCAATATTAAACCCCTATAGCTCGCAAGAGGAGGTTTGGACATGGCAGAGGCGAAAAACCCCATTTACGTGTGGGTCAACGAGGAGCGCTACGAGCAGCTGGAGAAGGCCGGACTGTCCCATCACGCGGAAGAACGCCTGGCCGGGATGAAGGTCCTCGTGGCCTACGCCACGGACGAGCAGGCCAAGGTCCTGGTTAACGAATTCGGCGCCAAGCACGACACCTCCACTACTGGCAGCATCGAGCTGCTCCCCAAGAAGGTCAAAGACAAGATCTTCGACAAGGTGGTGGAAAAGAAGAGTCTGCAAGTGATGGACGACGTGCTGAAAGAGGTTCGGTAAAGTCGGCCGGGGCCTCAAGGCCCCGGCTTAGTTTAGCCATACAACCCAACAAAGGAAGTGGTGCCCGTTTCAAGGGTACAACCCTAAACCACTGAAGGAGGGATGGACATGCCATCATACGTGAACCCGGAGAAATGCGACGGCTGCAAGGGCGGAGAGAGAACGGCCTGCATGTACGTCTGCCCCAACGATCTGATGATCCTGGATGAAAAGGAAATGAAGGCCTACAACCAGGAGCCGGACCAGTGCTGGGAGTGCTATTCCTGCATCAAGATCTGCCCCCAGGGGGCCATGACCATTCGGCCCTACGCAGACTTTGCCCCCATGGGCGGGACCAGCATTCCCCTGCGCAGCGCAGAGGACATCATGTGGACCGTTCAGTTCCGCAGCGGGGAGGTCAAGCGCTTCAAGTTCCCCATCCGCACCACGGCGGAAGGCTCCATCGATCCCTATACCGGGTACGGCCAGGGCGAGCCCGAGGATCTGGAGAGCCCCAACTTCTTCAACGAGACAGAAGTTGTTACTCCCCAAGGGGCGATTGCGCAGAAGTACGACATAAAGGACGCGGACGTCACCCAGACCTGGAAGAACCCGGACTAAGGACTGTGCTAAGCCATGCGGAGTCTATCCGAGGATAACACGCAAATTTGAAAAAGGAGAGGGATTATGCCTCAGTTGCCAACAAAGGACGCAACCAAAGGCCTGACGCTTGCAGAGCCCGAAGTTGTGGAGATGGATACTGATGCTTTGATCGTTGGTGGCGGCATGGCCGCAACCGGTGCAGCGGTCGAGGCCGTACGGTGGGCGGACAAGTTCGGGGTCAACCTCCTGCTCGTGGACAAGGCGGCAGTGGAGCGCTCCGGCGCTGTTGCCCCCGGTCTGTCCGCGATAAACACCTATCTAGGCATGAAGCAGGGCGAGAACGTACCGGACGATTATGTGCGCATGATTCGCAACGATCTCATGGGCATCGTCCGCGAGGATCTCATTTTCGACGTGGGCCGCCACGTGGATAACTCCGTGCACTTGTTCGAGGAATGGGGCCTGCCTGTTTGGGTCAAGAAGGAGGGCAAGAACCTGGACGGGGCCAAGGCCAAGTCCGAGGGGTACAAGGTGCGCGAGGGCGCCCAGGTGGTCCGCTCCGGCCGCTGGCAGTGCATGATCAACGGAGAGTCCTACAAGGTGATCGTGGCCGAGGCGGCAAAGAACGCCCTGGGCGAGGAGCGCTACCTGGAGCGGGTCTTCGTGGTCAAGCTCCTCATGGACGCCAACGAGCCCAACCGTGTCTCCGGGGCTGTCGGCTTCTCCACCAGGGAGAACAAGGTCTATATCTTCCGGGCCAACTGCATGCTGGTCGCCTGCGGCGGAGCGGTTAACGTCTACCGGCCCCGCGCCACGGGCGAGGGCATGGGCCGGGCCTGGTATCCGGTCTGGAACGCCGGCTCCACCTACGCCATGTGCGCTCAGGTCGGCGCGGAAATGACCATGATGGAGAACCGCTTTGTGCCCATCCGGTTCAAGGACGGATACGGCCCTGTGGGAGCCTGGTTCCTGCTCTTCAAGTCCCAGGCGGTCAATTCCAAGGGCGAGGACTACGTCAAGAACAACGAGGCCATGCTCAAGCCCTACCAGGACCGCGGCTATGCCACCGGCTCCGTGGTTCCCGCCTGCCTGCGGAACCATCTGGCCATGCGCGAAATGCGCGAGGGACGCGGGCCGCTGTTCATGGACACCGTCACCGCCCTGCAGAACACCTTCAAGGAGCTGAACAAGCAGGAGCAGAAGCACCTGGAGTCCGAGGCCTGGGAGGACTTCCTGGACATGTGCCCCAGTCAGGCCAATTTGTGGGCGGCCATGGACATCAAACCCGAAGAGCACGTGTCCGAGCTAATGCCCACCGAGCCATATCTCCTGGGCTCCCACTCCGGATGCTGCGGCATCTGGGTCTCCGGTCCGGACGAGGACTGGGTGCCGGATGACTACAAGGTCAAGGCGGACAACGGCAAGGTCTACAACCGCATGACCACGGTCAACGGCTTGTTTACCGCTGCGGACGGCGTCGGGGCCTCCGGGCACAAGTTCTCCTCCGGATCCCACGCCGAGGGCCGCATCGTGGGCAAGCAGCTGGTCCGCTGGTGCGTGGATCACAAGGACTTCAAGCCGCAGCTGAAAATCAGCTCGGAGGAAGCCAAGAACATGGTCTATCAGCCTTGGTACACCTGGCATGAGGCCAAGGAGGAGTCCACCGATCCCACGGTGAATCCCTACTGCATCACGCCCAAGAACTTCATGGACCGCCTAGTGAAACACACGGACGAGTATGGCGGCGGTTGCTCCACCATGTACATGACCTCCGAGGCCATGCTCTCTCAGGGCTTCAAGCTCTTGGATATGCTCGAGGAGGACGCCAAGAAGCTGGTCGCACGCGATCTGCACGAGCTGATGAGGGCCTGGGAGCAATACCACAGGCTGTGGACCGTGCGCCTGCACATGCAGCACATCGAGTTCCGTAAGGAGAGCCGTTATCCCGGGTTCTACTACCGCACCGACTATATGGGAATCGACGACTCCACTTGGCTCTGCTTTGTGAACTCTCAGTACGATCCGGAAAAGAATCAGGTGACTCTGTTCAAGAGGCCCTATATCAAAATCGTTCCGGATCCCTATGCCCCGTAAGCAGTAAGCCGGAATCAGGCCGCAGGCCGCTTTCGCGGTCTGCGGCCTTTTTTTCAAAAGCAGTCCATCCTGGACAAAAGCATTTTTGCCTGGGTTTTGTACAGGATGAACTGTTTTTGGAATCCCGCACGCGCCCTGAGACGCCGCTTTGGCGTGAACATCCGCTGTTCAGCTTATCGCGCGGCAAACGATTTGAGATAGAGGGAGGAGTCCGATGTCACAAAGCATACTGGTAATTGGGGGGGGCTTTAGCGGAATAACCGCTGCCTTGGAAGCAGCCGAAATCGGTGAAGAGGTCTTCCTGGTGGAAAAGAGCCCCTATCTGGGGGGCAGGGTCATGCAGCTGAACAAGTACTTCCCCAAGCTCTGCCCGCCCTCCTGCGGATTGGAGATCCAGTACCAAAGGATCAAGAACAACAAGAACCTTCAGGTCTTCACCTTGGCGGAAGTGGTTTCCGTTAGCGGGGATGTAGGCAACTACGAGGTCACGGTGAAGCTGAGGCCCAGGCACACTCCCCCTTCAAGCGTCGATCTGAGTGGCTTGGCACAGAGCTTGAGTCAGGATGTAGAAAATGAGTTCGAGCTCGGCCTATGCAAGCGCAAGCCACTGTACATGAGCGCCCCATTCGCCTATCCCTACCGTTACGTTCTGGATACCGCTAATCTCACTGAGGAGGATCGGACTAAACTGTCTAAATCCGGACAGATCGATCTCAATCAGCAGGAGAAGACCATAACTCTTCAAGTGGGCAGTATTGTGGTGGCCACCGGATGGAAACCTTACGACGCAAGCAATTTGACCAATCTGGGTGCCGGAAGAATTGCCAATTGCATCTCCAACATGCAGATGGAACGGCTTGCCGCTCCCTCAGGCCCCACAGAGGGAAAGATCCTGCGACCTTCCGACCACGAGGCCCCCAAGCGTGTCGCCTTTGTTCAGTGCGCAGGATCCCGGGACGAGAATCACCTGAGCTACTGTTCCTACATCTGTTGCATGGCCTCCCTGAAGCAAGCCCGCTATCTCCGGGAGCAGTATCCCGAGAGCAGGGTGGATATTTATTATATCGATCTCCGGACTCCAGGCCGCTACGACCATTTCGCCCAAGAAACACTTGCGGACGAGAATATCCAAGCCATCAAGGGCAAGGTCGCCGAAGTGGAAGAGGATGTGGCCAGTGGAGCGGTTTGGCTCACTGCGGAGGACGCGATTTCCGGCCGCAAGCTCCGGAACTCTTACGATATGGTGGTTCTGGCCACTGGAATGCAGCCCAACCTGGCCCAAGAAACGCTGCCCCTTAAACTCTCCGCTGACGAGGAAGGTTTTGTCTACGAAAGCGACAATGCCGGCATCTTTCCTGCGGGTTGCGCAGTTGAGCCCTTAGATGTCATGAAATCCGCCCAGTCCGGAACCGCTGCGGCAATGAAAGCCATCCAAACGGTGAGAGGGAGGTAAAAATGGCCGAGAAGATCGGTGTCTATTTTGATAAGTCCAGTCTCGAGCCCTACCTGGATCTCGAATCCATTACGGAAAGGGTCAAAAACAAATGGGAGAGCGCCTGCCCTGTGGTCCGTGTCGTGGATCAGCTCGCTAGCGAGGAAGGGCACAGGACTGTTCGGCAGGATATCGATGCCGGTGAAATCGATGCCGTGTCCGTCTGCGGGACCTCCCCCAGAAAGGATCAGGAGTTCTTCGACTTCGGGTCGAATATTTGCGTGGACCGGGTCAATCTTCGCGAGCTCGGAGTCTGGGCCTACAAGAACCCGGACGGCTCCCTTCCCCAAGAAGGGGAACAGCCGCAGGACCTGCAGAGCATAGCCCAGGATTATATTAACATGTCCGTCACTAAGCTGCAGCGGACTGAGGCGCCCGAAGCGGAAGCAATGGAGACGGAAAAGACTGTTCTGGTATTAGGCGGTGGCTGGGGCGGCCTCACCGCCGCTCTGAGCACAGCCGGAGCAGGTTACAGCGTGGTTCTGGTGGAGAAGGAGAAAGAGCTCGGCGGACATGCAGCGCAGATGTACAAAACCTTTCCCCAAAAGCCGGCCTACACACAGCTCCAGGATGTGGGTCTGCAGGAGAAGGTGGATGCAGTCCAGAAACACGATAAAATTACTGTGTATACTCAATCCACCCTGGAATCGCTGGATGGCCAGCCCGGGCAATATACTGCCACCATTCAGACCGGGTCGGAGCAGGAACAGGAGAGCGTGGGATCCGTGGTGGTGGCTACAGGCTGGGAGGAGCAGGACACCTCCTTTTTGAAGCCCATGGGTTATGGGCAATACAAGAATGTGGTCACCATGTGGCAGTTGGAAAAAATGGCCCAGCAGGGTGGGATCGTTCGTCCCAGTGACGGTGCCAAGCCCCGGAGAGTAGCCTTTGTTCTGGGCTTTAGCCATATGATGGAGGAGTTTGCCCGCCAGGAAGAGGAGGAGAAGGCCCGCAAAGAGGAAGAGCGCCGCAAGCAGCAGGAAGAAGGCGAAGAGACGGCTATAGAGGAGCCCTTCGAAAAGACCGAGTCCTATCGCCATCTGCCCTATACTACGGAGCTCACCACCATGACCGCTCTCAAGCAGGCCAACTATATCCGCGAGAGCGATGACAGCGCGGTGAGCTACATTATCTACGAGCATATGACCGCAGCCGGGCTGAATGAGCATTACTACAAAGCTGCCCAGGACGACCCCGGGATTATGCTCAGCAAGGGCATGGTTACCTCGGTTGATGCGGGCAGGCAGGACAATGTGATCCTCAAGGTGGAGGACAATCTCCTGGGCGAGCCGGTGGAGCTCGAGGCCGACCTGCTTGTGCTTCCCACGGGGCTGGTCCCCACCACGGCTTTGGATCCCGTTGTCCAGCTGGCCTATAGGCAGGGCCTGGCCTTTCCCGAGTTGGAGCTTTTCGACGGATTCGCCGATTCCAACTATATCTGTTTTCCCTACGAAACACGGCGTACGGGCATCTATACCGCTGGCTGCGTGCATCAGCCCATGGGCCTGGCCAAGACCGAGCAGGACGCGCAGGGTGCGGCGCTGAAGGCCATTCAGTGCCTGGAGTCGGTCAACCGGGGTATGTCTGTGCATCCCCGCTCCGGGGATCTGACCTATCCCAAGTTCAACTTCGTCCGCTGCACGCAGTGCAGACGGTGCACCATAGAGTGCCCCTTCGGCGCGCTGGAGGAGGATGCCGACGGGACTCCCAAACCCAATATAGCCAGATGCCGCCGTTGCGGGACCTGCATGGGATGTTGCCCGGAGCGCGTGATCTATTTCGACAACTACAGCGTGGGCCAGATCGGGTCCATGATCAGCTCCATCCAGGTCCCGGAGGAAATGGAGGAAGGCGGTCCGCGCATCCTTATTCTTGCCTGCGAGAACGACGCTTATCCCGCCTTGGACATGGCCGCCCAACAGGGCAAGAAGTGGAGCCCCTATGTGCGAATTATCCCGGTTCGCTGCCTGGGTTCGGTGAATACGATCTGGATCGCAGACGCCATGAGTAAGGGCAATGACGGCTGTCTCCTTCTGGGGTGCAAGTACGGCAACGACTACCAGTGCCACTTCATGAAAGGCTCGGAGCTGTGCGAGGGCCGCATGCAGAACATAGGAGAGACACTGGACAAGCTGGGCATCGAGACCGAGCGTGTGCGGCAGGAGGAAGTGGCAATCGACGACTACGAGCTCATCCCGCAGATCATCGACAATTTCGTTGACGAGATATTCAATCTGGGACCGAATCCGTTCAAGGGTTTCTAGGAGGAGCTATATGACGAGCGTAAGCCGAATCGAGCCCGATCTGGGATTTATTCAGGATCTTCAGAATGTAGGCGGGCTAGATCTGAACAAGTGCTACCAGTGCGCCACCTGCAGCGTAATATGCCCTATCTCTCCCATGGACAAGCCTTTTCCCCGCAAGGAGATGATCTGGGCGCAGTGGGGACTGAAGGACAAAGTGGTCCAGGATGTGGACATTTGGCTCTGTCATAAGTGCGGCCAGTGTACGGAAACCTGTCCCCGCGGAGCAAATCCCGGCGAGCTAATGGCCGCACTGCGGAACGTGGCCTATCAGAGTTTGGCCGGCCCCAGGTTTCTGGGACGCTGGATGAGCTCTGCCAAGCATCTGCCCAAGCTGATCGCCATCCCCGCGGTGATCTTTTTGATCGTTTGGTTAATTACGGGATCCATTTACGGCACTCCCTTCCCCACGCCGCATGGAGAGATCGAATTCGGACATATCTTCCCCGGAGATTTCAGCATCGATCCCATATTCGGCCTCGCCGCCCTGTTCGTTCTTTACACCTTCTATCGGGGCATAAGCACCATGGCCCAGACCTTTAAGGAGCAGCCGCGCACTTTCGTGGTGGGGTTCCATCGTCCGCAGAGCATCTGGGTCAGCCTGTGGCAGGTGATAAAGGAAGAGGTGATCACGCACAAGAAATGGCGGGACTGCGGCACCGAGGAGCCAGAGGAGGCCAAATTCAAAGGGCACATCCTTCTCTTCTACTCTTTTGTGGCCCTGTTCATTGTCACAGGCATAGTGGCCTTCACCCACTGGAGCGGCAAGGTGGTCGGCTTTCTGGATATGCCCTATCCCATGGCCCTGTGGAATCCGGTGAAGATACTGGCCAATCTGGGGGCCATAGGCTTGGTTGTGGGCCTGGTCTACTTGACCAAGAGGCGTCTCAACGCCGCGCAGCGGGACGGCTCCTCCTTCTATGACTGGTATCTCCTGGCGACCATCTGGGTGGTCACCCTGACCGGAATCCTGAGCGAGATATTCCGCCTGCTTCACGTGGCCGGTCTGTCCTACATCGTGTACTATCTGCACCTGATTTCCGTGTTCATGCTCATTGCCTATCTCCCTTGGTCCAAGCTGGGCCATCTCGTCTATAGGGTCGTGGCTTTGGCCCATGCCCGTCGGCTGGGCAGGGTCTCCACAGAGATTTCAACTGAGCAGAAAAATCAATTGTATGTCCTATAAAAGAAGGAGGCACCCATGGCAGAAACGCGCAAAGTATTCCCCATGCAGACGTTTGTTTCTTATTTGCGGGGCAAGCCAGGCGCATATAGCAATGATGTGCTCGAGTTGCTCAGCTTCGTAACGGGCAAGGAAGTGGACAAGGAGTTCGCTCCTTTTGCATCCGGGCTGGTCAAGGCCTGGATCTACGAACAGCATCCCGAGCTCGCCCGCGCCAAGAAAGAGGAGGTCACCGAGCTGGGGGAGAACGTGTCCATTATGTCCCTCCCCCCGGATATGCAGGAAGAGGTGGACGCCGTATTTCAGCAGCTGCAGGAGTACAAGCAGACCCTCCAGCAGCAGAAGGAGAAGATCGCCGAATACGAGGGTACCCTGGAGGAGAACAAGAAGAAGATTGCCTCCCTGGAAACTAAGGTCCAGGATTACGAGTCCCAGATGCAGGAGGAAGGCGAGAAGAAGATAATGGCCTCATCCTCCAAGGTGGACGAATACCTGAGTAAGGTGGACGATCTCCTGGCCAAGATTGACGAGGTCAAGAAGCACGGTGTGGTGACTGTCTCCGGAGAGGCAGGAGCCGCCGGGGGAGGCGCCGAGGCCGCTGGCGCTGGCGCAGGAACAAGCGAGCCAGAAGAGGATTTCGGCTTTGGAGGAAGCAGCGGCCCATCAGAAGGCGACTTCGGCTTCTAACACTAGTCCCGAAGCCATTCTGAAAGCCCTGGACACCCCGCTGCCCGGGGCTTTTTGTTTCTTTTCCCCCAAGAAACAAAAAGCGGTAGTATGATTTACTGTTTGGCTTGCTTCTTCTTTTCTCCAAAAAGAGCCAAGGCTAGTCCCCTTCTGGAAACGGATTTTCCAGGTGAGAGCTAGGCTGATCCTCCTGCATGGGGAAGTCCACCTTGATTTTGAACATTCGCTGCGCGGGAAAGTTGAGGACCCTGATTCCGGTTTGGCGGGAGATGTCTGCTATGTCCCGCTCGATGTCCTCCCAACTGGGCCCTATATAGGTGAACCAGATATTGTAGGTGTGTCTGCGGAGGTAGTTGTGGGTGACTCCAGAGTAAGTGTTCACTGTGCTGATGAAATCGTTGAGCCTGTCTTCCGGAACGGAGGCGGCGCACAGTGTGCTCTTCCATCCCAGTTTGCGGGAGTGGAAATTAGCCCCTATCCGACGGATAATGCCCTTCTGTTGCATGGCCCGTACACGGGCCAGCACTTCAGCCTGGGTGAGCCCGAGATCAGAGCCGATATGCGAGTAAGGTCTGCTGACCAGGGGAAAATCGGACTGGATTATGTCCAGGATTCGCCTATCCGTTAGGTCCATTTGCGCTTACCTTTCTGGGCTGATAGGCGCAGAGGGGTTCTTCAGCCAGATAACTCCCGTTCATGGTCTGAGCCCGGGCTCGGCACCCGCCACAAACCCTTTCGTATTCACAAACCCCGCACTTTCCGCTGTAAAAAGACGGATCCCGGAGCTCCCGAAAGCGCTTAGAATTGCGCCAGATAGAGGGAAAGGGCTCTTCCCTGACCTGCCCGCAATCCAGCTCCAGATAGCCACAGGGCTGGACCTGACCGGAATGGGAAATGAAGCAGAAGCCATTACCCCCCAGGCAGCCTCGACTTACCGCGTCCATCCCGAAATTGGCGTAATTGACCGCTAAGCCCTCCTTCTGGGCCCTCTGCCGAAGAATCCTGTGGTACTGCGGGGCACAGGTGGCTTTGAGCTGAATGGGGCTCGTTTTGCTCATGTCATAGAACCAGTTCAGGATCCTCTCGTATTCCTGGCTGGAGAGGATCCCTTCCTTCATGGCGCTTCCCCTGCCGGTAGGGACCAGAAGAAAGATGTGCCAGGCCACTGCCCCCAAGTCGCGGGCGAGGCGGAGAATTTCTTCGCAAGAGGAGAGGTTGAGCTTGGTGACCGTGGTATTGATCTGAAAAGGGATTCCTGCCTGCCGCAGATGTTCGATCCCCCGCATGGAGGCCTCGAAAGCACCCTCCACTCCTCGGAAGGCATTATGGCCGGCTGCGTCCGGTGAATCAATGGAAATGGAGGCTCGTTCGATCCCGCTTTTTGCCAGAAGGCGGGCATTCTCCGCATCCAGCAAGGTTCCGTTGGGGGCGATGGCACAGCGCAGGCCATTGGCCCGGGCCCGTTCGATTAGCTGGAATATGTCTTGGCGCAGGAGGGGCTCGCCTCCGGTAAAGATGAGGATAGGGTTGCCGGTCCGGGAGATTTGGTCTATCAGGCTAAGGCCCTCCGATTGATCCAGCTCACCCGGAAAGGGCTCCAACTGGGCGTTTGCCCGGCAGTGCCTGCAGGCCAGATTGCAGGCCCGGGTTACCTCCCAGGCCAGGACCCTCAGTTCCGGGACGGTGTCGGTTTGGGCTCGACTCATGTTCAGCGCGCTTATCCTTCCCGCTGCTCCTCAAAGCAGCGGCAACAGCTCCGCAGTGAAATAGGATAGGATGAGGTCCGCTCCGGCCCGCTTGATCCCGTTCAGGGCTTCCAGAGCCACCTGTGTACCGTCCAGCCAACCCATTCTCTCCGCAGCCTTGAGCATGGAGTATTCCCCGCTGACCTGATACGCGGCGAGGGGATAATCGAAGCGTTCTCTGATGGTCCGCAGGACGTCGAGGTAGGGCTGTGCCGGCTTGACCATGAGCATATCCGCGCCCTCTTCAATATCCGCCTCGGCCTCGCGGAGGGCCTCACGCCGGTTGCCGGGATCCATCTGATAGGTCCTGCGGTCCCCGAATTCCGGAGCGCTCTGTGCGGCCTCCCGGAAGGGACCGTAGAAGGCGGAGGCGTATTTCACGGCATAGGACAGGATAGGGGTATGGACATATCCGTGGGAGTCGAGCCGTCTCCGGATCGCGGCTATACGTCCGTCCATCATGTCCGAAGGGGCGACCACGTCCGCTCCGGCCTGGACCTGGCTCAAGGCGGTATCGGCAAGCCGCTCCAGGGTAGCGTCGTTTAGCACATGGCCGTTCTGCACAAGTCCGCAGTGCCCGTGAGAGGTGTACTCGCAGAGACAGACATCCGTGATCAGGGTCAACTCGGGGTAGGCCTCTTTGACCCGTCGCGCCACATCCTGAATCACCCCTCTAGGATCACTGGCTCCAGAGGCGTTTTCGTCCTTATGCTCCGGGACGCCGAAAAGGACGATAGCCCTGAGACCCTGTCCTACCGGATGCTCCAGCTCCCGGAGCAGGGCCTCGCGCCCCAGTTGGTATTGGCCCGGCATGGAGGAAATTTCCTGTCTGGCCTGGGGATCGTTCTCCACAACGAAGTATGGCTGCACCAGGTCCTGCGGACCTATCCGGGTTTCCCGGACCATATCGCGCAATCCTGGGGTGCTGCGTAACCGTCTTCCGCGAAAGAAGGGCTCCTTATCCGGCATGTCTTCTCCTGCCGCCAGTTTGATTCCTAAGGTGCTTTAACCGGTCTGGGCCGCATGCAGGCCGATCTCCTCGTCGGTGAGATAACAGGCCGGGTCCGGGGCCCACATATCCCCATAATAGGCCTCGGCCCGGGCCCGAAAATTGCCGGCGCACACATCCAGAAAACGGCATGCGGCGCAGCGGCCCTGGATGTATTGCTTCTTGTTTTTGAGTTTTCGCAGCAACTCGATCCCGCTATCGACCCATATCCGGGAAAAGGGGCGCTCCAGGACATTGCCCAGGACGTGCTCCCTCCAGAACTGATCCGGGTGTACTTTGCCGTCCCAGGAAATGCAGCCGATGCCCCGTCCGGAGTTGTTCCCCTCATTGTACTGCAAAAGCCGCCAAACCTTCGCCGCAAGCTGCGGATTCTCCCGAAGCAGGCGAAGATAGATATAGGGCCCGTCCGCGTGATTGTCCACGGTAAGGACCTCCTTTTCCAAGCCCTGCTGGTGCAGCTCCCAGGTTCGGTCCAGGATCAGGTCCACCAAGCGCCGGGTCTGGGCATGGTCCAGATCCTGCTCCATGAGCTCCGAGCCCCGGCCGGAATAGACGAGATGGTAGAAGCAGACCCTGGGAATCTCCCGCTCCTGCAGAAGATCGAAGACAGCCGGGACCTCCCTTGCATTGTTCCGGCTGACGGTCATGCGTAGCCCTACTTTCAGGCCCTCCTGCTGGCAGTTCTCCAACCCCTGCATGGCACGATCGAATGCCCCGTCCACCTGGCGGAAGCTATCGTGCGCCTCCTGTGTGCCGTCAATGGAGATGCCCACGTAGGACAGCCCTATGGAGCGAAGCTCCCGCGCCTTTTCCTTGCTGATCATGGTGCCGTTGGTGGAGATCACGGCACGCATGCCCTGGTTAACTGCGAAGGCCGCAAGCTCGCCAAGGTCGGAGCGCATAAGGGGTTCGCCACCGGAAAGAAGCAAGACAGGCGATCCGAAGTCAGCCAGATCGCGGATGATATCCTTTGCCGCCTCTGTGCCGATCTCCTTTTGACTATGGGCAGTGGCCTGCGCGTAACAGTGAATACAGCGCAGATTGCATCTTTGGGTCACATTCCAGACCACTACCGGCTTCTTGTCCTGGGAGAACTGCAGCAGGTGCGCCGGCAGATCCCGGGATCTTCGCTCATAGCGCAAGGTATCGGAAGGCTCTACAGTGTTGCAGTATAGCTTGGATACACCAATCATAATATTTTTTTCCTTTTCCGCTGCGGAAGACGCCAGGCTCAGGATAGTAGAGGCCATATCCTGCTTATTTCGGGGCTTGCCGTAATTCCGGCGCGGATGACGTGTTCCGCAGCGATTTACTGGATCCTGTCCGTGGGACAGGGAGCGGAGTGAATGCTCTTGAGGAGCTCCTCCCTGGAGACCTGCAGGCTATGGTGCAGCTCCTGCTTTTTGTCCCGGGACAGGGTTTGGAAAGAGCGCTTGGTAAGGAGCTCATCCAGTTGATCCATTTCCGTGTGGATCCTGCGTACCCGCTGTTGGAAATCGGTGTCCTGGATCCACAGCCTGCCGGAGACATCCGCCATTTGCCGAATGTCTCGGACCATCTTTCTGAAATTTCCGGAGGATAGCCGCCTGTGATCCTGGAAACGGCTTTGCAGAAGCCTGAGGATCTTGCCGAGCCAACCTAGCATGGTTCCTTCTCCGTGCCAGGATATTTGCCGAGACATAAAGCACTCGTAGCCCTGTGAGTTTATTTGGTAAAATGACGCGGTCAGGCTAGCCCGGTGGTTCCGCTCAAGAGCAGGACAAACAAAAGCTGTACCAGCACAATAGGGATCACTGCCTTGGCCGGGCTAATGTCGTGGACGAGCTTGAAACCGAAGTATATGCAGACAAGTTGCCAGATACCGCCCACCCACATCCCGAACACGGGAATGAGGGTCAGCACCATGGGCGCGGAGGAATAGCAGACCACTTTAAAGGTCCCCTCGTACCCCGCAGAGCCCTCCTGCAGGAGGATGAGAAACAAGTGGTACAGGCCGCTGCTCACGAAAAGATTGACCACCATAAACACCGGGAATACTAGCAGAAAGGTCAGGGAGCCGATCCCGGTGAAACCCAAATGGAAAAGCCCGCTAGCCTCACCTTCGACCTGGGGAAAAATCCCGCTCATGAGCCAGAAGATCAGGGCAAGTGCTGGCACCTCCATAATCAGCACATAGAAGGCAGTGGGCATGCCGAAACCTCCCCAGGTGGGCAAATCCTGGTAGAACTTTACTGGGGAGAGCATCACCTGCTTTATGGTCTGGAAAAGAGCCGGGAAAAAACCCAGGGATTGAATCCTCTCCCAGGGCACACCTTCCGCTTCCCAGCGCGGCTCCTCTTCTTGGGTCCTCTGGCCGGATCCGGTGCCAGGAGGGGAGGGCTGGTCACCCAGATCCTCCAACCTGCGCCAGATATTATCTTCCCGGGTCTCCTGCGTATCGAGGGGAGTAGCTCCGTTGTCCTGACCTGCCTCCTCAGCCGGGGAGCTTGAGGGAGGGCCCTCCTCCTGCTCCCCCTCCCCCTCGAGGATAAAGGAGTCTTCCTCCTCCCGGAGCCGGAACTTGTGCTGACACTTGGGGCAGGTAGCCAGCCGGGCCGCTTGGGGGATCCTGTCTTCGGGCATATCCCGGCTGAAACCGCAGTTAGGGCAGGTTATCCGCATAAGCCTCCTCTACTTGTTCGCATCCACTTTCCAGCGAGCCGTGAGCTCCCGCGGTGCGGATATAACTTCCTCCGCAGGACCCGATTAGCCCAGGGGCAGGCTAATCGATTGGTTCGAAATACTCCTTCTCCGCTCCGCAAACCGGACAGACCCAAGTCTCCGGGAGGTCCTCAAAGGGGGTTCCGGGCTCGATACCCTGCTCGTAGTCGCCTTCCTGCGGATCGTAGACATAGCCGCAGGGGCACTCGTATTTTTGCATGTCCGCCTCCTGGCAAGGCCTGAGGAACATCTTCTGGCCTTGGTTGCGGTCTTAGACGCAATCGCAAACTAGATACACCCAGGGATTCTTCCTGGTCAAGTCGGGCTCGGTGCCTGGGCAGGCTGAATTTTTCTACCTGTCTGCGTGAAGTCCTCCGTCACAGGGCTGGCCCTGGAACGATAAGGGACCGAGCCCTTGGAGTGGCCTGATCCCGGAGGGCGGGTAAAGCCTGTCCGGGCGGATAGACTAGACCTTCTCCAGCGCTGGGCTTCTGCTGCCTGCAGTCCCAAGCTCCGCCATCTTGGCCAGTTGTTCTGTGCAATCCACTCCGTGCAGCCGGTTGAGGTGGCCGTAGTCGATGTGCTCCAGGCCAAGGGCATCGATGGACAGGGGCGAATGGGAGGCAAAGATCCCCACGTCCTTGATATATTTGTCTCCCTGTGCAGCAGCACAGTCGCATACGGTGCTCACGTCGTTGGCGAAGTTGACGTAGCTTACCTTTCCCGGAGGGAACGTATCCATTACTCCTTTTGCAGCCACGGAAAGGCCGTGGAGGATCCTGTCCCGATTCTCCAGGGTGATGGCCCCCTCGGGGCATACGGAGCTGCAGATAGGACAACGCATGCAATAGGGGCTGTCGATAACCATGACATCTGACTCTATTCGGGGCACATCGAGCCAGCAGGCCTCCACGCACGTGCCGCAGCCCTGGCAATAGTCCTCGTGCACCACCAGATCCAGGAGCCGGTGCTGCTCCAGCTTGGTCTTCTTGGTCACGCAGCCCATCCCCACATTCTTGATCGCCCCTCCGAAGCCGGTCAGGGGGTGGCCCTTCAAATGCGAGACAACGATCATGGCGTCCGCCTGATGCACCGCGCCCGCCACCTCCACGTCGGACAGCAGAGGATCAGGCGAGGGCTGGCTAATCCCATTTTCGCTCCTTAGCCCGTCTGCCACGATAAAGGGGGCAAAGCCGAAGCCGTTGGCTACGGCTGTTTCCATGTGGTCCACTGCGTTGTTGCGCTGCAAGGGATAGTAGGTGGTGGTGTCGGTCAAAAAGGGCTTGCCCCCCAGAGAGCGCACCTGATCCACGATGTGCTTGAGGAAGAAAGGCCGCACGTAATTGGGATTGCCCAGCTCCCCGGCATGCAGCTTTATGGCCACTTTGTCCCCGGGGCTGACCACATCGAAGGTGCCGGCCCTTTTGTAGAGCTCCTTGCTCCGCTCCAGCATATTCCCGCTAATATCCCAGGGCACGAAAAAAACAGTATCCGTATCCATAACCCCTCCTTGCTTTTGACCCGAATCAATCGCTCAGCTAGATTGGACTATAACCGTGCGACGCACATCCGCAGTTTTTCGTGGCCCACTTGCCGCGCCCGTGACTGAGGAACACGGGGCGGGACACCGTCAAGGTGGGCAGGGTAAGGGATAGCCGGTTCCCTTTCATCGCTGCGCGAAGTATAGCAGTATACAAGAAAAATAGGAAGGAGGTCCGGGGATGTCAAACGCGGCCCAACCTGGACGTCGCCTGTTCATCGGCACCAGCGGCTGGAACTACAAGAACTGGAAGGATGACTTCTACAAAGGGGTGCCCCAGAAGCGGTGGCTGCAGCACTATGCAACAAGATTCGACAGTGTGGAGGTCAACGCCACCTTTTACCGTCAGCTCAAGGAAGACACCTACCGCAAGTGGATGAGCGAGACCCAGGAGTCGTTTTTCTTTGCGGTCAAAGGCACCCGCTACGTGACCCATATCAAGCGCCTTAAGGACCCGGAGGAATCCGTGCTGAAGCAGCGGGACAATGTGGCCCCTCTGCTGCCCAGGCTGGGAGCCGTTATATGGCAGATGCCGGCCAGCCTGCACAAGGACTTGGAAAGACTGAAGGGCTTTGCCGCCACTCTGTCCCGGAACTGGTCCCATACTCCGCATGCCGTGGAGTTTCGCCACGAGTCCTGGTTCGAGGAAGAAGTAGCCGAAATCCTGCATCAGCACGGTCTGGCCAACTGCTTCTCCGATGCCCCTGACTGGCCCATGTGGGACAGAGTCACCTCAGAAACGGCCTATGTCAGACTGCACGGCCACACGGAGCTCTACCGTTCGGAGTATTCCGAAGAGGATCTGGCCCAGTGGGCGGAAAGGGCGCGCGCCTGGATGGAGCAGGGACAGACAGTGCATATCTACTTCGACAACACAGACGGCAACCACGCCTTTCGCAACGCGCTCCGGCTGCGGGAAATGCTGACCTGAACCAAGGGATCGGCTGTTGACAGCCTGCCTAAGCCACCCTAGGCTGAGGTGCCCTCGGAAGGGTCCTTCATTGCAGGGGCGGCCGACTGAAGGCCGTCCCTTGGCCCTCGACGCCAGGTCCTTGCTTCATCCCCAGCCAGTATGACCGAACGCGGAGAACGCCATGAGTCCCACGATCTACCTGGGTCTGGCCGGAAACCCCAACTCCGGAAAAACCACCCTGTACAACGCTTTGACCGGCTCCCGCCAACAGGTGGGGAATTATCCCGGTATTACCGTGGACAAGCGCGAGGGTTTCACCAATGTCTCGGGACGACTCCTGCACATTGTGGATCTTCCCGGAACCTACTCCTTGACCGCCTATTCCCAGGAAGAGCTTGTGGCCAGGAATTTCCTGGTGGAAGAGAGTCCGGCCCTGGTGATTAATGTCCTCAATGCCACCAACCTGGAGCGCAATCTCTACCTTACGGTCCAGTTCCTGGAGCTGGGCATTCCTCTGGTTCTTGCCCTGAATATGATGGATGAGGCGGAAAAGAGCGGCATGCGCCTGGACACCGAGTTGTTGGCCAGGATGCTGGGGACACCTGTGGTGGGCATGGCGGCTCGGATCGGTCGGGGCAAGGAGGAGTTGCTCCATACGGTCATAAGCACGGCGGAGCAAACCGATCAGTCCTCGTGGCGGCCCCTGGAGATCTCCTACGGGCCGGATTTGGATCCGGTCATCCAACAAATGTGCGGTATTATTCGGCAGAACTCTTTTTTGACCCAGCGCTATCCTCCTCGCTGGACCGCATTGAAGTTCCTGGAAGAGGATGTAGAGGTAACTAGGCGGGGTTATGAGGCGGATCCGGAAACCGCCAGCAGGCTGGAGAAGATCTGCCGCGAGATCGCAGAACACTGTGAGCGGACCCTGAACACACATCCGGAAGCCATCATCGCGGACTACCGCTACGGCTTTATCAACTCCCTGCTCAAGCAGGGGGTTGTGGAGCGTTCCAGGGCGATGAACCGCGTCAGCTTTTCGGACAAGATGGACCGGGTCCTCACCCATAAGTTCCTGGGCCCCTTGGTCATGCTCGCTATCCTCTACGCCATGTTCCAGATCACCTTCGAGGTGGGAGAGATTCCCTTGCAGGGGCTTGTTCAGCTCTTCGACTGGCTGAGTGAGGGCATCAAGGCGATTTTGCCTCCAAGCACACTGCGCTCTCTGCTCGTTTCCGGGATCATCGACGGGGTGGGGGGGGTGCTTAGCTTCGTTCCCCTGATCATGATCATGTTCTTCTGCCTTTCCTTTTTAGAGGATTTCGGATACATGGCCAGGATAGCCTATATGCTGGACCGGCTGCTCCGCGGTTTCGGGCTGCACGGTTGCTCGGTGATGCCCTTTATCATGTCTGGCGGTATTCCAGGGGGCTGTGCCGTTCCTGGGCTCATGGCCACCCGTTCCCTGCGCAGCCCCAAGGAAAAGATGGCCACCCTGCTCACCGCCCCCTTCTTTACCTGCGGGGCCAAGGTGCCGGTCTTCCTCCTTCTTGCGGGGGCCTTCTTCCCCGAGTCGCCGGCTCAGATCCTCTTTTGGCTTACCCTGGTGGCCTGGACCGCAGCGCTGCTGGTGGCCAGACTGCTCCGCTCCACCATTATCCGGGGCGAATCCACACCCTTTGTCATGGAGCTGCCCCCTTACCGTTTGCCCACGTGGAAAGGCCTGTTCATCCATACCTGGGAGAAGGCGTGGCAGTACATCCGCAAGGCGGGCACTCTCATTCTGGCGGTTTCCATTCTGATCTGGGCGGCAATGAGCTTCCCCGCACCCCCGGAAGGGAGCACACATGCAGTCAAACAACGTATTCAGAGTATTCAGGCCGAGCTGGAGGAAGCGGAGGCCAAGCAGCGGCGCACCTCCCTCCAGAAGGAGCTGCAGCAGGCTCGGGGCCAACAGGACAAGCTCAGGTTGAGCTATTCCCTGGCCGGAAGGCTGGGGCACGGCCTGGAGCCAGTTTCCCAATGGGCAGGGTTCGACTGGAAGACCAACATCTCCCTGGTAGGCGGGATAGCGGCCAAGGAGGTCATTATCTCCACCTTAGGCACAGCCTATTCCATGGCGGAGACGGACTCGGGACAAGGGGCCTCGCTGTCGCAGAAACTGGCCCGGGATCCCTCCTGGAGCAGGCTCAAGGGGGTCGGCTTCATGGTCTTTGTGTTGATCTATTCTCCCTGCTTCGTTAGCGTCATTACTATTATCCGGGAATCGTCCTGGAAATGGGGTGTTTTCAGCGTGGCCTTCAATACCCTGCTTGCCTTTGCCTTGGCGGTCCTTATATACCAGTCTGGACAGATGCTTGTCTCCTGAGCCAGTGAGGCAGAGCCAGAACTACTTCCCATTTACCCTGAACTAGGGATTACTATGTTTGAGCAGCTCCATATGTCCGGCGAGCTCGGGCTCCTGTTCGACACCTTGCCCATGGGTCTCGTTGCCGTGGATCATCGGGGCATCATCCGCATCTTCAATTGCGAGGCTTCCCGCCTGTTGGCCACGCCCGCGGATCAGGCCCTGGGCAGGTCCATCCGGGAAGTAGTTCCCAATACAAGGATTCCCCATGTGCTCCAGAGCCGAACCAGGGAGCTTAACCAGAGGCAGATCATTGAGGACACCACGATTCTGACCAGCAGGCTGCCTATCTTAAATGCTGAGGCCGGGCTCCTTGGCGCTGTGGCGGTATTCCAGGACAACAGCGAGTTCCTCCGTCTGGCAGAGGAGGTCACTAACCTCCGGGATACCAGAAGCCTTTTGGAAGCGGTGATCAATTCCACCCAGGACGCCATTTCCGTGGTGGACGAGAACGGCACCGGGATCATGATCAATCCGGCCTATACTCGCCTTACAGGCCTGTCCGAGGATCAGGTCCTGAACAAGCCGGCCACGGTGGACATCGCCGAAGGGGAAAGCGTCCACCTCAAGGTCCTAAGCCAGAAGAAGCCTGTCACCGGGGTGTCCATGAAGGTGGGCCCCCATCGCAGGCCGGTAATTGTGGACGGAGCCCCCATTTTGGTGGGGAACAAGCTCAAAGGCAGCGTGGGAGTAATCCACGATCTGTCCGAAATTTACCGCTTGGCCGAGGAATTGGAGAAGGCCAAGCGGCACATCCGTTCCCTGGAAACGAAATACTGTTTCCAGGACATAGTGGGGTCCAGCCCCAAGATCAGGGAAACTGTGGAACAGGCCCGAAGGGCGGCCACAACCCCGGCCACCGTTTTGTTGCAGGGAGACAGTGGAACCGGCAAGGAGCTCTTCGCTCACGCCATCCACGAGGCAAGCGGCCGCCCGGGGCAATTCGTGCGGGTCAGTTGCGCCGCCATAGCCGAATCCCTCCTGGAAAGCGAGTTGTTCGGCCACGTCCCCGGGGCCTTCACCGGATCGAGCAGGAAAGTGCGCAAGGGGTATTTCGAGACCGCGCACAAAGGGACCCTGTTTCTGGACGAGATCGGAGAGCTGAGCTTTTACCTTCAGAGTAAGCTGTTGAGGGTCCTACAGGAGAAAGAGATAGTCCGGGTGGGCGATTCGGAGCCTATTTCCGTGGACACCCGGTTCATCGTGGCCACGAACAAGGACCTGGAACAGGAGATCAAGCAGGGCAGGTTCCGGGAGGACCTTTACTATCGCCTCAAGGTGATGCCCATCCATATTCCGGACCTGAACCGCCGCAAAGAGGATATCCCCGAGCTGGCCGACTTCCTGCTCGGCAGGATTAATCAGGAATACGGCCGCAATATCCGGGGCATCTCCCCACGGGCACTGGACATACTCCAAGAGTACAACTGGCCCGGCAATGTAAGGGAATTGGAGAATGTCCTGCGCCGGGCCACGATCAGTATGAATATTGCGGACACCCAAATCCGGCCCGAGCACCTGCCACCGCTAACCCCGCCGCTCCAGTTGGTAGGTCTTGATGCCGATCTTGCGGAACAAGACCGGCCTTGGCCGAACAAAACACTGCCCCAAATGCGTCGGGAATGGGAGCGCCAGATGCTGGAGAAGGCCTTGCGCAAAACAGACGGGAGCCGGAGCAGGGCTGCCGAGTTGCTGGGCATCTCCATTCGCAGTCTGCACGACAAGCTCAGCAGATACGGCTTGCGATAAACCTTAAAACCGGGGACTTGATCCAAATTAAGCCCATTTGGAGCTTGCCTCCCGGGAATGGCAAAAGACTTAATGCATTTTTTTGCATGCAGACAAAGACATCATGCAAAGAAATGCGTGCTCTCCTTGTCTTGCGCTTTTTCACTAACTCTCTAGGCAATCGCGAGTTTCCAGACACGGGCTCCCTTTTTCTCCCAGGGCTTTTCCTGGGGCTTTTATATGAAAATGTGTCTAACGCTTTGAATTGACAGGTGATATGGCGAGGCTCGTCAGGGAGTGCGCTGAAGCCGTGTTTCATATACGTGGTTGCCTATTTCCGCGCGATATGGAGGCCTTGCCGGTACCGCCTCTAAAGCCCGCGCTGCAAAGGGTGAGAGGAGAACATACGTCGTTTAGGCAGCTGGAACCGCTCAGCTTGAGCCGTTCCCGGCATTGGACGCCGGGATGAAACACAGGCATCAGCGCATCCCTTGACTCGCCTCGCAACATTTTCATGCTTGTTTGTGCCCGGGTCAGCCCGGGAATGAAGGTTATATCTTCTCTGCTCCGAGTCATAGTGGAAATAGATCCCGGTGGGAAAACGATTTCCGCAACCGGATTTTAAGGAAGTAAGTTTGGCTCGGTATTTGCATTACATTTCTTGCCATATACAGAGATGAGTGGTGCTTGAGAATCTTTCCTGTGCAGATTTGCCCAACCTCACGAGCATGGAGGCCTTGGATGCGCGCGCGGGGAACACCGCTTCAAGCTCTCCAGAAGGGCGAAGTCTAAGTTGAATATGCCTGGAGCTTTATAGAGCACAGGGGGATTACGCTGTAGGAATGGCTCAATTCGGCTCTCAATCGGACAAGTCGACAATGGAGGCTATTTATGGATGTCTTTCCCCTTATGCAGGAGGGCGGCGTAGAAAACCTATATTTCTGTCAGGACCGGCCCAGCGGTCTCAAGGCGGTGATCGCCATACATAATACCGCCTTGGGGCCGGCCCTTGGCGGCACCCGCTTCTGGAACTATTCCAGAGAGGAGGAGGTGATCCGAGACGCGGTGCGCCTAGCCAGAGGGATGTCCTACAAGTCCTCTGTGGCCGGCCTGAACCTGGGCGGGGGTAAAGGTGTTATCTGGGGGGATCCCCAAAACGATAAGTCTCAGACATTGTTCAACGTCTACGGGCGATTCATTGAGCGTCTGGGCGGAACGTACATCACAGCGGAGGACGTGGGGACCACACCCCAGGATATGGATTGGATCGCTCAAGAGACCCGGTGGGTGCTGGGCACAAGCAGCAAGGGGGGCGACCCTTCGCCGTACACCGCCCGTGGCGTCTATCAAGGGATAAAAGCCGCTTTGGAGTTTGTGGACGGCACCCCGGAGCTGAAAGATAAGTGCATAGCCATCCAGGGTACGGGGAGCGTGGGCAGTCATCTTTGCCGCATGTTGGCCCGGGAAGGGGCGCAGCTCATACTCTGCGACCTGGACGACAAAGCATGTGGCCTGCTCTGCGAGGAAACCGGGGCCAGTCAAGTTTCCCCGGAAACCATTCATGCGCAGGAATGCGACGTGTTCGCTCCCTGCGCCTTGGGTGGGGTGATCAACGAGAATACCATCCAGGAGCTCCGTTGCCGGATCATTGCTGGCGGGGCCAACAATATACTGGCCTCAGAGCGGCACGGAGATATGCTGGAGGAGATGGGCATTGTCTATGTGCCGGACTATGTCTCCAATGCAGGCGGAGTGATCTTCGTAGCGGAGCAGCTCCACGGACTGGATCGGGACAGGGTCGCGGCCAAGGTGGATGAGATCAGGCAAACATGTTATAATATTCTAAGTAAGGCCCAATCCGAAAATATTCCCACATATCGAGCAGCCGACGCCATCGCGGAGGAGCGCATGAACAAAAATCGTGAATTGTGATCCGTGACTGCTGAAAGTTGAGCCATGGAGACATACATCGCCCCTTTCCTGGGAGTGGGGCATGAGTTGTGAACCGTGAACCAGGGTGGCACCATAGGTAATCATGTCCATGACCCACTAATCTTGTTTGCAAAAATCCCTCCAGCCAGTGGGAGGAAAAAGATGAGCAATACCCAGATCCCGCAGAACGATCCGTCCATAGGCCAAAACATCAAGTCACAGCGGGAGGCCTTGG